>CAKOWQ010000004.1 GCA_934122395.1 uncultured Bacilli bacterium | reverse complement strand
GACCTGTTGCTCCGGTTGGACCTGTTGCTCCGGTTGGACCTGTTGCTCCGGTTGGACCTGTTGCTCCGGTTGGACCTACCTCACCACGTGGAATAGTAAAATTTAAAATAGAATTTTGACTTGTTCCACCATTTGTAACAGTAGCATCAGTCCCTGGTTCAGTTGTTGTAGTAGTACCTACAGTAATAGTTGCAGGGCCTTGTGGACCGGTAGGTCCAATTGCCCCTCTAGGGCCCGTTGGGCCATAGCAGCAATTAGGCCTTCTTATTCTAAAATTCAAATTTTCTGCATCATTTCTATTATTTTCAAAACATCCCATATTTTTCTTCCTTTCTAACATATATTATGCATACAAAATCTAATCATTTAATTAATGTGCTTATCTTTAAAAGAAAAAATGTTATAATATAAACATAGGAAGGTGAATATATGAAAGTATTGTTGTTATCTTGTAGTACTGGTGGTGGACACGATTCAGCTGCTAAAGCGGTTGGTGAAAAACTAACCGAAAAAAATATTGAATGGGTAATGCTTGATCCAATCAAATTATCAAGTGAATCTTTTTCCAAAAAAGTAAATAATCTATATATAAATGTTGTTAATAATAATCCAAACCTATTCAAAGGTGCTTATAAACTTGCTGAAATGTATGGCACTTTAAAAATAAAGTCACCTATATATGCAATAAACAAAATCTTTGCCAAAAATCTAAAACAATATATAGAAGACAACAATATTAATATTGCCATCGCAACCCACTTATATCCAGCTGAAATATTAACAAGTATTAAAAAGAAAGATCCAAATATTCACTTTATTGCTGTTGCAACCGACTATACTTCCATTCCTTTCTGGGAAGAAACAAATCCTGATTATTTTGTAATTCCCAGTAAAGATTTAATCAACGAATTTACAAATAAAGGTATTGATAAAAATAAATTGTTACCATTTGGTATACCTATTTCTCCTAAATTTTGTTCTAAATTATCTAAACCTGCAGCAAGAAAAATTGTAAACATTAATAATAGAAAGAAAACTATTCTAATAATGACAGGTAGTATGGGATTTGGTAACATTGAAAGTACAGTAGATAAAATCTTAGAAAAGTATAATTCGACAATTAACGTCATAATTATTTGTGGAAATAACAAAGATATGAAAAATAAATTAGAGTCTAAATACAAAAATGACAACGTAATAATAAAAGGATTTACTAACGTCGTGTCTACTTTTATGGATGCTTCCGATATCATACTAACAAAACCAGGTGGATTAACGAGTACAGAAACAGCAGTAAAAAATATAGCAACTATCTTTACTAATCCTATACCAGGGTGTGAAAACCATAATGCTAATTTTTTTGAAGAAAGAAAAATGGCATATATATCAACAAGTGATGAATTGTCGCTTAAATATATAGATATTCTATTAAATAATAAAGATACAGTTAAAGACATGAAAAAAAATCAAACTAAATATATAAATAAAAATTCTACTGATGATATAGTAGAATTTGTAATAAAAAATTATAATTAAAAATTTAGTTCATCCGGTATTAAACGATCTAAGTACATAAGAAGATCTTCTCTTGTATACTTACGATCTTTTTTTAACCATTCCGTACTAACATTAAAAACAGCACCTATATAAAATTTAGCTAATATTTCGCTTGGAATTTCTCCTTTGTTAGCACTATCGTTTTTAATACGTTTAGTAATATCAGCATCAATTACATCATAAAAAATATCCATAGTAATACTGTTCTTATTATTAATCATTACTTCGATATAGGTATCTTTCTTATCTTCAATATGGTTTAGCAACAATCTAATCATTTCCAAATAATATTCCTTCGTATTGGAAATATTTTTATTTTTAGCTAATTCTTTTGTTAAAGACTCCTTCAAATCCTTAATATAATCGGCTAAAAGTTCATACTTATCATTATAATGAGCATAAAAAGTTGATCTATTTATCATAGCTTCATTGCAAATATCTGATACCTTTATTTCTTCAAAAGGTCTATCTTTCATTAAATTTACTAATGCATCATATAAATACTTTTGTGTTTTTGCAACCCTTAAGTCTTTTTTATTATTATTCATAAAATCACCTAGCAACATTATATTTCAAAATCTATACAGATGTAAAGATAACAAACTAAATGTTGTTTATTTATTGATACAATTTTTGAAAAATGTTGGTTAACATACATTCCTTTTGATATGTTGATGTATTTTTATTTTTTATTTAATAAAATACTATGTCGAATGGAGGTTAAAAGTGAAAAAATTTGGTGATTTTATTTGTAAACATAAAGTAGCTGTGTTTACTATATCAATAATTCTACTAATATTATCCGTTTTTGGAATTAAAGCTACAAAAATTAACTATGATATTTTAGTATATTTGCCAGAAGACATCGACACTGTTAAAGGTCAAAAAATACTAACAAATGATTTTAATATGGGAGCGTTTTCCATTACCATCATTGATAATATGAATGCTAAAGATGTATTAAAATTAGAAAACAAAATTAAGGAAGTAGATGGTGTTAATAAAGTCATAACAGCTTACGATCTAACAGGTACTACTATACCATTAGATATGCTTCCTAATGACATTATTCAAAAAATTAAAAAAGATGAGTCTACCTTAATGTTTATTACTTTTAAAGATGGTACTTCATCAGAATCAACACTTAATGCAATTGATGAAATGAAAAGTATAACAAAAGATTCATGTAAAATCAGTGGTATGAGTGCAATGGTACTAGATACCATGAATCTATCTGAAAAAGAAATAACAATATATGTAGTAATTGCTGTCATCTTCTGTATAACAGTTCTTGAGTTATCATTAGATTCATACTTAGTTCCTATTATTCTACTAGGCAACATAGGTGCAGCAATTATATTTAACTTAGGAAGCAACGTAATATTTGGTGAAATATCTTATATTACAAAAGCACTAGTTGCAGTATTACAACTAGGTGTTACAACTGACTTCTCTATCTTCTTATATCATTCATATGAAGATAAAAAGAAAAAATTTAGTGATATAGAAGAAGCTATGAGCGAAGCAATTAGTGAAACATTCTCCTCAGTAACAGGAAGTGCTCTTACTACAATTGCAGGATTCTTAGTTCTATGTACTATGAATTTAACTCTAGGAAAAGATTTAGGCTTAGTTATGGCAAAAGGTGTATTACTTGGAATAGTTTGTGTATTAACATTGTTCCCTAGCCTATTACTTATATTTGATAAAGCAATTGAAAAGACTAAACACCGTAGCTTAACTATAAAATTTGATAAATTAAACAGTTTTGTTATTAAACATCATATAGCAATATTTATTATTTTCCTAATACTATTAATACCTGCTTATTTAGGTTATTCTAAAGTTGATGTATATTACAAAATTGATGAATCTCTTCCTAGAACTTTGGATAGCATTGTTGCAAACAATGAATTAAAAGAAAAATTTAATATAGTATCTTCTGAAATAGTATTAATAGATAAAAATATTAAATCTGAAGAAGTTCAAAATATGATTAATGAGATAAACAATATAGATGGAATTGACTTAACTCTTTCTTTCACATCACTTAAAAATTTAGGAATAACTGATGAGATGTTACCAAAAGAAGTTCTAAATACTTTTGAAAGTGATAAATATCAAATGATATTAATTAATTCTGAATACGATATAGCAACCGATGAATTAAATGAACAAATAACAGAAGTTAACAAGATAATCAAAAAATATGACTCTAATGCAATTTTGGCAGGTGAAGGTCCATTAACCAAAGATTTAATTACTACAAGTGATACCGATTTTAATAATGTTAATGGTTCATCAATAGTATGTATCTTAATAATAATGTTAATTGTACTAAGATCATATACACTACCACTTCTTTTAATAGGTACTATAGAATTTGCAATATTTATTAATATGTCTATATCATACTTTAGTGGTGATATATTGCCATTTGTTGCTCCTATAGTATTAGGTACAATTCAATTAGGAGCTACAATTGATTATGCTATATTAATGACTACAACTTACTTAAAAAACAGAAAAAATGGATTATCTAGTAAAGATGCAATGTTAAAAGCTACTAATTATTGTGCTAATTCAATATTTGTTAGTGGTATGTGTTTCTTTGCAGCAACCTTTGGAGTTGGGTTATATTCTAAACTAGAAATGGTTGGTTCACTATGTACCCTAATATCAAGAGGAGCCGTTATAAGTATGATAGTAGTATTAACCGTACTACCATCTATATTAATAATTTTTGATAAAATCATATGTAAAACAACATATGGTATGAAGGAGTTGAAAAAAATGAAAAAGAAAAGTTATAAAGTAGCAACAATACTTATGATTTTAACTATTGGAATTTCATCATTACCTGTTTATGCATTAAGTAAAGATGAAACTGTATATGCAAAATTAAATAGTGATGGTTCTAATAAATATCTTCTTGTTAATGAACACTTAATTAACAACGAACAATTAGAATCAATTGAAGATACCTCTACATTAAAAAATATATTAAATATTAATAATGATAACACGTTCTCTACAAATGATAACTACTTAACATGGAATGCTAAAGGTGAAGATATTTTTTACCAAGGCCAAACTGATAAAGAACTACCTATTAAACTAAAAATAACTTACAGTTTAAATGGTGAAGAATTAGCATTAAAAGATATAATTGGTAAATCTGGTAAAGTTACTTTAAAATTAAAATATACAAATTTAGATAAACATACAGTAAGTATTAACGGTTTAAAAGAAGAAATGTACACACCTTTTGTTATTACAGCAGGTACAATTATTAATAATGAAAATAACAGTAATATCACTGTAGAAAACGGTAAAGTATTAAATAATGGTAGTAGTAATATTATAGTAGGTATTGCTGCTCCTGGATTATATGAAAGTCTAAAGACAAATAAATTAAAAAATATGGATACTATAACAATAACTTATGACACTAAGAAGTTTGAATTAGGAAGTATCTATTCTGTAGCTACTCCAAAATTAATTGAATCAACAGATTTAAACATTTTTAACAAAATAAATACAGTTTATGCATCTGTAGATAAATTACAATCTTCTATCGATGAAATAGAAAAAGGAAGCAAAGATTTATTAGATGGTAGTAACCTACTAAACAGTAATGTAGCTCTTCTTTCAGAAAAATTAAAATATTTAGATGAAAACATGAAACTAATTAATGAAGGTAGTATTGCACTAGATGATGGAATTGGCGAAGTATTAACTAACTTATATGAAATCAAAGCTATTGAAACAAGCGAAGAGAATATCCTAAAAATTAATCAAATGAAAGAGTTAATGCTAAAAAATACGACTACTATTAATACTCTTACAACTCAAATAAGTTCAATTAAAGATATATATATTGAAAACAATTTAAAGGATAAAACCCTAGATGAGTTAAAAGATAATAAAGAATTACAAAATATAAAGACTTCTTATGAAAGCACTACTTCTTTAATTCAATTATTACAAGCTAACAACAGTGCTTTAGAAGAATCATTAAAAACATTTGAAAGTACTTCTAAATCAATTAATGATTTAATTAAAACACTAGAATATGTAAAAGGTAAAACATCTTATTTGGAAGAAAATATGACTAAAGTTACAGAAGGTGTTTCTGCTATGAACGAAAAAAGTTCCGACTTAGTTGCTGGTGTTGAAGCACTTAACGAAGGAATTGCTTACTTAAATGAAGGCATTACTAAATTTAATGATGAAGGAATTAATAAAGTATCAGGAATTGTAAATAATAATTTAAAAAAGACAACTTCTAGATTAGAAGCATTAGTAAATTTAAGCAATAATTATAACTCTTTTGATGATAGTAACAAAAATATTGATACTTCTACTAAATTTGTAATGGTAGTTGATTCAGTAAAAGCACCTACTCCCAAAAAAGATACAACTAAAGAAACAAAAAAAGAATCTCTTTGGGATAGAATAGTTAATTTATTTAAATAAAACTAAAAAGGTACACTTGATAAAAAGTGTATCTTTTATTTTTTAGAATATTCAACAATATTATACCAAGTAACAGGATCAATTACTCCAGTTATAGGCAAATCAGAAATAGATTGAATCTTCATAACTGATCTTTCCATAAGATCATCAAATATACCATTTACTCTTACACCTGGTATATTGCCAAATTTTCTACATATTTCTAATAAAAATCTTTGTATTATTTCAACGTCTTCTCCAAACATACCTAATGCTAATAATCGACCTTGGAAAAATTCATCTGAATATTTAACATATTCTTTAGGAATATTCTTTATTAAAGTCTTATAAGCATTAACCATTTTCTGCCATGTATCAGCATCAACAACTCCAGTAGCTGGTAAGTCATACTTATTTTGGAATGCTAAAACCATCTGTTTAGTATTATCATTATAAACACCAGTAAGTGGTAATGTTGGTATATCAGGATCAAAAAACGCTAAGGCTTCTAATACATAGTGAAGTACTCTTACTCCTAAACCGGTATCAGAGTATTTCAATTCATTACCATAGTCAAATACTGCTTCTTCTTCTAAAATACCTTCTGAATAAATGTCATTTACTCTTTTCACAGCATTATATATATATTTAATCTTATACCAAGTTGCATAATCAACAATTCCTGTAGGAGATAAGTTAAAAATCTCTTGAAATTTTTTAACAGCATTTTCTGTATATACTCCAAACGTACCATTAACTCTAGGAATTTTAGGAATGGCAGGATAATTATTGGATATTCTATTTAGTTCTCGTTGAATTACTCGTACTTTATCACCAGCATTTCCCATTTCTATTGGATAACCTGGATATACTCCTACTTGTTCGCCAGTTGGTGCATCTTGAAATATTTCAATATCATCTCCATAAAAATATCTTAATATTTCTATGGGTGTTTTATTTTGCCTTGCTAAGGTTGCACTTTTCCATTGTAGTAGTCCATCACATGTAGTTACTCTTCCATCACAATAAATAGCGTTAAGTGGTTGAATCTGACCTCTTCTATAAATATAATTATTAAAAATATCATCAACTTTTTTAGAAATAACATCAAATATTTCTCTATCTTCAGTATAAGTTTGATCATATGCTGGTAATGAGGTTATATCAAACATATATCCCTTGCTAGGATACCATTCATTATAGATTCTATTAAGAGCAAATGATATTTCTGCTAGTATATTAGCTTCTATTGCAGCATCAGGCCATGTTGGATATATTTCGCTTGATGCTACATTTTTTATGTAATCTACAAAAGGTACTGTTATATTTTTTGCTGCTTCATTAGGTGCTCCCAAATGTACTACAACATCTGTAGGGATAGTAGGATAGTTAATTATTCCATTATTCATTGTTACCTTCTTCCATTAAGTAATCATTAGAAAAACGTATAGGTTGAATAATTTTTAAATCACTGAAAACTGCAATCTCATAATCTTTTTTTTCTTTAGATTCTGGATTTTCTGCTTCTATTTCATAATTTGTATAAAGAATGTCACTAGCTTGTTCTATATCTTCCTTAGCTAATTTAGTGGGAAGTTTTATATCATCAATAATTCCACTAGAATCTGTTGTACCTTCGAAAAAAATTACCTTATCGTTCCCAATATTTTTATATACTTTTATATTTATGTCTTCTAATGGAAAAGCTTGATTAGCAACAAAAGCTTGAACCTTTAAAGTACCTTCACCAGCATTCTCTTCTATAAAAGTTTTATACTTATCTTTATCAAACATAACTTCATTCATATTTTTACCTCCTTAAATAATTAATTCTTGCCCTACACTTATCAAATTACTTTGTAAGTTATTTTTTCTTTTGATTTCATCAACAGTTGTATTAAATTTTTTAGCAATACTATACAAGCTTTCCCCTTTTTGAACAGTATATTTTGTTACAGAATTATCATTAGCCACTGGAATATTTAATTCTTGCCCTATCGATAAATTATTATTTTTCAAATTGTTAGCATTTTTTATAGCATCAACAGTTGTATTATACTTTCTAGCAATATTATATAAATTATCTCCTTTTTTAACTGTATAAACTACATATCCATTAGTTGGAACCTCAAAATCTACACCTATGCATTCTTCAACTACATTGTTACTAGAACTATCTTCAATTAGTAATGTCTGCCCTATCGATAAATTTTCATTAGTTAAATTGTTGTCCTTCTTCAATTTATCAACTGTAGTATCAAATTCTTTTGCAATGCTATATAGACTGTCTCCTTTTTTTACAGTATAACTAGTGTATTTTGGTAAATTAGTATTATCATTATTAACATTACATGGTATTCTAATTTTTTGCCCTATTGATAAATTATTATTATTTAAATTGTTATATCTTTTAATTTCATCAACAGTTGTATTGTATTTTTTAGCAATATTATATAAATTATCACCTTTTTTAACCGTATAAGTTACACATTCAGTAGGATCATTATCATCGTTTTCTGATATTATAAGTACTTGTGATTGATATATATTCTCATTAGTTAATTTATTAAGTTCTTTAATTCTTTGAACACTTGTATTGTGCTGTCTAGCAATTCCATATAAAGTATCACCCGCTTGTACCACATATGTATTGTTCATTTCATATACTCCTTTCAATAAAATATATGAATTTACTATTTAAATATTTATATGATACAATATTTTATATAGTATAATGTTATTTGGAGATAGCATATGAAAAGAAAAAGAAGAAAAAAAATAAGATGGAAAAATGTTATAATTGCCCTTCTCTTCATCTTTTTTGTAACTACTGGAATTGTTTCTATCATAAATATATATCACTGGAAAATAGATTCTAATGATGTTAAATCACAATTAAAAGATATTGATGAGATTAATCCCGTTACTGAAAAAAAAGATAATGAAAATACTGAAATAATAGAGCAAGATACAGAGATTCCTAACAGTAATCCATACTGGGATTATATAAAAATGAATTTAATAAATGTTGATTTCGAAGAACTAAAAATAATCAATCCTGATACCAAAGGTTGGATAGCAGTTAATGGTACAAATATTAATTATCCTTTTGTTCAAACAGATAACAATGATTATTATTTAAAACACTCGTTTGATAAAAGTTACAACTCAGCAGGCTGGGTATTTATGGACTATAGAAACAGCCCAAATCCAATTAATAAAAACACCATTTTATATGCTCATGGTAGATATGATACAACAATGTTTGGAAGTTTAAAAAATATACTTACTAGTGGATGGTTAAATAAGACCAATAACTATGTAATTAAATTATCAACAGAAACTGAAAACACTTTATGGCAAGTATTTAGTGTATATCATATTCCAACAACAAGTGATTATTTACAAGTTAATTTTTCAAGCAATGATGAATTTTTATCATTTACCCAAATGCTAATTGATCGCAGTTTTCACAACTTTAATACAACAATAAATGCCAATGATAAAATAATAACTTTATCTACTTGCTATAACGATAAAGAAAAAGTGGTATTACATGCCAAATTAATAAAGAAAGAAATTAGATAAAGATATAAAAAATTCACATCATAAAAATGTGAATTTTTTTTATTTCAAATAGTAATTTAATATAGTTTATGTTAAAATATAACACACATATATATGGAGAAATGCATATGTCAAAAGAACAAAATATAGTAAATTATTATGTTATATGCGACAGTCTAAAGGACGTTATTAGAACTGGTTGGAAAGATTGGCACGTTAAAAGAGAAAGACTTGAAAGTGTAGCAGAGCATACTTTTAGTGTGCAAATGTTAGCAATTGCTATGTGTGAAGTTGTAAGATAAATGTAGACACATAAAAACGGTCTACATTTTTTTGTTATAATAAAATTGGAGGGAGAATATGACAAGAATTAAGAAAGAACCAAATAGATATTGGTCAAAAGAAGAAAAATTTAACAGATATAGAAAAACTTCAATATGAAAATATGAAGTTAAGAATCGAGAATGAACGATTAAAAAAAGGATACCTAGTGAAAGGAAATGGTTCAGTTGTAGTATTCAAGAAATAAAACAAAAAGAATTTGAAATTGTAAAAACGTTAAGTAATGAATATATCAAGAAGCGGATATTATAAGTGGCTGAAAACAAAAGATATTCTAAACAGATATGAAATCAATCGCAAAGATTTAGAGCCTTTAATTAGAAATATTCATAAAAGAAAACCAAGTTATGGGTATCACAGAATCAATACCATTATTCGTAGAGAAACTGGTTGGATTGTATCAGATAATCTAGTGCATAAAGTTTGTAAAATTTTAAAAAAAGAAGTAAAGCAAGGCACTATTCTACTTATAAAAAGCCAGGTGAAGAATCAATTAAGTGTCCAAATCTTATTAATAATAATTGGAATACTGCAAGACAATTAGAAAAAATAACATCCGATACAACAATGATATGATTTAAAAGGCAAAGGTATGATTGGACATACTATGTAGATGCATTTGACGATTCAATAATAGGTTCTGACATTAACTCTTTTTATCACGGAGTAAGTATGAAAAATCATAGAGATGCCTTACAAGATATGTTAAATAACAAAATAAAAAGAGGATATAAAAGCCAAGAGACGATTTTCCACTCTGATCAAGGCACAATATATTCCTCGGTGGCATTTAATAATGCATATAAAGATTATAACATAAAAAGGTCGATGTCGAGAATAGGAACACGAATGTAAAGCCCAGCAATTTTCTTTTCATCATTCATATTACTTTAACTCCATTTTATCTATTTTTAATAAATTGGATGAGCATAAAGGATTTTGAATTAGCAAATTTTTTACATTTTCTTTTTCACAAAGTTTTTTTAACATATTTCTTTCTTTTTTTTCATTAAAATATATAAATATTATTTTTTCATATCTAAATGAGTTAGTTGCAAAAAAATATACCATTAATTGCTGGAGATTGTTCAAATAATTTTATTAATTCCATGGAAAGCATTGGATGAAATAGTTGCGGATTGCAATTATTGTCTAAATAATGATTTCCAAAAGGTGTTACATCTTCTATAAAAAACCAAATTTCTTTATCAATGTTTGGAAAATCTTTACTTAAATATTCATTATATCTTGGAATTCTAGAGTAATGATAATTAAATACCTCTTTGTAATTATTTATATAAGTTTCTATATTTTGGTTTAATGTCAAAACTGAAAGATTGTGAACTTTTTTCTTGTATCGTATTTCTTTATTCATTGAATTATCTATAATTCCTATCTGCTGTTTGTATCTACTACCTTTTCTGTCATTTTTACTACTATCGAATTCAAAATGTTCAATTCCATAAATTTTATTATTATATTTTGATACTAAATCAGGCCCCTTATTTTTATCTCCATATTGCTCTATAGTATTTAAAATATTTGTGATATTATTTAATTTTTTTTGTTTGACATTTAAGTAACCTAAATATGTAGTATCATTAAAATATTTTTCTTTTATTTTATTTTCTTCATTCATTAAATTTCATCTCCTTTATTAAAAAAGAGTCAATAGTATTTAATAAAGTCTAAATACTACTGACTCCTCAAAAAATTTTTTATATTTGTTTTCTTAAATATATTTTATCATATTTTTTAATTTATTACTAGAGTAGCATTTAGATTGATTTTAAATAATCTTCTAATTCTGATAACTTAATCTTATTAGATAAATTCTCTATAAATATTTCATTAGAATAATTAAAAGCAAGAAATGTAGTATTATTAATAATAATTCTGTGTGGTTCAATATAGGTTAAATTAGTTTTATCAATTTTTCTAATACTTCCATTAATGATAGTAGGTTTTACTTTAGCAAAATCGCAAATAAATTTAAGGTTCTTTTTTAATGCTTCATCTAATGTTATTTCTTCTTTAATAATATTTACCCTTTCTTTTCAAAGTAAGATAGTTTTTAAATACAAAAAAACTAATCCCTTTCTAGATTAGTTATTTATCAAAACTCGAAAAGTTCGAGCAGATTTCACTATGGAGCCCTTATGGTTCTGGTAAAACAACCATTAAAAGCAACAATTTATAGGTAGTAATAACTACTAACTAAAATTAGTATAACATGGTTTTAGTAAAATTAACCAACATTTTAATATTTTAAGTAAATAAAATGATATAATAGGAACTGAAAGACAAATAGTAATTTGCCGATAATCATTTTTTGAACAAAAGTTGTAACTTTTTTAAAATATGTTACTATGTAGTTGATTA
>CAKOWQ010000003.1 GCA_934122395.1 uncultured Bacilli bacterium | reverse complement strand
TCTTTCATAAATGATTCAATATCTTCTAATATTAGATGATGAAGTGCCTTTTCGGTTATTATTTCTATATTATTTTTATTCCTAATTAAAATAGGATTTGGCACTAAATCTTTTACATTAATTTTTTCACTATTCATAAGTTTGTTCTTTGTTTCAATTGGTAACCTTTCATATTCACGATTCTTAATTATTTCTTCTAATTGTCTTTTTGAAAGATTCCTTTTTTCTATTTGTTCAGCATAATAATTTATCTCATTATTATCAGTTAAACTAAACAATTGTCTTATGTGACTAATTGATAATTTGGTCCCCAGTGGGGACCATTTTTGTTTCTCAAAGAATTGATACAATTGTCTCATTCTTCTTAAAGTTCTCGGATTGTATTTCTTATCAACTTCAACTGTTAACTTATTAGAATAATTACCAATTATGTCATCACCATACTTACTTCCCGCTTCTAATAGTAATTTACCTACCTCATAATGTGTTAAAAGAGTATGTCTTTCTTTTGAATAATCTTTTATTTTCGAATATACTTCATCATCAATTAATTTGTTTTTAATCTCATTATAATAATTCATATTTGCTCCTTTCTATGGACTACAAGTTTCTATTTTTAATTTGTTATTTTTGATTTTAAACATAATACTTCCATCTTGATCTGTTCTATATATCTTAGATTGTTCTAAGTTATTTAACACCTCTTTATTTGGATGACCATACCTATTATTCTTGCCAACACTAATAACACTATATTTAGGATTAATTTCATTTATAAAGGTTTTGCTGCTACTTGTTTTAGAGCCATGGTGGCCTACTTTTAATACATCTACATTAGATATTTTGTATTTATTCAAAATATCTTTTTCCTTCTCTACTCCGGCATCTCCCATAAACATAAATTTATAACCATTAAGTTCTGTATAAATAACATTACTATTATCATTTTCATTATCATATTCTTTTGTTTGTAAGAAATATAATTTGTTATTATCAATATTTAATTCTTTAATACATGAATAATATTTTATTTTCTTTTTATCTAATACTTTAATCAGTTCTTTTTCTAAATCATTAAATTCACCACAATTAAAGATTACTTTCTCTACTTTAAAGTTATTTACTAAATTAATAGTTTCTCCCATATGGTCGTAATCTCCATGAGAAATCACTAAATAATCAATTTTTCTTAATCCATACGATTTTAAAACAGGTAAAGTTATCGAAGAACTAATCGAACTAATTTCTCTTTTCTTCCACTCTTCGTCCTTATACCTAACCTTACTACCGGTATCAATCAAAACAGTTTTATTATCTGAATGCAATAAAATACTATCACCTTGACCAACATCAAGCACAGTCACATAACTACTTTTAAAAATATAGTTGTAATTATAATGGATCATTACTAAAGCTATAAAAAGAACAATACAAATTTTCTTTTTATTTAATATTTTCAAAATCAAAACGAAGTAAATAATTACTACAATAATATTAGGCTTTTTAAAAATCAATATGCTAGGAATATTACTACATAATCTAGCAATATATTCCATTATCATTATAAAAAAATGTAATAATCCATTAAAAAATGGAAAACAAAAAGTTATAAGCGTTAAAGGAAACAATATGAAACTCATAAAAGGAATAAAAAATAAATTAAATATAATACTTAAAACATTAACTTGATTAAAATTATAAATGCAAATAGGAAAACTAACTAAAAAAGATATAATCGACGTAATAAAAGCTTTCTTAAAATATCCTCTTTTATTATTAATTAAATTACTAAATAAGATAAGTGCTGCACTGATACTAGTAGAGAATTGGAATCCTATTTTAAAAACAATAAATGGATTAATAAAAATTATAAGAGAAATTCCAAATAAAAATACATTAAACGTCTTAATATTAAGCCTAAACACTTTATTTAAAGATAATAAAGTAAAAACAGTACTAGCTCTTACAATAGATGAAGAATAACCAGTTAAAAACATATATATTTGTAAAAATAAAATAATAATAAAATATGATATCTTTTCATTTGGAATTATCTTCTTTAATAAAAACAATAAAATCCCTGTAAATAAGTAAATATGCATACCAGAAATTGCAAATAAATGACTTATACCAATATTTTGATATGTTTTAACAATAGATGAAGAAATATTACTATCATCGCCTAATATCAAAGCTTTCATGTAACCAGCACTACTACCTATTTTATTAATTCTATTATCAATAACACTCTTTAACCAATAGAAAAAGTTATTACAACTAACATTTTTCTTATAAGAATCTATCTTCAAATTAAAATTAATCCCTTCATAATACAAATATTTTTTATAATTAAATAAATTAAAGTTAGTATTATTACTAGGTATTTCTAAGTTGCCATAAAGTTCTACTATATCCCCTATTTTATATTCATTAATAAAGTTAATTTTCTCAGTATAATTTTCAAAAAAGTAAGTTCCTTGTATCTTTTCCTTACCTCTACCTATTATTTTTAGATAATTACCAGAAATATTAATATCAATAATAACAATTTTAAAACTATTATCATTAACATTATACTTACTTGAATGTGGTACTAAGTTATAAATAACACAGTAAATAATAGCACTAATAAAAATAATATAAAAAATCCAATTATACTGTAATATAATCTTTAAGTTTTTCAAATAGTTTCTCTCCAATACCAGAAACATTCATAATATCTTCTATTTTTTCAAATAAACCATGCTCATTACGATACGCAATAATAGTTTTAGCTTTTTCTTCACCTATTCCTGGTAAAGTTATCATTAAATCCAAATCTGCTGTATTTATAGATATTTTCTTATCTATATCATTATTACTTTCTTTTTCTTGGTCATTATTAATACAGCTATCATTAAGTATTACATCGTTATTTTTCTTGCAAGTATCATTTTCTTTAATTTCTTTTTCTATAACCTCACTAAAATTTAATACTTCATCTTTGGTATATATAATAATAACCATTTCATCCTTGATGAATTTGCTTAAATTATTTACACTTGTATCAGCATTTTCTAATAGTCCTCCTGCCATATTAATAGCATCAATTATTCTAGCTGATTCTTCTATCTTATAAACACCTGGATTAGCAACTGCTCCTTTAATATCAAACTTATAATATTTTATTTCATTATTAGAATCTTTCACCGTCTTTTCGGTATCAACTTCAACTTTACTAGAAACATCAATATTTTTAATTTCTTCCGCTAAGCAATAATAAATACCAGCATTGGATAATATTATTATTAAAAGCAATACTCCCCACAAAGCTATATTAATTTTGTGCTCATAAACAAAATCTTTTACTTTATCTAAAATCATAAAAAAAACCTCCCTAAGGAGATTATTATCTTTTTCTTTAAATTATCCTTTATTTTTTGAAAGATTTTTTGTATTATTTTCTATTGCTACTCTTTGAACCATAGTAAGAGCTACAATCAAACATATAGTAAAACTTCCTCCATAACTTAAGAATGGAAGCGGTACTCCTGTCATTGGCATCATTCCAAGAACACCCATTAAGTTAACTACAACATGTAAGAAAATATAAAAAGCAACACCATAACACATGATAGCATTTCTATTATTAGTACTATTATGAGCTATTATAAAAATACGAGCTAACAAGAATATATATAATAAAATTACAAAGGCTCCAAATAACAATCCTAATTCTTCAACAACAATTGGGAAAATGAAGTCTGTGTGTGAATCAGGTAAATACAAATATTTTTGAGTACTATTACCAAGTCCTTTTCCAAAAAGTCCTCCATTGTTTATAGCAATATACCCATTACAAACCTGGTTACCTTCTTTATAGAATTTAGATTCACTACAAGGGTTTGAAAAATCTAACCTTTGAATTTGGTGATGGAAAAATAAATTCTTACCATTACCAATTAAAATAGCAACGCCTAAAAGACCAATTACTAATACAATCAAAACAGTTCGCACTTTTATTTTTAAATCTATCGGTACAATCATAAATATAAAAGTTACAATTCCCGCAAATATTATAGCAGTACCCAAGTCCGGTTCTAGCATTAATAAAACCACAATAATACCACATATAAGTAATGGAAACAAAGCTGTTGAATATCTATTTAAACTATTTTTATTTATATCATAAAAACTTGCCATCCATGCTATCATAATGACTTTAGCAAATTCACTAGGTTGGAATCTAAAAGGACCTAATTGAATCCAAGAAGAAGCACCACCAGCTATTTTACCATAAGCTAAAACTAAAGCTAAAACTATTGTAATAGCAATAAGTCCCGGCCAAGAAACAAACCCATATACTTTAGTAGAAAATCTAATAGCAATTAACGAGATAATAATTCCCACTAGCAAAAAGATAGATTGTCTTATTATAAAATGATAAGGACTCGCCTTATATCTCATAAAGGAAGCTACGTTAGATGCAGAAAATACCATAACTAGTCCTATTACAAATAAAATAGTAGTAATTAATAATAACCACTTATCAATATATCTAAGTATCTTCATAGTATCACTTCCTATTGTAAATTAATTATACCACACAATATTTCGATATACAAAATAAAAAGGATATATTTCTATATCCTATATTCTATGAAAATTCAGATCTAGGTATTTCTATTATTGGACGAACGCCGAGATAATTAGTATGTGTATAGCTTCCTACGATAGAATTTCCAATGCGATTAGAATTTATTAACAAAGTACTTTCTGCTGCCGTACCTGCCCAATAAGCTGTTTCATATATCCAATTGTATGAACTGTTTTGACAATTCATATATCCACCAGTAATTGTACAACCCAATGCAGTTAATTCTTCCGCTTTTATTAATCTAGCATTAGTGACTGAAACACCTAAATTTTTTAAATATGACTTATATGCTTCAACATGTGTATATAAGTTAGAATTATTATTATACACATAACAAGGATAACTTGAACAAGTACTAGTCCAATAATTAGTAGTTGAAAAAGCTATAGTGCCATAATCAGTAGTAGTAGAATCAGAATCGGCACCTCTTACGTGTTCGTCTTGTATTCCAGTGCCTTTATACACATGAAGTGCATTATTTATATCCAGATTATATTTAGCTAAAGCCACTACTTTAGATGAGTCACTAGATATTACATAGAAATGTTCATCACCTATTTGAATATCAGTACCAACTTTTGTAATATTTCCATTTGCTTTAGGTTTCAAGTCTATATAGTCAATATTTGACTTCAATACTTCTATTACTGGACGAATTCCATAAGTTGTACCAGGTGCACTAGGATTATCATCATAATCATCATTAACAAACATGTTATATGGAGCACTTACTGCCCATACTCTATATTCACTACCAGAAGTACCTGTCCAATATGAAATATCATGAGTCCAAAATGGTGCGTTTGAACAATTACCACTATTATCAACATCGCCAGTACAACCTAAATTAATTAATTCATCATAAGTTATTAATCTAGCTTTTGATATTTGAGCACCTAAACTTTCTAAATAAGTCTTATAATTCATAACTGGTGTGTATGTAGCAGAACAACTATTAAAAGCATCACACGGATAACTTGTGCAATAACTAGAACAAGCCGAAAAATCATCACTCGTAAATGCAAGTGTACCATATAATACCCCATCTTCTGAATAAGTTAATATTTTTTTATCCTGCCTTCCAGTTCCTTTGTAAGTCGCATTAGGATCAGCTGTAACTATATCCAAACCATATTTAGCTAAAGCTACAACTTTAGTAGAATTACTTGATATTACATAGAATTTTTCATTGCCTATTTGCATTTCAGTTCCTATAGTATCAGGTTTTCCATAAACTTTAACAACTTTCTCATCAATTGTTGGATCATCTCCTGTTATAGTTTGACCATCATCTTGAATAAATGATAATTTAATATTTAATGTTTTATTAGTTGCTGTAGGTAGTTCTGTTGCATTAATATCAAACTCTGTCACTATAGTAAGAGTAGTACTAGCATACCCACTTAATTTATCACCTTTTTTAATGCCACTAATACTATAATTAATTGAAGGACTACCACTACTACTAGCTTCAATATCATCTAATATTGCTCCGATAGAACCATAGTTCTTAAGTACAACCTCAAAAGTCATCTTATCTCCCGGTTCCTTTACTCCTACATTAAATGTCATATTAGTATCAGTATATGTAGGATCGGTAATATTATAAGCTCTACCTGTAGCAGTACTAGTAATTGAATCAATTCTAATACCCCAAGTACCTGTAAGATTACTTGTACCTTTTATATTTAAATTTGTTGATAGTACAGCATATCCAATAGCCATAAATATCATCATAACGCACATTACTATTATTACAACTTTTTTCTTGCTACTATACATAACAGGCCTCCATTATTATACAAGTATAGTATACTATTAAATTTCTATTTCATCAAGAAAAAAAGTAAGTTAAAAACTTACTTTACAGTATCTAAATAATAATTTAAATGACGTAGTTCTGGTAGAACAAACAATCCATCTTTTCTTATTAATACATCGTCAAAATATATTTCTCCCCCACCGTATTCCGTTCTTTGAATCAAAACTAAATCCCAATGAATATTAGAATCATTTCCGTTATAGCATTCTTTATATGCCGCACCAGGAGTAAAATGAATACTTCCGAAGATTTTTTCATCAAATAAAATATCACCCATAGGTATTAAAATCTTAGGATTTAATCCTAAAGAAAACTCACCAACATATCTACTACCTTCATCAGTATCAAATATTTTATTTAATTTTTCATTCTTAGACTCATCATCACACGTTGCATCTATTATTTTA
Organism: uncultured Bacilli bacterium; assembly: GCA_934122395.1. GTDB lineage: Bacteria > Bacillota_I > Bacilli_A > RF39 > UBA660 > RGIG3091. The sequence goes on along the minus strand of CAKOWQ010000003.1, from coordinate 245,707 downwards.
CCATTTATAAATTCAAGTCTAATGTTACTAAATACTTCCCCATTATAAGTACTAGTAGTATTATACTTTATTACTCCATTAACACTATCTCTTACAGGGCAAGTAAATATTTCACCATCTGGAATATTAGATTCACCGGTACAAGGAATACTTTTCATTCCTTTAATAGAAAAAGTAATATCAGTTCCCTTACCTATTATTCTAACCTTCTTAGTCTTATCCATTAGTTTTTTTAATGGTTCAATATCCTTGCTCATTTTACTATAGTCAACATTCATAACATCAAAACTATAATTTAAAAAGTCTTCATATTTCATTTTAGCCTTATAACTATCTACATAACTTGGATAATTTAATAATACCCATTTTCTTTCATTAACTAATTTATTATGTATTTCATAAGTTTTAAAACTAATCTCATCTCTTATCTTTTTAGGGATACTACCAGATTCATAATCATTTAAATTATATTTTATATTTATAAATGAATCAAAATGATCAAGTTCAAATTTTTGATATTCTTTTATTAAATCAATTCTATTTGATGTAGAGTTTTCTTTTAATAAATTACTAATAAAAGGATCTACATAATTAGTAAAAGGTATACCTCCTCTTAAAAATATTTTTTTAATTAATTTTTCAACAAAGCTTTTTGATTCAATACTTTGATACGTTATTAGTACTTTATCGTTTTCATTTACATGTAATGAATAATTAACTATTGTATCTGCTAATTTTTCTTGTTTTTCTTCCATATTATCACCCTTATCTTATTTTACACATAAAATACTCTGAAGGAGGAATAAGTGTTTTATGTATTCAAATAATATTATGCCCCAATATCGTATGAATATGCCTAGAGGTGGCTTTAGAAATATTAGAAATAACGGTGATAGATTCTTTGGTGGTGGATTTGCTGTGCCTTTTATTTTAGGTGGAATTACTGGAGGAATTTTATCAAGGCCAGGTGGATTTGGACCTAATTATCCTGCACCATATCCTTACCCTCTGCCAATGCCTTATTATGCCCCTAATAATTATCCATCATATACTGAAAACTATTATTACTACTAAAAAGCCTTGCAAATATTTTTGCAAAGCTTTTTTATTTTACAATTGAAAGATAGTTATTATATTCATTAGAAACTGCATCAGTTTTATAATTATCATTATATAAGTAACTATATCTAAATAAAGAATAACCAGAATAATTACTCACATTTCTACTAGTTAATACTTGCTTTTTTATAATATCATTATTACAAATCCATTCATCTTCACCACTTTTAGCAAAAGTATCACTAATACCAGCTTTATAAAAAGCTAAAGCAGGCATTAATTTAACACTTTTTACTTTAATCAAAGAGTTCCACATATTAATAACATCCATAAATGGCATTAATTCATTAGAAAATCCAAAATATATTTGTGGCATTATATAATCAATATAACCTTCTTCGCTTAATATTTTTTTAGTATCTATATAATTACTATCATAATTATTATTAATATTTCCTTCAGGAGATATTCCAAATGTAATATTCTTATTAACTTTTTTAATTGTTTCATATACTTTCTTTATCATATTAGAAGTATTATTAAGCCTATAATCACTTAAGGATAACATTCCACCATTATCAATATATTCTTGATAATTTTCTAAATCGATTGTATCATCCGGATAAAAATAATCATCAAAATGAATTCCATCAACATTATAATTACTTACTATCTCTTTTATTCCATCTATTATAAGTTCAGTCACAACATCACTTGCTGGATTATAAAAAATTCCTTTATTTTCAATTACCTTAACATTATTAGTATCTAAATATTTATAAGCAGGATTATCTTTTGAAATATCACTAGTATCTGTGGTATTTCTTATTCTATAAGGGTTTACCCAAGCATGTAGTTGCATATTCTTTTTGTGTGCCTCATTTATAAAGACTTCTAATACGTCGTACCCTGGATCTTTTCCTTCAGCTTTAGAAATTACTTTACTATAAGGAAAAATACTTGATTTATATACTGCATCCGAAAAAGGTCTAACATGCAAAATTATCATGTTAAAGTTATCGTTATAAAGATTATTTACCATCTCTTTGATAGCGTTTTTTCCTTCTTCGATATCTTTTTCTTTTAAATATTCTTGAAGTTCTATGTAAGAGATAAAGATTGCCCTTTTTTCATCTTTTAAATTATATGAAAGCGTTGCTTCATCTTTTGATGATTCTTTTTTATTTTCAATAATAAAAAAAGTAATAACTACAAATATAATCATTACTACTATTAATTTCTTCATAATATCACCAGTAAATAATATGAAGAAAATTAAAATATATTAATATTATTTGTTACTACTTTTAATAAACATACTATCTCCAAAAGAGAAAAAACGATATTTGTTTTTTACTGCTTCATTGTATGCTCTTAAAACATGATCACGTCCAGCTAAAGCGCTAATTAGCATAATCAAAGTAGACTTTGGTAAATGGAAGTTTGTAATTAAGTTATCTACTATTTTGAATTTATATCCTGGATAGATAAAAATATCTGTCCAACCACTACATTCTCTTAATTCGCCATACTTTGTCATAACAGTTTCTAATACTCTTACTGAAGTAGTACCAACTACTACTATTTTCTTGTTATTTTCTTTAGTTTTATTCAATATATCAACTGTACTTTGACTTAAAGAATAAAATTCACTGTGCATTTTATGTTTTTCTACATCAGTAACATTAACAGGTCTAAAAGTACCTAATCCAACATGTAGTGTTACTGGAACAATATTTACGCCCTTAGCTTTAATTTCATCTAATAATTCTTTAGTAAAATGAAGCCCTGCGGTAGGAGCTGCTGCACTTCCTTCTAATCTTGCATACACTGTCTGATATCTACTTTGATCTTCTAGTTGTTCGTGAATGTAAGGCGGTAGTGGCATAGTTCCTAATTCATCTAATAATTCATATAAAATACCATCATAAATAAGGTTAACATGTCTTATTCCATCCTCACCAATAAAAGTACATTTAGCTCTTAACTTTCCATTACCAAAACTAATAATAGTTCCTTCTTTTACTCTTTTAGCAGGTCGTGCTAAACATTCCCAAGTATCGCCTTCTATATTTTTTAATAAAAGTAATTCAATAACTGCCTTAGTATCTTCTTTTTCACCAATAATTCTTGCAGGTATTACTTTTGTATCATTAATAACTAATGCATCACCACGATCCAAATAATTAATTATATCTTTAAAATGATAATGACTCACTTCACCTGTATCTTTATCTAAAACTAATAATTTAGAAGAATCTCTTTCCTTTAATGGGGTTTGTGCAATCAACTCTTCTGGTAAATCATAATCAAAATCTTCTAATTTCATAATAACTCCTAACTAGAAATATATTCCTTCGCTTGCTAATTTATCTATTCTATCATTATAAGTTTGAACGTGACTTAAAAGTTCTTCGGTAGAATTATTTCTAACAAAATCTATACTTGTTTGCTTAAACCTATTAAACTCAGATTCGTTATGTGTGTCAATATCAAATTCAAAATATTTATCTTCTATTATGCCTAAAATAGATGCTTGCTCACTTCTTTTTGGTGTTTTTTCTAACACAGAATCTAATAGATCGGGTGACGCAAAAAGCATTAAGTGATCCTTCATATAGCAATCATCTACAACATAAGAGAAAAATGTAAGTAAACTCAATTCATTATTATTTAGTCCCTCAACATAACTAGAATAATTACAAATCATATTAACACCACTAAAAATATAAGCCAATTTGTGACTAGCATTATTCCCAGGAGGACTATTATATTCTCTATCTACAAATAAAGAAAAATCCATAATTCTCTTAATCTTTTCTTCATCATCCAATTTAGCAAGAGATAAAAGTCCTAATTCAGCACACTCTTTTGAAGCAAAAATAATACTGCCATCTTTAGAATTTTCTTTAACAGTTTCTAAATAATCACCATAGCTCATATTAGGATTAGAAAATAAAAACTTTCTTGCCATTTTATTCACTCCAATCAAACAAAGTACCTTGTTTATTCATATTAAGATGTTTATATCCTAAATCAGTAAGCATTCTTCCTCTAGGTGTTCTCTTAAGTAGTCCTCTTTGTAATAGGAATGGTTCACAAACATCTTCAAGAGTTGATACTTCTTCACCTATTATACTAGCAAGGGATTCAATTCCAACTGGACCTCCATTAAATTTTAATGCGATGGTTTTAAGTAGTAAATAGTCAGTTTCATCAAGACCAATCTTATCAACTTTTAACTTATCCAAAGCCATCTTAGTAATTTCTAAGTCAATAACTCCGTTACCTTTTACTAGTGAAAAATCACGTACACGTTTTAAAAGTCTATTAGCAATTCTAGGAGTTCCCCTACTTCTACTAGCAAGTTCTAATGCTGCATCATCTTCTATTTCAACTCCTAAAACTTTAGCTGTTCTTTTAATAATACTAAATAGTTCATCATCAGTATAATATTGAAGTTTTGAAATAATCCCAAAACGATCTCTTAAAGGGCTTGTTAGATCGCCTGCTCTTGTAGTTGCTCCAACTAAAGTAAATGGCGGTAGATTAATTTTAATATTCCTACTATTCCCTTCTCCACCAACTATAATATCTAGTGTAAAGTCTTCCATAGCAGGATATAATATTTCTTCTATATATGATGGCATTCTATGTATTTCGTCAATAAATAATACGTCCCCTGGTTCAAGCGAAGATAATATTGCTGCTAAATCTCCTGCTTTTTCAATGGAAGGTCCACTGGCCGTTTTAATATTGGTACCAAGTTCATTAGCAATTATATAAGCAAGGGTTGTTTTACCTAATCCAGGAGGTCCATATAATAAAACATGATCTAAACTTTCCTCACGCATTTTAGCAGCTTCTACAAAAACTTTAATATTTTCTTTGACATCACTTTGTCCTATATAATCTTTAAATAAGCTAGGGCGAATACTTTCTTCATATACATCTTCTTTAAGCTCTTCCCCAGTTAATATTTTATTTTCAATCATACTATCACCTCTTATTTAAGTAACAATTTTAAAGCCTCTTTTACTTGTTCTTCTATTGATAATTCACTATTAACTTTAGGTATAATAGCTTTAAATTCTTTTTCTTTATAACCTAAGCCTTTTAATACTTCAATTAATTCTTCATAACTATTATCTTTTAACTCTAATGTTGATACATTACCTAGCTTACCTTTTAAGTCAAGAATTATTTGTTTAGCAAGTTTATCACCAATTTTTGGAAACTTTCTTAAATACAATAGATTTTCTCTTTCTATAGCATCACATACACCAGCAACTGATCCTGTTGCTAAAATAGGAAGTGTCATTTTAGGACCTAATCCCTTAACACTAATAAGTTTTAAAAACATTTCTTTTTCTTCTACTGTTTTAAATCCATATAATGATAACTCGTCTTCTTTTACTTGTTGATATAAATAAACTTTATATTCATTACCTTCTTGAAATGAATAAGGATTAGGAGTATTAATAGCATAACCTATCCCATAACATTCAAGAACTATGTGTGTACTATAAACACCTGTAATTTTACCTATAATATAATCGTACATTCTCTTCACCCTCACATAAGATTATAACACATTGCAAACAAATGTACAATAACATTATTCTTTATATTAATAAAAGAATATGTTAATATATTTGTGGTGATATTATGGAAGATATAAAATTAAATACTTTATCTTTAAGGACATTTGATAAAGAAAATAAAAAGCATTTATTATTTTTAAAAAAACTGGTTAGTGATACTTCTATTACTAACAGATTTAACGGAATGCTTCCTCAATTAACAAAAGATAGTGAAGATGGAATACTAGGAAAAGGTTTTTTCATTTCAGATGAAGATACATTAGTAGGCTTTGTAGAAATAGGTCAATTTAGTACTGAAGAAAAATGTGTATATTTAAGAGCTGCAATCGATAAAGATTTAAGAGGACAACATTATGGAAAAAGAACTTTAGAAGATGTAAGTGATTATTTATTTCAAAATTATAATAAAATAGAATGTATAAAAGTAAAAATTGCTCACGATAATACACCTAGTATTAGAACTGCCGCTAGCTGTGGCTATAAATGGATAAGAGATGATTATTACGGATTATACAATCCATATTTAGAAAAAAGTACAAAAAAATAATAGCAACTGCTATTATTTTCTTTTCTTTATAAAGTATTTAGTTATATATCCTAAGAATATTGCAAATATTATTACATATGCCCACATTAATAATGTATAAAATATTCCACTAGAATAATGTCCTATAATACCTGCAATAGACTCTGGAAAATATTTACCAATTAAACTTTTTAATTCCGGAACACTATTATCTCTAATAAAAGTTAAAATTCTTAAAAATATATCTATTATTGCAACAGCATAAACAAAACTAGAAAACTTTCTAAACAAGAATATAACTACACCTAATAAAACTAATAATACTATCACATCAATATACATCTTAACACCTCTTTATCATATAGATAACTATATCATAATTTTTCTAGTTCGTAAATAAATAATAATTGTTATTAAATTCATAATCTAAAGTAGAACTCTCTTTATGTCCAGGATAAATAATTGTATCACAAGGATATTTTTTAATCTTAGACAAAGACTTCTTCATCATATCAAAATCCCCAGTTGGTAAATCACATCTACCAATGTTATTCTTAAATAAAAAGTCACCAGTAAACATTGTTTTATCACTTTCAAAATAATAAGTTACAGAGTCCATAGTATGTCCAGGAGTATATATAACTTCAAATTTAAAAGAGTCTATATTAATTACACCTTCTTTTAAATTATCTTTAGAATAAACCAAAGTATTATAGTCTTGCAACAATTCATTTAATGCCCCTATATGATCAAAATGTTTATGCGTTAAAAGAACTCCTTCTATTTTTAAAGAGCCCAACTCTTTTTTTATTTTAAAATAATCATCTCCTGGATCAATTACTAAGCATTTGTTATTATTAATTAAAATATAACAATTCTCTAATAAATCACCAGTAACTACTCTTTTTACTTGCATTATATCACCGATAAAAATATATCATTAAATTATTTTCTATTCAATAAAAAAGCATGACTATTACTCATTAATCATGTTTTTTAATATATTTATTTCTTTTTCTTTATTCTTATATTCTTCTATTTTTTCTTTAGGAATCTTTTCTAATACCTTTTTCTCTTCAGCTAAAACTTTTTTGTAGTAAGATAAAAATTCTAAAGATTTATTTTTTAATAGAAGAGGACCATATTCTAATTCTAAATCATTATAATCCTTATACCCCTTTTTAGCTTCAATTATTAAATAATACTTAGTACCATCTTCAACTAGTATTTCATTACTAATATAAAAACCTAAAGAAGAAATAACTTTTCTAACTTTCATCCATTCACTTTGAGGAGAAAGAACCATTTTTTCTACATTAACTAATAAATTACTATCATTATTTAAGATATCAACAATAGTATCTCCACCCATACCAGCAATAACTACAGTATCAACATCACTTTCAATAGTAGAAATGCCATATCCTAATTTTACTTTAATATCACAATTATACTTATCAATATTACGTTTAGCTTGTTTTAAAGGACCACTTCTAACATCCGATGCTATTAGCGAAATGTTTTTTTTATTCTTAAATAAATAGATGTCTAAAAGTGCATGATCACACCCGACATCTATTACTTTACTATTATCATCTATAAAATTACTTATAGATATAAGTCTTTTACTTAATTTCATTAATCTATTAAGAAGTCTTTTAATTTTCTAGATCTTGATGGATGTCTTAATTTTCTTAGCGCTTTAGCTTCAATTTGACGAATTCTTTCTCTAGTTACACCAAAAATCTGTCCAACTTCTTCAAGTGTTCTGCATTGTCCATCATCAAGTCCAAAACGAAGACGTAATACTTTTTCTTCTCTATCTGTTAAAGTTAATAAAACATTTGCTAATTCTTCTTTTAACATTTCTACAGTTGCATACTCTTCTGGAGACATTGTTCTCTCATCCTTAATGAAATCTCCTAAATGAGAATCATCCTCTTCACCAATAGGTGTTTCAAGAGATACAGGATCTTGAGATATTTTATATACTTCTCTTACTTTATCTACTGTTATATTTAATTTTTTTGCAAGTTCTTCTTCGGTTGGTTCACGATTCAATTCTTGAGTTAATTGACGTTGTGCCCTTGCAAGTTTATTAATAGTTTCAACCATATGAACAGGAACACGTATTGTTCTTGCTTGGTCTGCTATAGCTCTTGTTATTGCTTGACGTATCCACCATGTTGCATAAGTAGAAAACTTGAATCCTTTATCAGGATCATATTTATCTACAGCTTTCATAAGTCCAATATTACCTTCTTGAATCAAGTCTAAAAATAACATACCACGACCTACATACCTTTTAGCAATAGATACTACTAAACGTAAGTTAGATTCTGCTAGCATCTTTTTAGCGTATTCATCGCCTTGTTCAGCAAGACGAGCATATTCAAATTCCTCATCAGTTGTAAGTAAGTTAATACGACCGATTTCTTTTAAGTACATACGTACTGGATCATTAATTTTAATATCTTTAGTTAAGGTCAAATCTTCTACTACTAAATTAGAAGGATCTTCATCTTCTTCACTATTATCTGTTGTATCAGACATAATCTCAATATTATTTTCTACTAACATATTATAGATATCATCTAGTGTATCACTATCAACATCTAATCCTTTTAATTCTTCTGCTAATTTTTCATAAGTGACATATCCGTTTTCTTTTCCAAACTTTAATAAAGATTTTTTTCTATCTTCTATTGTTTTTATTTCTCCGACCACTGTATTCACTCCCCTATTCTTAGTAACCTAATCTCCTCAGCAATTTTTGATTTTTCCAACTCATCCGTCTCGTTTCTCAATTTATCAGTTAGGCGTTTAATCTCTAGCCTCATATTATATGACCTAATGACATTCATAAAATCAGTAACTGCTTCATCGCTAATACTATTACTATCAACATAGTTAATAATATTATTATATAGTTCTAAGAGTTCTTCTTTGTCCATTAAATAAGTATAAAAGTCCGCTATTTGTATGTTACCAAATTTCTTATAATAATATTCAATTTCCATCAATAAGTATCTAGCTTTTTGATTAACAAAATATAGTGATTCATCTTCAAATCTTTTTAAATATTTCTTATCCATCAAAGTAGCATAAATCATTCCATAAACTGCTTTATCATATCTAGATAATTTATTAGTTGGCACAACTTCTTTTATGATTACATCTTTTGGCTTTCTTTTTTCTAAATACTCATTCAACCTTTTTTCTAGGGTATTATAACTCAAATTCACTTCTAATGCAAGTTTTTTTAGTATTATTTCCCTTCTTATCTCGTCATCAATTAAACTAGCTTCCTTAATTACAGAGTTAACATAATGTGATAATTCCAAATCACTATTAAAGTTAACCCCCTTTTTTAATGCTTGTAACTTAAAGTCACTGAAACTAATAGCACTATCAATTAAATTACTAAATTTTTCTTTTCCATACTTTAATATATATGTATCAGGATCCTCATCATTCGTAAGAAGTACTATTTTTACATTAACTCCTGCTTTTTCAAGCTCAGCACCAACTGATAACATAGCCTTTTGGCCGGGATTATCACCATCTAAACATAAATAGACATTATTAGATAATTTTTTAACCAAATTAGTTTGATCTATCGTTAAAGCTGTTCCCATTATTGCTACAACGTTTTTAAATCCCACCGATGATGCTCTAAATACGTCCATATAGCCTTCCATTATAATTACATATTTATTACGACGTGCTTCTTCCTTAGCTCTATGATAATTATAAAGGATAGTACCTTTTTTAAATATTTCAGTTTCTTTAGTATTTACATATTTATGGTCACTCTTCTTATTATAAACACGTCCAGAAAACGCTACTACTCTACCATTCATATCTTGGATAGGAACCATTATTCGATTAATAAATAAGTCATGATTATTACTAGAAAGTCCTAGTTTATCTAAAGTTAAGTCATCATATCCCTTTTTAGTTAATAATTTAGTAAGTGAATCCATACTATCAAGAGATAGACCTATTTCAAATTCTTTAATAATATCTTCATTAATATTTCTATTTTTTAAATACTCTTTAGCATTAATACCTTCCTTAGTATTTATATTATTTTGATAAAACTTATTAGCAAGGTCATATATTTCATAAAATTTATCATATTTAGTAGTTTTTCTAGCTATATTATTGTTCCTTAGTGTTACTCCTGCTTTATTTGCAAGTATCTCTAAAGCATCTCTCATATCTACATGTTCATAATCTTTTACAAACGTAAAGATATTACCACTAGCACCACAAGAAAAGCACTTGTATATTTGTTTTTCACGAGAAACACTCATTGATGGATTAGTATCATTATGAAATGGACACACTCCAAAGTAATTACGACCTTTTTGAACAAGAGGTACATATTCACCGATTAAATCAACTATATCAATTTTTTCTCTTATTTCATTGAAAATATTTTGATTATTCATATATACCTCCAAACTGATCACTATTATACTAAAAATCATTTTTGTATTCAACATTTCCTTGTAAAAATGCATTAATAATAATATAATTTAGTTAAATAAATATAAGGAGAATATAATGAAAAAAGGTTTATTATTAATGGGTGTAGCTCTACTACTAACTGGATGTGGTGGTAAAGAGCTAACAAAAGATGAAGATATTATAAAGAAAGATTATACTAATAAGTTTGAATGTACAAGAACAGAAAAAATGTATAATGGTAATGGTGAAGTTACAATAACTAAAATTTATGACTTTAACAAAGAAGGAGACAAATTACTAGGATACTATGAAATTGCAACTTATACTTATACTAAAGATGTAGATATGAACGAAGAAAAAAGTAAATATCTAGAAGGTTGTGAAAACGGTAAAGAATATGGATATATCAATTGTAAAGCATCAGTAAAAGACAATGTACTTACTGTAAGTAAAGAAGCTGATTTAAATCATGAAAACAACAAAGAAGAAGCTAGTACAATGACTAAAGAAAGTATTGCAAAAGATTATGAAGAAGGAGAAATGTATACTTGTAAATAAAAAGAAAGATTAAACTATCAACATTTAATAGTTTAATCTTTTTTAATGCATTAATTGGTTTTTATAACATATAGTTTATTTTTTGCTATCATATTTATTGCACTTCAAACTTTATCACTATATCAGTATACAATATTATTCTACCAATTCAAAAGACTTAAGAAATATTTTTTCAAAACTAGACACTACTTTTCACTATTTTATAATATCTTATAATCAGGTAAAAAACTGTCAATAAAAATCATAAAAAAAGACAACCATCTGGTTGTCTAAGCTTGGACAAAATCAAATAATATAGCTATAGGCTTATCAAAAGTATATGCTACAGTAGATGTTAACTCATAGGATATTTTTATTTTAATATTGCGTACTTCTCCCGCCTTTAATATATCGCCTCTATTAATGCCTTCGATCTCATATTTGATAGCATCCTTATACGGGTTAGTCACATAGACAATATTACTTAATCTAGAATCAATATTCCCTAAATTAGATATTTGAACATCATACTCTATTGAGTCACCAGGTGCTACAAAAGTTGCATAAAATGAAGCATAAGTTGCTGTGTAATAAGGATAGTACAAGCTCTTAGCATTACCAGTTTTTTCACCTTCAGCAATACTTGTAAATACTACATTCCATCTACCATGTTCTGGCTTTGGTTTATAAATATCATTGTTATGAGCTAAAACCACTACAGCTGTTACCATTACCACAATAATGGTAAGCAACATAACAATTACTACATTTTTGGTATTCTTATCACCCATGTTCATCGACCCCTTATCATAAGATTATTTTACTATCATTTTAAATAATATGTCAACTATTTGTCATTTCAGTTAATATAAGTTTACATTCGTGATATAATTAGATATATAAATGAATACCTTTTATTAGGAGGAATTATGACAAATTACAAAGAACTAAGAGAAAAATATAATAAGTTAATATATAAAAGTTACGAAGTTATAAATAATGATACCAACATCCAAGTAAAATATACATATATGCTTGGTGAATATACTTTTACTCCTAGTATTTATATTGATAAAGAACATATTAAGACCAAAGATATTGATGAAGACTATTTAAATTATTTATTCTTTAATTTTGGATTAGTAAATATTATTAATTACTTCAAATTAAGTTGTCCAAAGGAAATTATTATCGAGGCAGATTACATAAATGAAGATCAAATATCTTTCTTTAAAAAATTGATCTTTAATGGATTAAGCGAATATTTTTATCGTAATGAAATTGACCTATCTTATGATGAGTTTACTAACTTTATAGTTAAGAGTAATAAAAAAGAACATAATATACCTAAATTAAATCCTAGCGGCAATTTAATACTAGTTGGTGGTGGAAAAGATTCTATTGTCTCAATGGAGATTTTAAAAGAAGAAAAAGATGATAATTTATGTTTCCTTTTTGAAAGAAATATTTATCCAAAAAACATGCCATCATATAATTCCATATATCAAGCAGGATATACTGATGATGATATCGTTATATTGACATCTGAAATTGATAGTACCCTACTTAAACTAAATAAAGAAGGATTTTTAAATGGCCATGTTCCATTATCATCACAATTAGCTTTTGCAGCATATATAATGGCTTATCTTAATAACAAAAAATATATTATTGTATCAAATGAAGACAGTAGTAATGAAGGAAATGTCAAAGGAACAAATGTTAACCATCAATACTCTAAAAGCTTAGAATTTGAAAATGATTTTAGAATTTATACCAATAAATATTTCAATAAAGAAACAGAATACTTTAGTTTGTTAAGACCTCTTTTAGAAATTGAAATAGCAAAAATATTTAGTAAATATCCTAAATACTATAACATTTTTAGAAGTTGTAATTTAAGTAGTAAAAAAACGGGAACTAACTGGTGTTGTAATTGTTCTAAGTGTTTATTTATATATATTATACTAAGCCCATATATTGATACTAATACGTTACAAAATATATTTTCAACTAATTTATTAGACAAAGAAGATATGTTAGAAACATTTAAAGAACTCTTAGGAGATGCTAAAAATAAACCATTTGAATGTGTAGGAACATATGATGAGGTAAGATTTGCTTGTAGTAAGACAATTCTTAGATTAGAAGAAAAAAGCGAAAAGCTTCCTTATTTATTAAAGTTTTATAAAGATAACTATAAACTCTATACCAATAATTTAGAAGAACACTTTAATATAGAAAATAATATTCCTACTAAGTATATTGACCTATTACACAAGGAGATGATTTAAATGATTAATGATATAATTAATGAATTTAAAGATAAAAAAATAGTTATTTTAGGATTTGGTAAAGAGGGAAAATCAACCTATTCTTTTATAAGAAAATATTTGGGAAACATTAATCTAACAATAAAAGATAAAAACGACAAAATAAAAGACGAATCATTATTAAAAGATGATAAGAATGCAACTATTATAACTGGTGAAAATTATCTAGACAATCTAGACGAATATGACTTGATTATGAAAGCACCAGGAATATCTTTTAGAGATATTGATACATCAAAAATTAAAAATAAAATCTCATCTGAACTTGAAATATTGATAAAATACTTCAGAAAAAATATTATAGGTATTACTGGTACTAAAGGAAAAAGTACTACCTCATCATTAATTTATGAAATATTAAAAGCTAATAATAAGAAATGTTTTTTACTTGGAAATATAGGAACGCCTATTTTCGATTATATTGATAAAATTGAAAGTGATACATTACTAGTAGTAGAAATGTCATCACATCAATTAGAGTTTATAACTAATTCTCCTCATATTTCTCTTATTACAAATTTTTATGAAGATCACTTAGATCACACTAACGGATTAGAAGATTATTATCACGCTAAACTTAATATTACAAGATATCAAACTAGCGATGACGTATTGATATACTATAATGGATGTGAAGCATTAGATACACGAATAAAAAAATTAAACCCATGTTCCAATATTTTTAGGGTTAATTTTGATACTAAAGATATAGAAACATATTGTGATCATAAATTCATCTATGTTAATAGTAAAAAGATATATGATGTAAAAGAAGAAAGAAACCTTATTGGGGATCATAATTTAATCAATATTATGATGTGCTTTACCCTAAGTGAAATATTAAATTTAGACTTATCAAAAACAACAACTGCTATTAACAACTTTACCCCTTTAGAACACCGATTAGAATTAGTTGGAACATTTAATGATGTAACTTACTATAATGATGCTATAGCAACAATACCTGATGCAACTGTTAATGGAATTAAAGCACTAAAAAAAGTAAATACTTTAATATTTGGGGGACTTGATCGTGGAATAAATTATAATGAATTTATTGATTACTTAAAAACAGCAGACATTGAGAATTTAATATGTATGCCTAGTACCGGTCATAAAATTGCCAATATCTTAATCAATGCCAAAGCAAACAAAAATATTTACTTAGTTGATACGTTGGAAGAAGCTGTTGATAAGGCAAAACTAGTTACTAAGAAAGGCATGATATGCTTAATGTCACCAGCTGCTGCCAGCTATGAATATTTTAAAAATTTTGAAGAAAAAGGTAATGCTTTTAAAAAATTAGTTAGAGAAAATAACTAATTTTTTTTGCTTTATATATACTTTTGTGATACAATAACACTTCGCAAAGGTGGTAATAGGAATGTCTTATTTCAATAATGATATAATAAAGTGGGAAGTTGAAACAGAACAAGAACGTCGCTTCAAAGATAAATGCAGAAATTTAGTAGAACTTCATGGGGAAGAAAGATTATTACTTGCTTTAAAAAATGAAGGTGCATTTAAGCTTCTTTTTGCTAATAACCTAATAAGCGAAAATAATATTTATTTCTTTTTACTAAAACAGTTTTATTTACTAAATGTAGATAATAGAGTATTAAGTACTAATGTAGCTAGTCTAGATTTTGCTAAAGCCCAAAATAGTATTTTTGATAGTTACCAAACTAGAGTATTTTTACTTCAATTGTATCTTAATACAATGGATACTGACCCACATACCTTGGTAGTTAAAAAACTATCCACTACAAGTTATGATAATATAAATAAAACTCTAACAAGTATGCAAGACTTCTATCAAAGTAGTAAAGTTAGAAGATCTAGCAAAATAAAAGAATATAGTATAGAAGGATTATATGAAAAAAAGGCATAGATATAATATCTATGCTTTTACTTTTGGCACTTAGGACAATAATAAGTCCCTCTTCCACCTACTCTAGTTTTTAAAATAGTACTACCACACTTCTGGCATTTTTCATTTTCACGGCAATGTACAAAAAGTTCATTTTGAAATCTTCCAGTAACTCCTAAATCAGATGTATAACTTCTAATAGTAGTACCACCTTCTAGAATAGCTTTTTCTAATACTGTTTTAGTATTAGAAATAATTTTTTTCAAATCTTTATCTTTTAATGAAGAAGCACTAACTAATGGATTAATGTTACTTAAAAATAATATTTCATCAGCATATATATTTCCAATTCCTGTAATTATACTTTGATCTAATATAACTGTTTTAATTGGCAGTTTTTTATTTTTATATTTATCTTTAAGATAATCAATTGTTAAACTTTTATCCCATGGTTCTAATCCTAGTTCTAACATTGGTCTAGAACTATTTAATTTGTCCTTATCAACCAAAATCATTCTACCAAACTTTCTAGTATCTTGATATCTTAAATCAGTATGATCGGTAAACTTAAATATAACATGTTCATGTTTACCGAATTCCATACTTTCATCTTTTAAGAAATACTTACCTTCCATACGTAAATGTGACAATAAATAGTAATCATCTAAATGAAATATTAACCACTTACCTCTTCTTGTAATATCTCTAAAAGTTTGACCTTTTAACTTAGATACAAAATTATCAATGCTAGTTCCTTCAATAATACCGGAATAACGTACAATAACATTATCTATAGTTTTATTTAATATTTTTCTTTTTAAAGTTTCCTTAACTGTTTCGACCTCTGGTAATTCGGGCATAACATCACCTACTTTGCATCATATAAATTAGAACCTGTACTAATTTCTACTTTTAACGGAACATCTAATTTATAAGTATTTTCCATAATATCTTTTACTATTTCTTCAACTTCATCTTTTTCATTATTTAAAGTATTTATTACAAGTTCATCGTGTACTTGAATAAGCATTTTACTCTTTAAATTTCTTTTATTAAATTCATTATATATTTCTACCATAGCTTTCTTTAATATATCCGCACTACTGCCTTGAACTGGAGTATTTAATGCAATTCTTTCTCCACTATTTCGAACCATATAGTTTTTACTATTTAACTCTTCAATACTACGTTTACGATTCATAATAGTTTTAACATATCCTTTGTCATATGCATCCTTAATAACTGCATCCATGTATTCTTTAATTTCAGGATAACTTGCTAAATAGTTTTCAATGAACTTTTTAGCAGTAACATAATCAATATTTAAGTCTTCCCCAAGCCCAAAACTACTTATACCATATAAAATTCCAAAGTTAACCGCTTTAGCTTGATGACGCATTTCTTTAGTGACCATAGATTCAGGCACCCCAAATATATCACTTGCAGTCTTAGTATGAATATCTTTACCATGTTTAAAAGCATCTATTAAGTTCTTAGCTTTAGCCATATGAGCAAAAATTCTAAGTTCAATCTGTGAGTAATCACTTGATAACAGTACTGAATCTTCTTCTGGAACAAAAGCCTTTCTAATCCATTTACCATATTCTTGACGAATAGGAATATTTTGAAGATTAGGACTAGACGAAGATAATCTACCTGTTCTAGTTAAAGTTTGATTAAATATCGTATGAATCTTTCCATCACTATGGACTTCGTTTAAAAGTCCTGTTACATAGTTATTATTTAGTTTAGATAATAATCTATGTTCCATAATAGCAGGTATAATTGGATGTACATCAACTATTTTATCTAATATATCTTTACTAGTTGAATAATCATCTCCCTTTACCTTTTTAGGATAAGGAATTCCTAAATGAATAAATAATACTTCAGCAAGTTGTCTAGGTGAAGAAATATTAAAATCTATTCCTGCATATTCATGAATAGTATCTTCAAGTATTTCTATTTTAGCATCTAATTCTTTTCCCATTTCTTTTAAGAATTCACAGTCTATTCTAATACCTGTCATTTCCATGTCAGCAAGAACAAATGCTAGAGGTATTTCTATATCATTATATAAACTATATGCTTCTTCACTCTTTAATGAAGAAATCATTTCATCTTTAGTTTCATATAAAAATTTAGCTTTCTTAACAATATTTTTAATATATATATCTTCGCTAGGCATTTTCAATTTATTAGGATTACCAAACGAATCTAAATAGAAATCTACTTTATAACCTTTATTATTCATTAAGTAACCAATATCATCTTTAACATTTAAATTTAATATGTAACCTGCAATCATCGCATCATATACTAAATTATTAATTTTAATATTATATCTTGATAATACTACAATTAATTTTTTTAAGTCGTAAGTATATTTTTCTACATTTGATTCTAAAAAGTTAGGATATTTTTCTAATATTTCAAAAGGAATATAATATGATTTAACCCCATCATAAATACTAACTCCTATAGGAGTATCTTTATGATAATTATAACCAAACGTTTCTAAATATATTGCATAGTTATTGCTAAAAGTAACATTATCCAAATTATTAAGAACCTCATATTCTATGTCATGTTCAACATTATCTCTAATCATATCTTTATCTATATTTACTTTTTTTAATAAAGAATAGAATTCTAATTCTTCTAATATTTCGATATATTTTAAAGCGTCTATTCCTTGATATTTAATTTTATCAAAGCTAGTATCAATAGGAACTTCTTTACAAATAGTAGCAAGATCATAACTCATGAAAGCATTGTCTCTATCTTCTATAAGTTTATCTTTTACTTTACCCTTAACTTTATCAATATTATTGTATAAGCTTTCAAGAGTACCATATTCCTTTAATAAATTAATAGCAGTCTTTTCACCTATTCCTTTAACTCCTGGGATATTATCTGATTGGTCACCCATCAAAGCTTTCAAATCAACCATTCTAGGAGGTTCAACTCCATAGGTATTAATGAACTCATTTTTATCCATTCTGATAAAGCCAGTTTGTTTTAATAACTTAACCTCCACCTCATCACTAATTAATTGTAATAAATCCTTATCACTACTTACTATAGTGGCATTATATTCTGGATCTTCATCAACCTTCTTAGCAAATGTACCAATTATATCATCAGCTTCATAGTTATCTATTTCGTAACATGCAATTCCCATAGCTTCTACTAATTTTTTAGCAACCGGAAATTGTTCCTTTAACTCAGGAGGTGTCTCTTTTCTTCCATCTTTATATACTTGATATTTATCATGTCTAAAAGTCTTACCTTTATCAAATGCTATCATTACATATTCAGGACGTTCTTCATTAATTATTTTATTAATCATATTAATAAAACCATATAAAGCATTAGTAGGAAATCCTTTAGAATTTTTCATAATTGCACCAGTATATGCTGTAGCATAAAAACTTCTAAATAAAAGATTGTTACCATCTATTAATATTACTCTTTTCATTATAATCACCTATAAATATTATAACATTTTAGACACAAAAAAAGAAGAATTATCACTAATTCCTCTTAACTATTTAATGATTCTTTATCATCATCTCTAGTGCTATGTTCAATGTTTAAAGTAGCATCCCCTATTAATTCTGTATTATCAGAAATATTACTTACATCGCCACTAATGTTACCAACTTTTTGATTTATATCAATTGATTGTTCAGCAGAAATTTCTGTATTATCTGCAATCGTATCAATCTTACCACTAATTTTTCCTAATTTTTGATCAACATTAACAGTATGTTGAGCCGCAGTCTCAGTATTTTGAGCAATTGCTTCAACGTTGCCACTAACTGTTCCTAGTTTCTGATCAATGTTAACTGTTTGTTGAGCTGTAGTTTCAGTATTTTTAGCAATCGCTTCAACATTATTACTAACATTGCCTAATTTATGATCAATATTAACGGTTTGAGTCAATGTTTGTTCAGAATTGTCTACTAAATTATCAAGTTTAACATTAGCAACAGCTTGCTGACCAACTATTACATGTGTATTAGTATTAATTTCATCAGTAACTTCTATTTGATGCTGTCTATAAGCTCTTTCTTCCTCAGCTTGTGCCTTAGCTTCAGCTTTACCCTCTTTCTTTTTAATATCTTCTGTAACACCAGTAGCACCACTATAAGCAGCGCCAACAATCTTACTATTACCAGCTAATGATTTAAGCATTCCAACACCTGTAGCTCTCATAGCATTTGATTTTCCAGTCTTGAAATCTTTCATTATAGCAGCCTTATTTTGATTATATTTAGCAGCATCAAATGTTCCTGCTGCCATATCACTCTTCTTTTGTTGATTTAAGGCATGCATTTTACTAGCAGCACCACCGGCATTCTGAATTCTTTTAAATCCACCTGCTGCTGCTGCGCCGCCTAAAGAAACAGCGCCTAATCCGACACCTTTGATCATACCACCAAATGATTTTAATAAACCTGTAGCAGATGAATCCTGTTCTAGATCAAGGCCAAATATACTACCAATGATTTTAGGCAGATCCATCATAAATGCTAGCAATCCTATCATTATTAAGGCTTTTAATAAGTAATCATTTTCAGCTAATAATGACCCATTGCTATAATTAGGAAAATTGCCGTTTAACAAAGTCATAACAAACAAGACAAACCAAATAGACATAATTCTAGTAAATAGCATCAAATAGCTACCAAGAACAGCATTTTTCCAATTTTTGAAAACGCCATCGTCTGCACCATTCGCCATATATTCCACCATAGCAATTGGCGCAATTAATTGAAATAGAAAAAGCTTAAAGAAACGGACAACTATATCTAAACAATATTTAAGCATAAGATACAATACATATCCAAGAACAAAGGTCGAAATTAAGTAAAAATAACTATAATCATAACTCGAGTATCCTATTCCCAGGAATCCCCCGCTATTAAAATTTATAGATGATAAATCCTTCTGTTCCAAGGCCTTCTTGTATTCATTCTTAATTTTATCCGGCGCCTTGGAGCTAGGATTAATAAAACCAGAAAAAATTGTGGTACCTATTCCATTTCCTCCATTTGTTGTTTGTTTTTCAACCTCTTTTATCATATCACTTGGAATAAATAACTGTTGAATCAGTTGATCCTCAATTACAGCAGATTGAAGTTTTAAACCATAATCAAATATAGTTGGTATAAAAATTATTCCCATCATACCAATTATTACTCTTTTAATTAATGCATTAGCACCGGCTTTCTGATCGGCAACCATTTCCGGATTCATTATATATTTAATAAGAAGCATGGCTACTCTAAAGAATATAAACACTCCAATAAATATATATACATTTTTCATAACTGCATTAACCAGTGTTTTGTTAAACATAGTACCATTTAATAATGTCATAAAGTAACTATAAATTGCACCAATGCACTTTACTATAGTACAATCTATCCAAAAGCTTATTCCTCTTAGTACAAAAATAACGCCACCAGAAGTAAGCCATACAATAAACACTAACTCAGTACCAGTCATAATCATTGAAATAACTCTTTGAGCCGCCGCAAAAAAGTCTACCATGCTATCACCTCAATATTAAATTTCTTACTTTTCTTTGCCGTATTACTTTTCTACGGCAACATTTTCATTTTTTGAATTATTTGATTTTTTTGTTGTTGAACCTTTTTTAGCTGTTCCTGCTTTAGCACTAGAATCAAATAAACAATCAATATATTCAATGTTATTTGCAATATCACTACCAGTATCCTTAACTATCTTCAACATAACTTTAACAAGTAAAGGTAAGAATAATAAAATTAACAATACTATAGCTCTATTAATTATTGTTTTCTTACGTTTAGGTAACTCTTCTTCGATATTACCTGTTACAACTATTTTTCCAATATCCAATCCTGTTAAAATAATAACAAGCGCAGGAAGTAAAATTTGACCAAATTGAATGATACTTTTCAACACAGGAGATGTGTTTTTTAATTTTTCAGTACATAAACTACTACTTGTATCACTATCATCAGGTGGATTATCAGTTGAATTTGTAAATCCTATAGTGTGAGTAGGATCTGAAGCAGTTGTAAAAGAATAAATTATTTGATCTGCATTATATTTATAAGAAACAACAGAATTAGTTCCTGTAACTGGAATAGGCTCTGGGGAATTTAAATATATTTTTTCTGGCAAAGTTGTTTGAGAAAATAGACTAGTATCACCATCTAATCTAGTAATGCGCCCATCTTTATCTAACAAAGTGATATTGTCGTAAATATATATTTTTACATACATATTAGTTCCTATTTTTTGAGTAGCCGGTAATACATAATATAAAGTCTTGTTGGGTTCCGGAATATTATTGCTAAATAAATAACGTTCAGAAATCAAATTATAAGGAGAATTATTAGCAGCTTCTGCAGCTGATGCATATTCTTTTAAAGCTCCAGCAGTTCCCCAAAATTTTGACCATCCACTTTTTTCAACGCCAAATTCAGGACATGAATTATCAGAAGTATTGCAAGTAAAAGAGGTATTGAATTTAAAATATGACATTGCTGCATCATTACTTCCTTGAACCACAGCAGAATACAGTTTTAAAGCACATGTTGTGTATTGTTGATTAGTCCTACCTCTAATAGCGGGTGTATTTACAAAAACCATATCTCCACCTTTATTAGTATCTGATTGTGAAGCATCAGTTAAATTATATGATGTACGATTTACTATATATGCTCCCCTTCCATTAGACCACTCATTGGTATAAAGGCCTCCATCACTATATAAACATTCTAAAGTATAATCAGTCTCTTTTAGAACGGTACCAGCGAAAACATTATCTTTAAACATGAAAAATGAAAATAAAAAAGTAAACATCAATAGTATCTTCTTATTCATTACCTAATCACCAACTATCTTCTATTCTAAGATAATTATAGTTTATTTTTTAATATTAAGCAACCAAAAATAAATAAAAAACACTAACAAAATTGTTAGTGCTTAATTACTTTTCATAATTACAACTGCTACATTTAATTTTCTTATTCTTTTCTACTAGAAGTTCACCACATTCTGGACATGTTTCTCCAGTTGGAAGATCCCAAACTGCCACCCTACATTTTGGATAATTAGAGCATCCATAGAAAATCTTACCTTTTCTAGTTTTCTTTTCTACCATATCGTTTCCACACTTAGGACACTTGCAAACTACCTTTATCTCTTTTTCTTCTTTTTTTATATATTTACAAACCGGATAGTTAGAACATGCAACAAACTCTCCATATCTACCCTTTCTAATCACTAAAGGACTTCCACATTCTGGACAAACTTCTCCAGTCTCTTCTGCTTTTTTCTTTTCCATATTTTTAAATGCTGCTTCTACTTCTGGTTCAAATTGATTATAGAAATCCCTCAATATTTTTATAGAATCCTTATTACCTTCTGCAACTTTATCTAAATCCTCTTCCATTGCAGCCGTATATTCAACATTTATCAAGTCAGAAAAGAACTCTTGTAACTTATCAGTAGTTTCAATTCCTATTTCTGTTGGTTTAAACTTCTTATCTTCAAGTGTTACATAGTCACGTTCTTTTATAGTATCAATTGTCTTAGCATAAGTAGATGGTCTACCTATTCCTAAATCTTCCATCTCTTTAATTAATTTAGCTTCAGTATATCTTGCAGGCGGTTGAGTAAAGTGTTGTTCCTTCTTTATCTCTTTTGATGTTAAAACTTCACCCTCTTTTATAGATGGTAGAACTCTATCTTCACTTTTCTCATAATCCTTATATACTTTTAAATACCCATCATAGATAAGTACTTGCCCCGTTGTTTTAAATTGATAATTATTATTATCAAAAATAATAGTAGTAGCATCAACCTTAGCATCAGCCATAATACTTGCTAGTGCTCTATAATAAATAATTGAATAAAGTTTATATTCATCATTTGTTAAATACTTTTTAACACTTAACGGATCTCTATTAACACTAGTAGGTCTTATAGCTTCATGAGCATCTTGAACATTTTCTTTTTTCTTAGTAGTTTTAACATACCCAACATAATCCTTACCATATTCTTTATTTATATAAGCATATCCACTTTTAATAAATTCATCACTTAATCTAATAGAATCAGTTCTCATATAAGTAATTAAACCTACTGTTTCATTTTCCAAATCTATTCCTTCATAAAGCTTTTGGGCAATAGACATAGTTTTTTTAGCAGTAAATCCTAATTTAGTAGAAGCTTCTTGTTGTAATGTACTTGTAATAAAAGGAGGTTTAGCTTTCTTATTTTTCTTTTTAGATTCAATACTTTCTACTGTAAATTTATCACTTAATTCTTTTAATATCTTATCTGCTGCTTCTTCACTCTTTATTTCAATATCTTTATGATTATAGTTAAATAACTCACTTGTTAACTCATCAAAAATACCAGTAATAGTCCAGTACTCTTCTTTAACAAAGTTCTCTATTTCACGTTCTCTATCAACAACAAGTTTAAGCGCTACACTTTGTACACGTCCGGCACTCTTTCCCCCTGTTTTAGATTGCATTAATCTACTTAATCTAAATCCTATAATTCTATCTAAAATTCTTCTAGTTTCTTGACTATGAACTAAATTATCATCTATTTTACGTGGGCTTTTAAATGCTTCAATAACCTTATCTTTAGTAATTTCATGAAATAATACACGTTCATAATCTTTATCTTTAATACCTAATGCATCTTTTAAATGCCATGATATAGCTTCCCCTTCACGGTCTGGGTCAGTTGCAAGATAAATTTTATCTGATTCTTTTATATATTTTTTTAATTCACTAATAACCTTTTTCTTTCCTGCAATAGGAATATAATTAGGTTTAAAATCATTATCTACATCTACTCCTAATCCAAATTTACCAGTAGTAGATAAATCTCTAATATGTCCTTTACTAGACACTACTTTATAATCTTTTCCCAAATATTTTTCAATTGTTTTACTTTTACTTGGAGACTCCACAATTACTAAATTCTTAGGCATGAAACCACTCCTTCACTCTTTATACTTATACTAGTTAAAAAGAATTTTGTCAATAATATACATATTCCTAATTATATTATTATCCTTATCTATATTAAATTCCTAAAAAAAGAATTCTTTTTCAAGAATTCTATACATTATCAAATTGTGAATTATATAGTTTAGCATAAAAGCCATTTTTCTTTAATAATTCTTTATGACTACCTTGTTCAACAATATCACCATTATCCATAACCAATATTAAATCAGCATTTTTAATAGTAGATAATCTATGTGCGATAATAAAACTCGTTCTACCTTCCATAAGTTTATCCATTGCTTGTTGAATAAGTATTTCAGTTCTAGTATCAACACTACTGGTTGCTTCATCTAGTATTAATATTTTAGGGTCTGCTAAAATAACTCTAGCAATAGTAAGTAGTTGTTTTTGACCACCTGATATATTATCACTTTCTTCATTTAAAACCATATTATAGTTATCTGGTAATGTTTTAATAAAGTGATGAACACTAGCACTTCTAGCAGCATTCTTAACTTCTTCTATATCAGCATCTAACTTACCATATCTAATATTATCAGCAATAGTACCATTAAATAACCAAGTATCTTGTAGTACCATACCAAATAAACTTCTTAAATCACTTCGCTTAAAGTTCTTAATATTATGTCCATCTATTAGTATTTTTCCACTATTAACATCATAAAAACGCATTAATAATTTCACCATAGTGGTTTTCCCAGCCCCGGTTGGCCCTACTATCGCAATTTTTTGACCTTGTTTTACTTTGGCATTAAAGTCATGAATTACAACTTTATCTTCGTCATATCCAAATTTAACGTCTTTAAACTCAACATTACCACGAATATTGGCAACTGATACTGGATTTTTAACATCAGACACTTCTTCCTTAGCATCTAAAAATTCAAAAATACGTTCAGCTGATGCCACTGTAGGTTGTAACATTGAAAATATTTGAGCAAGTGTAGCAGCAGAACTATTTAAGTTTCTAACATATTGTGAGAAAGATAATATTCCCCCTACTTTCATTTGATTCTTTATAGTTAAATAACCACCATAAATAGATACTAAAACATAATTGATATTACCTACAAAGTTCATCAATGGATGCATTGATGTTGATGCAAATTGACTTTTCCAACCTGAATCATATAATTTATCATTTAACTCTTTAAAACGAGCTAATTCTTTATCTTCAGCACAGAAAACACTTACTACATCATGTCCTCCATACACTTCCTCAACAAGGCCGTTCATATTACCTAAATTATGTTGTTGTCTAGTAAAGTACTTTTGCGATTTTTTCATAATAAATCCCATTCCCATTACTGATATAGGAAGAATTATAATAGATGCAATAGTCATTTTACCACTAATACTAATCATCATTATTATAGTACCAACTAAAGTTGCAAATGATGATACTAATTGACTTAGTGTTTGACTTAAATTCTGAGAAAAAGTATCTACATCATTAGTAATTCTAGATAATATTTCACCATGAGTTCTAGTCTCAAAATAAGATAATGGTAATTTATGTAATTTCTTACTTATTTGATCTCTTAAATTATAAGATATTTTACATGCTACTGAATTCATTATAAAACTTTGGATAAAAGAACAAAAAGCACTGAAAGCATATAAGCCTAATAAAAGTAATAAAGTTTTTTTGATAAAGTCAAAGTCCATTCCGCCTTGTCTTGTAATTTTTCTTACTAATCCATTAAATATTTCAGTAGTAACATCTCCTAAAATATTAGGTCCTATTATAGAGAAGATTGTACTTAATATAGCAAATATCATTACTATAATAATAGCAATACGATACTTTTTAGTATAATTTAATATTTTCTTTAAAGTACCTTTAAAGTCCTTTGCTTTATCAGGACCTTTAGATCCATGCATTGGTCCATTAGCCATTTATATCTCCTCCTTACTTAACTGTGATAGTGCGATTTCTTTATATACTTCACAAGTATCTATGAGTTCCTTATGAGTGCCTATTCCTACTACCTTACCTTCATCTAACACAATTATTTTATCAGCATTCATAATAGTAGAAATTCTTTGAGCTACTATAAATACAGTACTATCTTTTGTAACTTTCTTTAATTCTTTTCTAAGTTTAGCATCAGTTTTAAAGTCAAGTGCTGAGAAACTATCATCAAAGATATAAATATCCGGATTAACTGCAATTGCTCTTGCTATAGATAATCTTTGACGTTGACCACCAGATACATTAGTACCACCTTGTGCTATAGGAGATAAATACTTATCTTCTTTTGCATCAATAAATTCTGTTGCTTGAGCAATTTCAGCCGAAGATATCATTTTATCATCAGTAATTTTATCATTACCATACTTAATATTACTTTCTATTGTTCCACTAAATAGTATTCCTTTTTGAGGAACATAACCAATTCTTTTTCTTAATGTATCAATATTTATATCTCTAATATCAACACCATCTACTGTAATAGAGCCTTCTGTAACATCATAGAATCTAGGAATCAAATTAATTAAAGTTGATTTACCACTTCCAGTAGAACCAATAAACGCTATAACTTCACCCTTTTTAGCTGTAAAATTGACATCAGTTATTACATCCTCATTAGCATCAGGATATCTAAAACATACATTTTTAAATTCTATAATACCAGTCTTATCCTTATCAAATTTCTTTTCTTCTAAAGGATTATTTATACTAGATGGAGTATCAATTACTTCAATAATTCTCTTAGCTGAAATAGATGCTCTTGGTAACATAATCGAAATCATAGATATCATTAAGAAAGCCATAATTATTTGCATTGTATATTGAATATATGCCATCATATCTCCAACTTGGATAGTACCAGCATCTATTCCTTTAGAACCAAACCATACAATAGCAATACATACTACATTCATAAGTAGCATCATTAAAGGCATCATAAGAGACATAGTTCTATTAACAAATAAATCTACTTTAGTTAAGTTTTTATTCGCATCATCAAATCTTTTTTCTTCATGTCGTTCATTACTAAAAGCTCTTATAACTGGAATTCCTTCTAATATTTCACGTGATACTAAATTTAATTTATCTACTAAACTTTGGAATATTTTAAATTTAGGCATTACTACAATAAATAACGTACCAACTATTATCAAAAGTGCAGCTACAGCAATAATAATTATCCAAAGCATTGAGTTTTCAGCACTAGTAGTTTTAAGTATTCCTCCTATAGCAATAATTGGTGCATAGAATACTACTCTCATAAGCATAACTACTACTTGCTGTATTTGTTGAATATCATTAGTAGTTCTAGTAATTAATGATGAAGTACCAAACTCTTTCATTTCGCTCTTAGAAAAATGTATTACTCGGTCAAACACTTTCTCTCTTAATGTTTTAGCAAGTCTTGCTGCAAGACGTGATCCAAAGAAAATAATTAATACAGCAATAGCCATTATTAATAATGCTATTCCTAGCATTTTAGCACCACTAATTAAAATATAATTAGTTTGAATTTTTCCTAAATCAAGACCTACTTTTTCATATTCTGATTTTATACTTTCGATTGCTGCGCTACTTAAAATGGTTCCTGGCATATCTTCTAGTTTTTCATCAATACGCTTAATAATTTCACTTCTTGTATTATCATCCATCATTTTAAGCATATCGGAAAAAGATGTTCCATTAGGTAAATTAATATCAAAACTAGATGGATTCTTGTCAATCATAGTAGCAATATAAGATATAGCAAAAGCATGCTCCAATGAATCATTTACATCTTTTCTATCCTTACCGTTATATACATAAATATCTTCACTTTTTAAAATTGGATATTTAGCTACATAATCTTTATCATTTTTATTTACTAATTTGTAATGTGTACTAACAGTATCTTTTTCATGATCATTCATTAATAACATTAAATTATTATATGTATCAACTGTCATAACACTAGGTACTGCATCTTCTATACCATTTTGTTGAATACCAACGTTTATTATTTTAGAAGTATAATCTGGTAATGCTAAATCAAGCTCAGCCTGACATACTAATAAAGCAATAATTATAAGTATAGAAAATATTGATGTTTTTAAATATTTAAATAATTTTAACATAACGTCTTCCTTTCTAAGCCTCTTTTAATTATATTAAGTTGTGCAATATAATGTGCACGTACATCACTAATTTGGTGAAAATCATCAAATGATATTGCAATCGAATGAAATAGTATAGGCATTAATATACTAAGTAAGATTTTTCTTTCTTCAAAAGAAATATCATACTTTGAAAAGTCTATAGTATTTAGAATAGAGCCATTAATTTCACTTTCAATTACTTTAGGAAAAGCAATATCTAATTGTTTAGAATTCATATTAATAAATAAATTATGAACTAAATTATAGTCACTATCTTTAGTCTTTACTATTTCATCGTAAAAGATAATTAAACTTTTAAATATATCTCTGTCATTATTATTTAGAATAACTAAAAGTTTTTCTCTAAATTTCTCTATATAACTTTTAAGTATATATAAATATAAATCCTCTTTATTATCAAAATACAAGTAAAAACTACCTCTCGCTAAATTAATACTTTTAATTATCTTATTAATAGATGCTTCTTCATAACTTTTAGTTGAAAATTCCACTTTAGCTGCTTTTAACAATTTTTCTTGTTTATCTTTATCTAATTCAAAGAATTTATCCTTAGCCACAATATCACCACCAAACGTACTTTTTCATTATATATGACACCTTGTCATAAAGTCAATCAACTTCACTATTTTTTCACAAAAAAAGGAACCAAAGTTCCTTATTTATTATATTCATTTATTAAATCAGTAAATTCTTTTTGTATTTCTTCTAATCTTTCTTTAGTGGTTGCTTCAAATCTTGTTGTAATATTAGGACCGGTATTACTTGCTCTTACTAAAGCCCATCCATCATTAAATGTTACTCTTGCTCCATCTATTGTTAAAGTATCATATCCCTTACTTCTACAGTAATTAATTATTTTATCAACTACTATGAATTTTTTATCATCAGGCGATGGAAATTTTAATTCTGGTGTTGATTCATAATGTGATATACCATCTAATAATGCACTAAGTGGCTTATTAGTATGAGATAATATTTCTACTAATCTAAGTCCAGCATATATTCCTGAATCAAATCCTGGCCATCTATCCCTAAAATAAACATGCCCTGATAATTCTCCACCAAAAGGCAAGTCTTCATCTCTTACTTTAGCTTTAGTATAAGAGTTACCTGTTCTATAACAAATGCTTTTACCACCTAATTTTATTATTTCGTCATCAAGTGCTTTAGAACATTTAACATCATATAAGAATGTTTTTTTCTTAACTTTATCAATTATGTCTCTAATAATTATAATCATATATTTATCAGTAGGAATATAGTTTCCTTTTTCATCCACTATACCTACACGATCACCATCACCATCAAATGCAATACCAATGTCTGCTTTTTTATCTAAAACTTCTTTTTTCAAAAAATTCAAATTCTCTTCAACGCAAGGATCTGGATGATGATTAGGAAAATTAGGATCACTTTCTCCAAATAATGTTTCAATATCTATTGGTAATCTATAATATATATCTTTTGCTATACAAGTAGTAGTACCATTTCCTAAATCTAATATTACTTTAAGTGGACGTTTTCCTAATGAAATATTATCAATCATTAATTTAATGTATTCATCTCTTACATCATACTTAGATAATTTTCCTTTACCATTAATAAACTCACCCTTAAAAGTAAAATCACGGAACTCTTCAATCATCTCTCCTCTTGCATTACCACGTTCATCAAATGCAAATTTAAATCCATTATCATCTTTAGGATTATGACTAGCTGTTACCATGATACCAGTAGGATTATTCTTTAATATACATGCATAATAATACATAGGTGTAGTAACAAGTCCTAAATCAATAACGTCAACACCAGTTGATAAAATACCTTCAATTAAGAATGATGCTAACTCTAAAGATGAATATCTATTATCTCTTCCTACTATACAAGTTTTTTTACCCATCTTATTAACATATGTACCAAAACTTCTACCAATGATATATGCAACATCACTATTTAAATCTTTAGGATATACTCCTCTTATATCATATCCTCTAAATATATATTTATTAATATTCATAACTCCTCCTAATTTTTCCTAGTAGTTGTGCATTCAAAAGAATCATCACTATATATTGCCATTTGTTCTGATATAACTTTACTATGATTCTTTAATAATTCTTCATTACTATAATCAAATTTATCATAATCAATTTTTAATATGTATTTATTATTATTTTCAGTAAAGTCAACATTAGATACTTTCTTTAAGCTTTCATATTCTTCTATACTAATACCACTAGAAAAATAAGAATCACTTGCTGAAATTTCATAAGTAAAAGTAGAGTCACTTATTTTACTATCTACATAATTAGTACTAATAATAGTTTTAAGTTTATATTCAACGAAGTCTTCATCTTTAGTACAAGTTAAATTCATCACTAACTTTTCTTTTTCTACATCTTTATTTTCATCTTCCGGAAAAAGTACTCTAAATAATGGAGGAAGTATAATAAATAATAATAAGATAAAAATACCTAAATATCCTACCATTTTAATTGAACCATTGTTATCTGTCATATAATCACCCTATTCTACAATTAGTCTACCACAAAACAACATAAAAAAAAAGCCAAGATCTGGCTTATTTATTAAATTCTTTTAATAGTTCAATTACTTTACGCATTTCTAAGTCATATTTAATCATATCTAGTCCACCAAACATTTTTAAGAATTCTTCTTTTTCCATTTGGTACTTACTAGATAAACTATCAGCTTCTTTTTCTGCTTCTTCATCAGTAATTTCAACTTTTTCTTGTTTAGCAACTTCTTCAAGCATTAAACGATATAATACATGACTGTATGCTTCTTTTTCTAATTGTGCTCTTAAATCTTCTTCTTTAGTATTAGTAAATTGGTAATATAAGTCTAGTGAGATACCTTGCATTTTAATTTGATCCTCAAATCTATGTAATAATCTATCTACTTCTTCATTAACCATTTCTTCAGGAATATCAACTTCAGTTTCTTTTCCAACTGTTTCTAGTAATTTATCTACATAATTATTTTCAGCATCAACTTCTTTATGAGCTTTAAGGTTTTCTTCTATTTCTTTTTCTAGTTTTTCTTTAGAATCAACGCCTTCAATTCCTAAATCATCAAATAGTTCTTTATCGAATTCTCTTTGAACTTTTTCTTTTACTTCATTTACTTTTACTTTAAATGTAGCTTTTTGTCCTTGTAAATCTTTAGCTGGATATTCTTCTGGGAAAGTTACTTCTATTTCTTTTTTGCTACCTGTTTTCATCCCTACTAATTGTTCTTCAAATCCCGGAATAAATGAATGACTACCAATTTCTAATTCATAGTTTTCACCTTTTCCACCTTCGAATGCTACACCATCTTTAAATCCTTCAAAATCGATAATAGCAACGTCACCCATAGCAACTTCACCATTTTCTTTAACACGTTCTTCACTGTATCTTTCTAATACATGATGAAGTTCATGTTCGATTTCTTCTTTAGTTACTTTAATTTTTTCTGGTTTAACATTTAATCCTTTATATTTTTTAATTTTAACTTCAGGTTTAGTAATAATAGTAAACATTAATTCAACACCATTTTCATCAATACTTTTAATATCAAGTTTTGGTTGTACTACTGGTATTAATTTAGATTCTTCTAATGCTTTAACATATCCTTCTTCAATAACGTTATCAACAGCAGGAATATATAAACGTTCCTTACCAAACTTCTTTTCAAATATTTCTCTTGGTACTTTACCTTTTCTAAATCCATCAACATTTACTTTTTTTACTTCTTCGTTAAATGCTTTGTCTAAGGCATTTTTCCAAGATTCACCTTCTATTTTAACTGTAATTTCATGTTTATTATCTTTTTTTGACATAATATTTCCTCCAATACTTATTATATTATATATGAATTAGCGTTTTAATTCAAGGTCTTTTGCTTTTGGTTTTTATTCCGGTTAGATATTTTTCCATTTCTTCTTTTCTCTCTTGTCTAGCAAATTCTTCAGTTTTATCAATTATTTCCAAAACGCGTTCTTGTGGAATACCTAAAGTATCTGAAACAAATTCACTTGAAAAATACTTCCCATTTACATACCCCAAACTTAATAATGCCACAATTTTTTCGCTTTCTTCCAACGCCTGAATTCTTTTTGGCATATTATCACCATTTAATATATCAACTATTTCTTTATAGTCATCAGTAGTTAACCTATCAGCACCAGCACCTTTATTTTCTCTAAAAGCATCAAGTCGTTTTTTTAATTTTCGACTAATATATATAAATTCAGACATTTCATTAGGAATTGCTTCACCACAAGCACTTGGTAACAATCCTCTTTCACTTTGAGTCAAAGTTGATAATGCATAATTAATTTCATCTTCACTATAATCGCTAAAATACTTATATATTGACAACTTATCTTTTTTTATTGCTCTTACTTTTCCTTTTTTATCGTGAACTAGAGTATATTCGTCCTTATTCAAATCTATTATTCCTTTTTTAGATAGTATTATAGCAGCAAGTTCTACGCCATTATTTAAGAGTTCACTTACATAACCATATGATAAATGAAGTTTACTAGCAATATCTCTTAAACTAAATATTTTATTATCAATAAAACCAAATCGCATTTGTACTATTTCACGTTCAGGTGATGGTAATAAAGTAATTGCACTTCTAATAGAAGCATGAACATCTTCATCGAATATTTTACGAAATGGATCATCATCTATTATAATATCTTTTAATCTTTTACTACCATAACTAGTTTGTACTGGTGTTTCTAAACTTACATTTTCATTTCTTATACTTGCCTTTTTTAAAAAATTATTAATCTCATTACTAATGCATTTTGAAGCATAATTCCTAAACAGTGTATTTCTAGTAGTATCATAACTATTAGCAGCTTTCACAAGCCCTTGAGTTCCTACCGAAATTAATTCATCTTGATCATAATAATTATGAATATTTGCGATATCAAACACAAGACTAAAATTAGCTTCCATAAGAGCCTTACAAATTTTAGCTTTCCTTTCTTCTTTACTTGCCATAACAAGAACTTCTTTCTTATCTTTTAAAGTTACTTCACTCATAAAATCCCCCGATTTGTTCCTATATAATAACACTTTATTCGATTACTTGCAATAAGCAACGCCGAAGTTAACAAAATGTTGACTTTTACCTTTTCTATGGTAAAATTAAAAATAGAAAGTTACTTGTTTGTTAACTTTCTATAAGGATAAAGGAGGCCTAATGAAAAGTTTTTTAAAATGGTTAAAACAATTTCTATATTTCTATTAGAATCTAGGTATAAAAGTGATACTAAAAAATAAAAAAAATGGAAAAGAATTTATTATTTCATTAGGAATTATTATTAGTTACTTATTATGGTCTACTTTTATACAGGTTCCTCTTAATCTATTAAGTATTCATAATAATAAATTAATATCAGTATATGAGATAATACTAAATTCATTGTATATTTTTATTATATATTTAGTTTATAAAAAAGATATTGATAAAAGCATCGATAGAACTATAAAAGATAAGAAAAAATCTAGTATT
This sequence comes from uncultured Bacilli bacterium, assembly GCA_934122395.1. Classification (GTDB taxonomy): domain Bacteria; phylum Bacillota_I; class Bacilli_A; order RF39; family UBA660; genus RGIG3091. The sequence goes on along the minus strand of CAKOWQ010000003.1, from coordinate 211,583 downwards.
ATTATACTAATATCTATCCTTGCAATATTCTTTATTATGTTATCAGTAAATATATTAAGTTTTATAATTACTAGAAAAATAAATATTCCTAATAATGATTTAACGATCACACATAGTATCAGTAAAAATTTTATTATATCTTGTTTTTACTTAATACTATATTCACCAATAATAGAAGAATTAATATTTAGACAAAATTTAAGAAAAGCATTTAACAATGATATAGTCTTTATATTAGTGTCTAGTATATTAATTGGAATATTTTACTTGATATATAATAATCTAAATATTTTCTTTATTTCTTACTATTTAGTGGGACTATTTTTATCTTTTCTATATAGCAAAACCAATAATATTATATTAAACATAATAGCACGAGTTATTTATAATTTAATTTTACTAGCATTAGTAGTACTATAAATGTTTGTAGCATTAAATCCAGGAGCAATTACTCCTGATACATTTAATTTGTTAATTATGTTTTTAATATTATTAATCCTTATCCTGTTAACTGGTATCATGTTTTATACAAAAAAATAAAGTAGCTTTTGCTACTTTATTTTATTTTAAGCTCTTGATTTTTTAAAACTTACAACCATAACACCAGCAATTAATGCTGCACCTGCTGCAAATAGTATTATATTATCACTAGTACTTGGATTAGCTTCCTCTTCACTTTTACTATTATCATCACTCTTAGTAGTAGGGTTATATACAACTACTAAATCGTTGTATTTAGCATTTTTATCTGTTCCTGTTTTACTTTCAACTTTTACCCATAAAACATATTTAGCAGGTTCTGTATTTTTTTCTTCATCTATTGGTACAGTATTATCACTAGATGCAATCCATTTTTTATCATCATATGATGGTAAAATACCTTCTTTTGATTTTTCATAGTTTTTCATTTCTTCTTCATATGCATTTTGTTCTTCTTTAGTTGCACCTGCTACTGGTTTATGCTCCGCTTCATATTTCTTTTGTTCTTCTTTTATTCCTATATAATTTTTATATTGTTCGTCCGTTATTACTACATATTGATAATAAAAATTATATTCTCCATAACTACTGGCAATTTGAACTTTAGTACCTTTCCATATTGCAGACTCGCTAGTAGTAGGAATAGTAATAATATCACTACTTAATTCAACTTCATGAGCATATACAACTGGCATAGTAACAAATACTATAAATGCTAATACAATACTAATTAATTTAAACTTCTTCATTTCATCCTCCTTATTATATATAAAGCATAACATATATAGGCAAAATGTAAAGATATCAAAAATAAAAAAGTGTCAAAATGACACTTTTGTTTACACTATTTTATAGCAGTAATTTCTATTTTATAAACGCCATTTGGGCTTTCAACCTCAACAACGTCCCCTACTTTTTTATTCATGATAGCTTTAGCAATAGGGCTCTCATTAGAAATCTTACTTACAAATGGATCTGCTTCTTGACTTCCAACTATTTCATATTCATCAGTTTCATCTTCATCATCACAATATTTAATGCTTACTGTTGAACCAAGTGCTACTACATCGCTACTCTTTTTCTCAATTATTTCAACGTTTTCTAACATTTTTTCTATTCTTTTAATACGTCCTTCAATTTCAGCTTGATCGTTTTTAGCTGCATCATAGTCAGCATTTTCAGATAAATCACCTAATGCTCTTGCTTCTTTTATAGCTTGAATATTTTCAGGTCGTTTAACATTTATCAATTCATCTAATTCTTTCTTTAAATCGCGGTAACCTTCTTCAGTCAAATATATTTTCTTTTCGCTCATAATATCACCTCTTTTTATATACTTTAAAATGATACTACAAGCTTTGATATTTGTCAAGTTCTTTTTGTTAACACGCCTTTTCTATATTTTCATAACATTTAATAAAGAAATTATCTGTCATACCTGCAATAAAGTCTATAACTATTCTTTTATTTGAAGTGTTACTAATATAATCACCACTCATATTATCAATAAATAAAGTATAAATTTCACTATCTTTTTTAGTATATTCTAAATCACTTAAATATTTACTATATAAAATATTAAAAGCTTTTTTATAGTACTTTAAAGTAGTCTCATCATTGGCTTTAGCATATATATTCTTATAGTTAAAATCTTTTAATTTATCGATAGCTTCATAAATAGATTCACTTAATTTAATATAAGGCTTACCATAACTGTTTTCTATTATATCTAAAATAATATTATTAACTATTTCTCTATTATTATTACCTAAAACTTTAGTAACATCTTCTGGAATATCACTTCTATTTATTACTCCTAATTGAATAGCATCTTCAACATCTCTTCCTATATAAGCGATAACATCAGATATACGTACAACACACCCCTCAAGAGTCATTGGACGTATTTTTTTAGATGTTTCTAATACTGTATAACAATCATTATATTCTTTTAAAAAATCCTCTTTAGTTTTAGTAAAAATAGGTTCATAAATATTATTCAATACTTCCCCATTATGACATAATATTCCATCTAACACTTGAACTGTTAGATTCTCACCATTTCCATTATTATCAATGTTCATATATGTTCTTACACTTTGAACATTATGCATAAAATATTCATTTAACTCTTTTTTAGAAATCTCATTTAGGATAGATTCTCCAATATGTCCGATAGGAACATGTCCAATATCATGACCTAATGCTATTGCTTCAATCAAGTCTTCATTTAATCCTAAACATCTACCAATGGTTCTGGCAATCTTACTAACTAATTGTACATGGACAACGCGATGAGATATGTGATCATTATCGCGGAACGAAAAGACTTGGGTTTTATCAATATATCTTGTATAAGAAATATTATGAATAATTCTATCGACATCTCTAAAAAAAGCTGGTCTAATATCTACTTCTTCATCTTTTAGTCTAATAGCACTACTACTATGAGTAGCATAACTAGATAAATTATCTTCTCTTTTTAATATTTCCTTTTTAATTTTTTCTAAATCCATTATTAAACCTTCTTTCTTAACATTGAATAAGGACAAATGTCATCACCATCTACTACTATTTTAATAATTTCTTCAGGATGCCTTGCAACATCTATTTCTTCCATTTTTTCATTATACATTTTATCAATCACAAAAGAATATGTACTACCACTAGGAGTAAATAATTGAACCAAATCTCCTTTACTAAAATAATTTCGTTCAGTTAAAGTTACTATTTTAGTTTTCTTATCATAATCCAATACTAATCCTAAAAAATCTTGATTAGATATTTCTTGTCTTCCAGTGTAATACTGATCAGTATCATCTGCTAAATGGTACAAATAATGTGCTGAAGTTTCTCTATTAGCAACTCTTGATAAAATGAGTTCTTGATAATTTAATTCTTCGTTAGTTAAAACGCCATCATAATAACTATCAATAGTTTTTCTATAACATCCAATTACAGTAGCTAAATAATATAACGAACGCATTCTACCTTCAACTTTAAGAGATGCTACTCCAATATCAATTAATTTACTAATATATCTTACTGCATTTAAATCTTTAGTAGCCATAGTAAACTTTTTATCTTCATTTTCAATATTAAATGCAAAACGACATACCTGACTACATCCTCCTCTATTAGAGTCCCTATTAGTCAAATAATTAGATAAAGTACATCTACCACTATAAAAAGTACACATAGCGCCATGTATAAATACTTCTATATCCATACCTGTTGCTAAAATTATTTTTTCTATTTCACATAAAGATAACTCACGAGCTAAAACTACTCTATCTATTCCCTGATCCTTAAAATATTTAACTGCTTCTATATTAGAAGTAGAATTTTGTGTACTTAAATGAACCTCAACACTAGGAAAATTTGTTTTAATATATTTAATAATAAAAGGATCACTTACAATAAAGGCATCTATTCCAGCATTCGCTACATCTTTAATATAATCTTCTACGCCCTTAATATCTTCGTTATGAAAAACAATATTAAGAGTTAAATAAACTTTTTTACCTAAAGAGTGTGCAAAATCACATGCTTCTTTTATCTCATCAATCGAAAAATTACTAGCATTAGCTCTTAGGCTATAATGTTGTCCCCCGATATATACAGCATCAGCTCCATATAATAAAGTTACTTTTAATCTTTCTAAATCTCCTGCTGGAGATAATAACTCAATTCTTTTTTTCATCTTTCTTCACCTTAAACACCGTTTTCTTATCAAAGAATAAAGTATTATTACCAATTAACTTTATTATTTTTTCTAAACTTTTTTTATCGTTATTATTTAATACTTCATTTACTAGTGGAATTAATTCTAATAGCAGTTTGTCTCCTAATTCCATGCCATTAATTATTCCATATTCTATTTTATTATCATTAAATTCGTTTATATATGTAAGACCATTTACTATTTTATCTTCTAATATACAAGTACCATTCTTATCTTCTTTAATCAAATAATCATGTAAGCCTTCTTTTATAGTTTTAATCTCTCCATCATAATTCTTATCAATACTCTTGTAATAATTAGATAACAGTTTTCTTCTAGAATGTGCCATAATAGGACGAGCTATTAAAGTAACAAATAACTTCATCTTAGTTTTATTTTTTATTTCTATTATCTCATCCTTAGTTATTTCTCCTGCAATCACTCCATATTGAACTCCTTCATTATAATAGTAATTACATGTATTATAATTTGTTACCATATGAGTTTGATGCCAAACTAAAGAATACTTAAATTTATGACGTTTATAAATATTTAAAATACCTAAATCATAAAATAAAACACCTTTTATAGATAATTTATCTAATTCAATTAAATACTTTTCAACACTTTCTAAGTCTTCATTAAAAATAGTTTTATTAATACTTACAAATATATCAATATCTTTGTTTTTAAGAGAAAAATTCTTTATTTCTTCTAGACCTAATTCTGGATAATTAACCGAAAAATCTTTTAGTCCAAATATTATAGCACTAACTAAAGGACTTGTATATTTATCTATTTCTTTATTACTACTAGGAACAACTGCTATTTTCATAATTCACCTCAATTGATAGGTATATTGTATCACAAAATACAAAATAAAAATACAAGACTTAAAGTCTTGTATAATTTTATTAATTAAAACTTAGGATTAGCTTCTAAAGAGACTATATCTTCTTTTTTTATAATTACACCTGATGCAATACTTTGAGAAGTTATATAACCGTTTCCAGTTATAGAATGATTAATACCTAATAGATTTAATAAAACTTTAGCATCATTTATACTATAACCTATTACATTTGGCATAACAAGATTACTATCATTAGTAACTAAGAAAATTTTATCTAATTCAGATACTTTAGTATCAACACTTGGATATTGTTTAACTATTTTATTACCATTACCAATAACTATATAAGTTAATCCTTCACTAGTTAATTTATTTGTAACATCAACAGTATTTTTATTTATAAAAGAAGGCATTGTATAATTCTTTAAAGCTGTAGTATTATCTACACTATTACCATCTAGTTCTAAATATTTACTGACATTTGCAATTAGATCCTTGATAACTGTTCTCATAGCATATAAACCACCTAAACCATTATCTTTAGATGCATAATATATTATGATACTAGGGTCATTTCCTGGATATAGTCCTGCAAAGCCACGAATAACACTACCACCATAACCACTTTTATCAGCAACCTGTGCAGTACCTGTTTTAGCTATTAAATCATAACCTTCCATATAATAACCATGACCTGTTCCCATAGGATCTTCTATAACGGTTCGCATTAAATTTTTCATTTTAGCAACAGTCTCTTTACTAGCAACTTTATCAAGCTCTTTTTTACCACCTTGATATACTACTTCATTAGTATCAGGATCAACTATCTTATCAACAATATATGGTTGCATTAATACTCCATTATTAGTAAGTGAAGTAAGTGCCTTAATATTTTGAATAGGAGTTGTAGTAATCCCTTGTCCAAAACCAGCATTAAGTATTTCCGTTTCATATTTAAAAGCTACTTTTCCTGTAACTTCATTTGGTAGCTCTATTCCTGTTTTAGAACCAAAACCAAGTTTATTATAATATGTTTTTAATATTGCACCACTAATGTATCTATTAATAAGGTTAATAACTGCTACGTTACTAGATAAAGTAAATCCATAATCAAAAGTTATTTCTCCCCAACCATTACGATTATGATCGCCTATTTCAGTACCATCTTTTGTTACATAAACACCTGATTTATATGTATCACTACCATTATAGTTTCCATTTTCCATAGTTGCCATATAAGAGAATATTTTCATAGTAGATCCTGGCTCATATGCATAACTAGTATTATAGTTAATATAATTAGTCATATTTCTTAAATTAGGATCAAATGACGGATTAGAAGATGAAGCTAGAATAGCACCAGACTTAGCATCTGCCACTAGAATAGTAGACCATTCAAAATTATACCAATCAGCCTTATCAAGAGCACGTTCCAGGAACAATTGAATATTTGAATCGATCGTTAAATATACATCTTTACCATCTTTAGCCGGTACCGTTACTTCTTTAGTGCCAGCAATTTTATAACCAGCTCTATCTTTTTGATAGAAAGTATAACCATCTTCTCCTTTTAACTCTTCATCAAATTGTTTTTCAATTCCCATTTCACCTACTATTGCTTCAGAACTACTTCCATCATCTTTTTCAGTTATTTCAGTTTTAGCATAACCTAAAGTATATGATGCAAAATCTCCATAAGGATAATATCTTTTTTGTGTTTCAATAAAATCAATTCCAGGAAGTCCTAAAGCTAGAATAGCATCTTTAGTAAGTTCAGTTAACCCTCTTCCCTTACTACCAAACTCTGTCTGATATACATTTTCTTTCGATAAATACTGTAATAATTGTTCTTTACTTAAATCAAGTACTGTTGACAACATTTCTGCTGTATATTCTTTATCAACTACATGTTTAGGATGTTTTATATCAGTAGTTCTAGATGATGATAAATAAGCTATTAAAGTATAAGATGAAACATTTTGTGCAAGAGCAGTTCCATTCTTATCATAAATAGTACCTCTTTTACCCTTTAATATTTCATTTTTAGTAGTTCTACTACTAGCAAATTCCTGTATATCAATTCCATCTATCTTCTTAGATAAAGCAAGTTGAGCAGTTCTTGCAATAATCAAAACAAAAAAAACTAGAGCAATAACAACTAAGAATAAACTTATTCTAACATTATTATTTTCTAGCTTTTTCTTCATACTTTTTCACCTATCATTCATCACTTGAAATAATTGATTTAATATTATTATTATTATAACTCAATCCCTGTTGCTCAGCAACAGTCTTAATATTATCAAGAGAAGCAAGTTCATTAACTTTCATAGCAAGAGATTCATTCTTCTTCTCTTGAGTTGATATTTGCTTTTTTACTTTTTCAACATCGAAGTTTACCTTAGATAAAGTTGCTTGAGAAAAAACGACAGCAAAAGGTGTAATTACTAATAAGACAATAGTAAAAGTATATAAAAGTCTCTCAAACTTTCCCATTCTAACTATCTTTTTCATACGTTTTTTCTTTTTCATGTTATCAACCCTATCTTATTCTTTCTATTATTCTTAATTTAGCACTTCTTGATCTATTATTATTATCAAGTTCCGCATCACTAGGAATTATTGCTTTGTTATTTACTAATTTAAAATTGCTTAAATATTCTTCCGGAATATTTGGCAGTCCTTTTACTCTTTCATCTATATGTGTAACTTCTTTAAATATATTTTTTACTATTCTATCTTCTAATGAATGGAAAGTAATTATTGCAAGACGTCCATTTATATCTAATAGACTAAGTGAATCACGAATTGCTTTATCCAAAATATCTAACTCATGATTAACTTCTATTCTTATTGCTTGGAAAACTTTTCTAGCCGGATGTTTATCTCTTTTGGCTTTCATAGGCATAGCACTTTTAATTATTTCTACTAATTCAAGTGTCGTCTCTATTTTTTTGTTTTCACGATATTTTACTATTGCTCTTGCAATGCTTGAAGAATATTTCTCTTCTCCATATTTAAAGAATATATCTCTTAATTTAGTTTCTTCATAATTATTTACAACTCCATATGCAGATAACGTTTGATTTCTATCCATACGCATATCTAAGTGTGCATCTTGATGATAACTAAAGCCTCTATCTGCTTCATCTAATTGGACTGATGAAACACCTAAATCAAATAAAATACCATCTACTTTAGTGACATCTCTTTTTAATAATTCTTCTTTAATATTAACAAAGTTACTATATATAATAGTAAAATTGTCTCCTATCTTTGATAGCTTTTCCCTACTATACTTAATAGCATCACTATCTTGGTCAAAGGCGAAAAGACAACCCCTTCTTACTCGCTTTAAAATTTCGCTGGAATGTCCAGCATATCCTAATGTACAATCAACGTAGATACCGTCATCTTTCAAATTAAGACCTTGGATTGCTTCTTCAAGTAAAACACTAACATGCATAACTATTCACCCGATTCCCAATTTGAATCAAATAGATCTTCAGCAATATTTGACATTTCTTCTTTATTAGTCTCATAAAAATCATTCCATTTGTCTTCAGCCCAAATTTCAAGGCGATCCCCTACGCCGACAACTACACATTCTTTTTTCAAGCCGGCGTAAGAGGTCAATGGAGAGGTAATATTGATTCGACCTTGTTTGTCAAATACTGTTGCAGTAGCGCCTGAAAGGAAGAATCTCGTAAAACTACGAGCGTCCTTCTTCGTAAAAGGTAGTGATTTTAGTTTTTTGGTGATTTTTTCCCATTCATTTTTTGGATAGACAAATAGGCATTCTTCAAGACCACGTGTTACAAAAAATTCGTCTCCTAAGTCTTCACGGAACTTAGAAGGTAAAATAATTCGTCCTTTTTCATCAATATTATGATGATATTCACCTATTAACATAAAATCCCCCACTTTTCACCACAATCAACCACTGCTACTATTATAGTATAATTAATACTTAGTTTTGTAAACACCCAAAAAATATTTTTATAAAAAAAATAAAAAAAAGATGTCAACTTGACATCTTTAATGGCATTTATTTTTTAGCTCTTCTATTAAGTTAGTTTTATCTATGTAATTATAGAATCCATCTTTTAAATAATGCTTAGCAATAAACAACTTATCTTCTTCAAGCATTACTATTCGCTTACTTTTATCTTTTAATCCATCAATCGCTTGAATAACACTTAAAGCACTCATCTCTTCTAGTTCATCATCTATTAAAAGAAACTCATATTTTTCACCATTTTTAATACGTTCTATACAATCATTACCAAACATAGAAACTGATACTTCATATCCCATCTTTTCTAATGCAGTTTTAATTTTCCTACACTCTTGTTCATCATCATCAACAACTAAAACTCTTTTAAAATTAGAACGAGCTTTTAAGTATGCATCTACTTTACTATTTAATTTCATCTCACCATTATCAACGATATATTGGTCAATAGTTATAGTAACACGGCTTCCTTTGTCATCTTCACTCTTAATGAACATTGTACCACCAATTGATTTGATAATCTTATAAGCAAGTGGTAAATCAACATCTAGTTTTTCTATTTTTAAATAATCCTTATCCGAAATTTCTAAATCTTGGTTTAGAATTTCATTAATCTTTTTAATACTTATATCACTAGAACTATCAATCATAATTACTAGTCTACATATATCAAACTTAGTATATGAATTAACATCTACATGAATATAACCACTCTTAGTATTTTTACTAGCATTAATTATAACAGACATTAGTACTTGTTTTAATTTAATTGCATCTCCATATAACTCTTTAGGCATACTTGATACTGAAGTAAAACTATAATCTATATTCTTAGCAATATATCCTTTAGAACGAACTCTTACGTCTTCCAATAACGAATAAATATTATACGTATTCTCTACTTTTTTAATATTATTGTTAAATGAGTTAAGTCCTATAACATCGTTAATTAGATAACTCATCTTCTGATTATTTTGATTAATATTTTCCATAAGAATAGCTACATCTTTTTTAGTCAAATTATTAGATTCAAATATTTTAATTTGCTTGTCGATTGCATTAACTGGTTCTTTTAATCCTTGACTCATTTTAAATAAGAAAATAGATTTTTCTTCAGCTGCTCGCTCAATTAGTTTTTTATTTTCAATTAATTCGTCAACCATATTCATATCAGGGTTCTCAATAGTAAAATACATTGAGAAAGTAATAACTACAAAAGCCGGATTTATTAAAAATAATTCTGGTAATAATTTTTGAACAAGTAAAACTACAGAAAAGAAAAATATTAACAAATATAAAGGAATATATTTTCTGCTTCTTAAGTTTTTTCTTCCTAAAATCATCGATATAATCATTACAATAATACACATCATTGCTAAAATATAGATTAACATAACACTAGTACCAACTGGTAATAATAGCCCATTAGTTTCTATTATTTGAAGCGGTAAAAGAAGAACTATTAAAGCTATTAAAACAAAACCTGCCGTAAGTTTTCTTGCAGGTAGAGCATTGTCTCTTAGTACACCCCTTAGTTTTCGACCAACCGCAACCGTATAAAGAGTAAACAAATAAAGCCATGTTAAAAAGCCTAAAAACAATAACTTAATAACATAATGATATAGTAGTGAAGAAGCTGATACTCCACTCTTAACTAAAACAAAGCTAACTATCTCAGTAAAGCAACTTACAAATGTTGTAATTACTATTATTGAGTAAATTTTGTTTTCTATATAATTGATTCTTTCTTTGCTAAAATAAACAATTAATAGAATAATACTAAATATACATGAAATTATTGTATAAGCTATACTATTCATATCGTCACCTCTATTATTATTATAACAAAAAAAGATGATTTATCTATATAAAAATCATCTTTTTGACACTTTATTTCATAACTTTTACTTTGTTTTTCTTAGTAATTAATTTACCATTTACTGAATAATCTTTGGTATCAAAGATATCTTCACTTTCTAATGCTCTAAAGTTAACTTTTTTGTTGACTTCTGTAACTGGCAATTCATCACGTTTAACATAATATTTTGGAACATATACTTCTGGATTATTTTTAGATACCATGGTATCCAATTCATTTGCAACTTCTTCAAATGAAGCACCATCTTTTAATACGATATGAGCTACTGGAACTTCACTTTCTTCTTCATCAGCTAGTTTAACACAACAGCAAGCATCAACCATTGGATGTTTAGAAATCTCATCTTCTATAGGTGATAACCATACTTTAGAACCAGATCTTGTAAGCATACGTTTAGCTCTACCACGGTGGTATACTCTACCATCCTCATCCATAAATCCAAGGTCATCAGTATGTAACCATACTTTACCATCTTTATGCGTTCTTAACACTTGATTAGTTGCTTCAGGATTGTCTCTATAACCTTTCATTACTGTAGGTCCAGTTATACAAATCTCACCTATTTCTCCATATTTCTTTTCTTCCAAATTATTCATATCGAATTCATCATATGGAATATAATCAAATATAGCAACTGTCATATCTATTAATGGTATACCAATACTTCCAAGGCAATCTGATTTAGCTGCATGTCTATTAATATAAGTAGCAGCAGCAGTACATTCACTTGAACCATAACCTTGACGAACTATAGTGTCTCCATTATGTTCTTTTAAGTAATTATTAAATGCTTCCTCTAAAGATACTTCTAATTTATCTCCACCTGATATTGGTGCAATCATAAATGATACATCATCCATAATATCAGCTTTTGCTATTTCTTTTAATAATATTGGACCAGCCATAAATATATTAGGCTTATGTTTAGCGATTAATTTTGGATATTCTGGAACAGTAAAGTTAGAAATCAAATTAACACTAACACCGCAACACATTAATTGGTATGTAGCATTGAAGTAATAAGCAATTGATGGTGGTAATATACTCATAGAAGTTCTTTTTGGATCAAAGTCCATATCACTTCTAGTAAAAGCATGAGAACTTGCATTTAAATTATCATTAGTTAATTCTACACCTTTAGGACTACCAGTAGTACCTCCAGTATATACAATAACTGATACGTTATCAGCACCACCTGTAATAACATTCATGTCATTCCCATTATATTTCTTCTTCCAATCATCATATGTCATAAAACGTGGATTTGTAAGAATCTTTGATTGCAATTTTTTTTGCATTTCAAGAGTTCTTTTATATTGATTTGACATTTCAACCAATATATTAGCAGTAGATTTACCTTCTAGAATGTTATTTTTACTTTGTTCATGTAACATGTTTAATACTGCAACTTTAGGCATAGCTTCAGTAAGCGGTACAGAAATAACTTGGTCAACACCACAACCTAAATCTAAGGCTTCTAATACATTATCTATAATAGGTGGAATCTCTGTTGCAAATAAATATCTAGATTTTGCTAAATCACACATGAACTTAATACGTTCAGCAGGTTCATCAAATTTAATTAAATTAGTAATTGCTCCCATTTTAGATAATGCCAAATGGAAGAATAAAGTTTCAGGTACATTTAAGAATATAAATGATACTGTATCCCCTTCTTTAATACCCATAGCTGTTAACTTTTTAATAATTTTATCCGTTTCTTTCTTTATGTCCTTAACAGTATATTTACGACCATAATATTCCCATAATGGCCAATTAAATTCTTTTGTTACTTCAAAAAAGTAATCGTAACAGTTAGTATGTTTAAAATCAACATCTTTTAATGATTCGTTATACCACTTCATCCAAGGTGTATCAATAGATGCATACCCTGTTAATTGTTTTTTAGAAATAGATGTATTATCTAATTCTTCTAATTTTTTTTCATTAATTTTAAAGTTTTCCATATTAACCCCCTAATTTAGTAAGTACATACTAAATATACCATATTTTTTTAAAAATGCAAATATCTAACAAAAATTGACATTTCCAAAAATAAAAAGCGCAGTACAAAAACTATAAAAGCCTATACTAGCGCTTCAATGAGACAGATTATACCACACTTTTTAAATTTTGTCCAGTTTTATCTCTTCAAGCAAAAAAGACTTATAACTAAGTCTTTTAAAATCGTTCATTATTTAGCACTTTTTTCAAGTTTTCTATAAGTTATAAATCCGCCTAATGCACAAACCCCTAATATTATCAATGTATTTAAGCTATTATCAAAAGTATTAGGATTAGTAATAACTTTCTTAAATGTAACTTTTACTTCAACGTCACCGTCTGGCATAATAAATCCGTTATCAGTTCTTAATACTTCATCACCATCACACAAGACTTCAATCTTATCTATTTCATACCCTTCTTTTGGGGTAATAGTAAGTTTGATTAATTCACCTTTAATTCCAACGTTTTTATCTAAAGTTACAATACCATTTTCAATTGTTCCTACAGTAATTCCATGTTTAGAACCAACTAATACAGTACCATCATCCAAAGTAGAAGATGAAACATTAGAATTAACTAATTCTTCTCTTGGAGTAGTACTAAATGTTCCTCCAGTAATAACTCCATTTAAAGTATCACTATTAGAAGTGATTTTAACACTATCTTTTCCTGTAGCTGAAGTAAATATACCACCAGTAATACTTGCATTTACTATAGCAGAAGTATTAGCATCAGTTATTCCCTCATATAATGCGTGACCATTTTTACTTATAAATTGTCCTGCAGTAATTTTTAATGTAACATTTTTAGCATAAGAATTCGTACTCGAAGTAATTGATAAAGCGGCACCTGTATCTTCCCATCCACGATTATTTACTGTTGGCGTTTCCTTATATTCACCAATTGCTTTAAAAGTACCACCAGATATATTAATATTACCTGATTTGACACTTACAGCTTCTGTTCCTTCAAAGTATCCTCCATAAATGTTCCAGCTTCCGTAACCAGCAGCATATATTGCAGGTCCTTCTGTTGTTTTAATTGATGCAGATTCATAAATATTAACTACCGGTTGAAGTGCATCAACAACACTAATAAAACCATTAATTGTAATACCTACTTCTTTAGCATTAATTTTACCATAAAGATTTAAAATTGTGTTGTATGATTCTTTATCCTCTGCTTGAATAACAATACCATTTAAATTTGAATTAATAGTAACGTCTTCAGCAATTGTTAATGAAGTAGTAGCTCCATCTTTAGTAGTAACACCTTGCATTACCACATTAGCATTTTGCCCTGTAGCATTAGCAGCATTGTTTAATTCAATTGTACCATTAACAATTTTAACATCTTTATTACCGTTTATTACCGCAATAAATGTACCAGGTTCAGCTGTTAATGTAAATCCACCTAAATCTAATGTAGTTTCACTATGTAATAACACTCCTCTAGTTATAGTAGTATTTTCTTTTAATTTTACTACATCCCCTGCAATTGAAGCATCAGTAGCATCTCTTAAAACTGTATAATCACAAGTTGCTGCATCAGAGCATACTGTTATTTCTTTAGCATCTACACCCATTCCTAAAGAAAATATAACAGCACATATAAAAATAAATAAGCTTTTCTTTTTCATTACATATCCTCCCTTATTTTATACTTTGATCCTAACATAGATTATAAAAACAAGCAACGGATTATAGAAACGCGAAAAGTAAAAAAGTGTAAATTAATTGTCTAAAGTGCTTTGAAATATATATTTCTTTCTCCTCTAGTAAAAGTTTTAGTACCAATATGTTTAAAATCATCTTTTAATAAATTATTAATAGAATAAACATTATCAGGATGAACTGTGCTAACAGCATATTTCTTGCCATTATTTCTTGAATACTCATCTAATACCTCTAACATTTGATATTGAAGACTATTACCAAAATAATCGCACCATACCATCATAGGGCCATAATCTATAACTTCTCTATAATCATACTTACCATCTAATAGTTTTTGACAACTTTTTATAGAAGATGGAATATACATCATAGAACAAACAGGATCATTATTTAAATAATAAATCCATATCTTACCACCATTATTTAGTATAAATTCTATATCGGTTTTAGTAAAATCTCCTAACCATGACGGATCTTCCATAGTTGCTTTTAATTTATTATAAAAATTTATGTATTTATCCAAATCAATATTATTATCTACACATTTCAAATTTTCGAGTTTTAGTTTGCTTTTTTCTTTTTTATAATACTCAAGCACCTCTAACATTTCTTTGGTTATACCATGTTTATCACTATATATATTGATATTATTAATAAGTTCTTCTTCTATATTTTCAAGAGGAATATATTTAAGACAAAATCCCCCATCCTTTTCATACTCAGTTAACTGCAAATTATCCAAGTTAGGTTTTTCATCAGTTTTAACTTCATAATAATATATTTCGATTTTTCTATTTTTCCCTATTGCTGGCCAATCTTTATAATAACCTATCATCTTTGCAAAAGGTTTTAGTTCTTTAACATTTAAGTTAATCCCTACTTCTTCCATAACTTCTCTATTAACAGTATCTAACAAAGTTTCACCATCTTCAACATGTCCCCCAGGGAATTGATAATCATTGTGAGAATATCCTAGTAACACTTCATTACTTGAATTAATTATTAATACTTTTACTCTCTTTACTATTTCAGTTACATCTTCTTCTTTTAAATTATTATCATTAGTTATAAATTCTTTCATATTATACTCTCCTTTTATAAAAATTAATTGCGTCTATAATTATTGTCTTACCAAGTTTAATTGCCTTATCTTTATCTTTTATAATTTCTATTATTTGTTTACTATTCAAAGTATCTAATAAATATCTAACTGCAAAATATGATAAATCATAACCGTTATATTCACTAGTAATAAAAATATCCCCATGACTCAAATCATTTATATCAATTGCTATATTGTTAGAAATAATACTTTGCTTAATTTTTTTATCATTTTTCTCTTCTTCTAAAGATAAGTTTTGAGCAAGGCCTTCATCAAGCCATACTACTCTATTATCAAAATTATTCATTAAAAGAATTTCATTATATATCAAATGAACAGTTTCATGTAGCATCATGCGTTTTCTTTTTTCATAAAGACTAGAAGTTTTAATGAAGTTAGGTTCAATATAAGCATTAATCATCCCATCATCAAAAGTTCCCTTTGCATACTGAGGTAATGATTTTTCATCACCACTACGCAAATCAATAACAAATTTTCTAAATTCATCTATATTATCAAATAAATTAACTTGAATTTTTCTAAGATTTTTTACATTAAAGAAAGTATATATATTATTTATCTGTGCCTTAGTACAAATTATCATATCATTTACAAACTCCTCTAAAGCATCAGGATAATATATAACATAATTATCATCTTCATATTTCTTTTTCATAGACTTCTCCTTTTGGTATTGCGATAAACCATTTTCCAATATCAGTATTCATAAACTCATTAACTTTTTCACCTTCTATATTTGTAGATACATTAACTGCAGGATTATTAACTATAAAGTAATCATTTTTAAAAGAAGTAATTAAAATAGTATGAAAATTCTGATTGATTACCCCAGCAAGAATAATGAAATTGTCTTTGACCTTTTCTTGTATTAAATCGATATTTATATTTACACCATTGTATACTTTGGCGCCTTTTAGAATTGCATATTCCAGATACTCTTTATATTCAATAATTGCAAGATTAAAAATATTATTGTCAATTATTTGTTTATTATTAGAAAACAAGTTTTTTTCTGAATGAAACATTTCAGCATTTATATTATTCTTTATTAAATGCCAAAATACTGCTGATAACGGAACTCCTAATAAATATTGAGAAGAATATGAATTATAGTACTTTTTCTCATAAACATAATTAGCTTTTGTAATCACATCATAATACTCCAAAATCATTAACAAACATGCTATAGCACAAGCGTTTCCAGATTGTTTATAATGTTTAATATCTTTTTTCATATTTAATCACACCTATATTTCTAACAAAATTATACCACAAACTAAAAAAAGACGAAATCTCGTCTTTATAACCAATAACATCTTACATTTCTAATTTTAAATATTATATTTTTTATCTTTTAAGCATTTACTAATTTCACTAATAAATTCATCAATTTCACAAGTATAAGTTTCTTGATTTCCATATTTACGATAACTAATTTGTTTTTTATTAACTTCATTATCTCCAATAATTAAAGTTATAGGTATTTTTTTGATTTGACTTTCACGCATTTTATATCCTAATTTTTCATCTCTAGCATCAACTTTAACCCTAATATTATTTTCTTCAAGTAAATTCTTAATTTCATTACAATAATTCATATGTAGTTCATTATTAACTGGAATAATATTTACTTGTACTGGACTAAGCCAAAGTGGAAATGCTCCAGCATAATGTTCAATTAAAATACCAATAAATCTTTCAATTGAGCCATATATTACGCGATGTAACATAACTGGTCTTTTCTTACTTCCATCAGAACTAATATATGTTAAATCAAATCTTTCTGGTAAATTCATATCAAGTTGAATTGTTCCACATTGCCATACTCTACCCAAAGAATCTTTAATATGAAAGTCTAATTTAGGTCCATAGAAAGCACCATCACCAGGATTTATTTTACAATCATGTCCTGCTCTATGACATGCTTCTTCTAAAGCTTTTTCAGATTTATTCCAAATTTCAATACTTCCAATATATTTTTCTTCTGGTCTAGTCGATAATTCAATATCATAAGTTAATCCAAATATAGAATACATTCTATCTATAAAGTTAATTAATCTTATAACTTCTTCTTCTATTTGATCTTCTCTCATAAATATATGAGCATCATCTTGCGTAAATGTTCTAACTCTAAATAGACCGTTTAATGCTCCGCTTGCTTCATGTCTATGTACTTGACCTAATTCTCCGATTCTTAATGGTAAATCTTTATAAGAATGAAGAGAATTTTTATATACAAGCATTCCACCAGGACAGTTCATAGGTTTAATTGCAAATACTTTATCATCAATTTCACTTGTATACATATTTTCTCTATAATTAAACCAGTGTCCAGATAATTCCCAAAGTTCTTTATTTAACATAATTGGAGTTTTAACAAATTCATACCCTTCTTTAGTATGTTCTTCATACCAAAAATTTTCTAATTGATTTCTTAAAATCATTCCATTATTTAAGAAGAAAGGAAATCCTGGACCATATTCACTCATCATAAATAAATCTAATTCCTTACCTAGTTTTTTATGATCCCTTTTCTTAGCTTCTTCTAAAAAAGCCAAATATTCACTTAAAGAATTTTCATTATCAAAACAAATGCCATAAATTCTTTGAAGCATTTTGTTATTAGAATCACCTTTCCAATAAGCACCACTTACTTTGAGTAATTTAAAATACTTTAATTCTTTAACACTTTCAAGATGTGGTCCTCTACAAAGGTCAGTAAAATCTCCCTGAGTATAGCAAGAAATAACTGTATCATTTTCATCCATCCTAGAAATTAAATCTATTTTATATGGATCATTTTTAAATCTTTCTAAAGCTTCTTCTTTACTTATTTCTTCTCTTACAATTCTCTTTCCATCTTTAGCAATTTTCTTCATTTCTTTTTCAATTCTTGCTAAATCTTCATCATTAATAGATTCATCACCTAAATCTATATCATAATAGAATCCATCTTCTATAACAGGTCCTACCCAAAATAATGCTTTTGGATATAAATGTTTTACTGCTTGTGCTAGTAAATGAGCACATGAGTGATTCATAACACTTAATTTTTCATCTTCTTTAATGTTTATCATTTTCTTTTCCTCCCATTTTTTCATTAAGCAATACTCTTGCATATTTCTTTTTCAATACCTTAATATCTTTTACTATTTCTTCACTATCTTCTTTATGTTCTGATATATAAAATGCTTGAGCTAATCTTAATTCAAATAATTGTCTTTTTAACTCTTTCTTTGTTTCGTTCATTTATTTTCCCCCTAAAAATAAAAACTCCTGCTAGAAATTCTAACAGGAGTGAATTACACGGTACCATCCTTGGTTTAACTTAATTACTAATAACGGCTATTACCGGGAACATCTTTCGAGTCCTGTTTATGGGTAGTAACTAATAAGTTATTTAATTGCCTTTCACCTTCCACAATTCGCTTTGTAAATAATTGTTATTAGCCGTGTCCCAATCAATACATTTAACATATTTATTATTTTACAATTTCTTTTTTAAAATTTCAACTATTTTTAAAAAAAATTATATATTTAAAATTTTAATGATCATCTCTATAAAAATTTTCTAATTTTTTATATTTAATTCTAGCTAAATTTAAAAGTTCAAAAGAAAAATCTGAATTACTATATATTTCATTATATATGACTTCTTTTATTCCTAAATTAATTAGTAATTTACAGCATGATACACAAGGAGATTTTGTAATATATATTTTTGAGTTTTTTATGTCTATATTATTTTGGTAAGCATTAATGAATGCACGTTTTTCTGCACAATCTCCATAACATTCATCTCTTCTTGTGCCATGTTCAATATTTCTAGATATTCTTAGACAACTATCTTTAGTGCATGGTTTAATATTATCAATTATACCATTATATCCATAACAAATTATTTTATTATCTTTAATTATAACTGCACCAACACCTTTACCAACTCCACATAATCTGCAAGAAGAATATTTATGTGCAATGTCATATGCAATATTCATAGCAGATTCATCACTACCATCAAATAATGAATTTAATTTTTTTAATTCATTATTCATTACTTTCTCCTTAATACCACAATAAATCTATTACTCATTTTTTTATCATAGGAACTAAAATCAAAATCTCCAAATACATCTACCACTTCGTAATACTCATTTACCAATTTTGTAATTTCATCAAGAGTATAAAATCTTACGAATTCATCATCAAAATAAAATTTCTTATCGTCTTTATCTTTTATAAAGTATAGGTATTGTGAATTTTGTATGTTGTTAATAATATATTTGTTTACAATTAGTTCTATTTCTATTCCGTTATCAGTTGAACTATTTCTTTTATAAACTCGTCTATTATTTAATCTAGGAATGTTTTTTGAATCTAATACTATCAATGATCCTTTATGTTGGTGCTGATAATTTGACTTGATAAAGCTTACAAAATCACTATCCTGGGAAAGATAATTGTAAGTTGTCCACATACAAATTGACATATCATAATTTTTTTCTAATAAATCAATATGCCTTACATCCATAACATGATAATCAATGTTCTTATGATTATGAATTCTTTTTGCATTAGTTATTTGTTCTTTAGAAATATCGATTCCAGTGACCTGATAGCCAGCATTTGCAAGTAAATAGTCATGTCGTCCTACACCACAACAGCAATCAAGGATTTTTCCATCGGTTGGCAAATTATATCTTTTATATATTTCTGATAAAAAGTTTGTTTCCAAAGAAGTATCATTAGCAATCGCATACATATAATATTTAGATAAGTCATTATATAGCAATTTGTTTTTAGCATGTTCAGTAAAACTAATATTTTTAAATTTAGATAAATCTCCTTTTAAATTTACTGGTAAATAAATAATATTATCTTTCTGAATAATAGTATTACTTTCATGATTAAAATATATAATCCAATCATAATCAGAAGAAATAGAAACTAAATATTCATCTTTTGTTTTATATTCTATTATATCTTCTTTAGAGATTATCGTATCAAACAAATTAATAAGTTTGAATTTTTGCATATCTTTAAGTAATCTGTCTTTTCTAGACATAGATAAAATATTTATTTTATATGATTGACTCAATTTTTCAGCAAAATCAATATTATCATTAATTGGATTTAAATATACTCTGTAAAGTTTTTCTAGTTGTTCATAATTTAATTTATATTTTTCGCATATTATTTTTTTTGATAACCCTCTATTGTAGTCAATTTCTGCCTTATTTGATTTAGTTTTTTCTTTTAATGCTTTAATCCACGCGCTTTTTGCATCAACAAATACATCGTGAAAATCAAAAAATATTTTTATATTCACTTTTTTCCCTCCATTATTTTTTCTGAATATGTATTTTCCCTAATTTTAGCTTTCACATTAAGATTCAATATATGTTTAATATAAGATTTTTGTTCATCATTTAATGAACCATCAATTATTAAAGTTTTATCCCTTAGCTCCCAATTGGAATTAACACCAATTTTTCTTAGTTTACCTTCTAAGTCTACAGGTAATTTATAATTTAAGTTATGACATAATTCATAATTTTTACACAATTTAGAGCAATTATTTTTAGAATAATGTAAGTTATAATCTGCCGTTTTAAAAATATAACTTAAAGCACAGGATGTATGATCGAAAATTTGATAATTTTTATCTTCAAGTCTTAGTTGTTCAAATATCGCGTCCGTACTCGCACTTTTTTGTTTATGTGAATCACCAACTGTACCACTATACAAGTATTCTCTTTCTTCAAGTCTATTTTTTATATAATCGTTAACTCTAATTCCTTGGAAAATCGTTGCATCACAATACTTTTTAGCAAAATCAACTACTTCTCTAATTGTTTTTTCATCATCATTTACCCCAGGAATAATAGGCCTAAATTGATGCAACAAATAAACATTTTTACATTTTGAAACATTTTTCATAGTATTTTCTTGATTTATTTTATTAATAGGTTGTATTTTTAAAGGGATTCCATTATAAGTTACAATAATAACGATTTTAATATTATTATAACTATCTAATTTTTTTGCATCTTCTTCAGTTAATAGACCTTTTGATGTTATTGTAACAATATTTTTAAGATTCAATTCTTCCATAATATCTAATAATTTAAAAGTACTATTTTTAACTTCTTGTGATATAAATGGGTCTGTTCTATTATTCAAAGATATAACAGTTTTACCTTTTTCAAAATAATTGTCATTAATCATATTACGTATCAATTCTTTTTCATCTATGACTTTTATTGGACGCATTGGAACTATTTTAATTGGTGCTAAAAAACAGTATCCACAATTTATTGTACATCCTATATAAGAATTAATAGAATAATAAGATTTTAAATATTCTTTTGTTAGTTTTTTTAAATCAATTTCTTCTTTCATTTAAATTTCTCCTAATCTATCAAATGAAAATATATCATAATCTTTAATTTTTAGATTATTATATAAACTTAAAAGTCTGACTATACTAATACCCAGATTATAACATTGTGGAGCACCAGAATCAATTAAATTCTCAATAATTTGCAATTCACCATAATCATCTTTTTTCCCTTGAAGCTCTATTTTTTTTACATATTCATCATAATTGCATATTTCACTTACACCATGAACAATGGTAACACCTTTGTATTTAACTTTAAATTCATCTGTTTTGTCATTTTCAAGCACATCACAGTAACTATTTGTAGAATTGGCATAATTATTTATCACATAAAAAGTATTATCACTCGGGGTGATTTCATTATATGATTTTTCATCTATAAAACTGCATTCAATATCCTTGGAAGTTATAATTTTTATTATTTTTATAGCTAATTTTATTGCATTATTTTTACTTAGATAATTGCTAAAGATGGAAAGCATTTCGAATTCTGGCTTATATTTACTTGTAAGATATTCATTTCTATAGCAATTTCCTATACAATAAATTTTATTAAAATCACTACAAGAATACATTCTTAAAAATATGTCCATAGTTTTTCGCAAATATAATTTAATATTTTTCTTAGAATATAAAGTACAAAATGATTCTGACTTTGAAGATACTTCTCCATTAGTTAAAATAGGCAACGTAACTTCTAAATATCCTAATTTGTGTAAATATTTTCTTATTTCATATTTAACATCACTATATTTTATAATATTTGTTTTATTTAATGTTAATTTGTAATTTTTTTTATTTTTACTAATTATCTTTAGACTTCTAAGTAAAAAAGAATCATATTTTGGCTTATATTTTCCGTTGTTATTTCTATCTTTAGTGACGAGACATTCAACTATATCACCAGCATTCAAATTATTTAAGAAATATTCAATATTATTTTTTATGACTATTTGTGTGATTTTATTGTTTTCAATCAATAAAAACAATACATTTGTTTTTAGTTTTACATTTATAATTCTTCCACAAATTTTCAATTTATTCCTCCAACTCCGTTGTGTTTTTTTAGTACCTTACAATATGATTGATTTATTGGTGCAACTTCTGAATTTATAATTAAATTATAGTCATTATCCATATATCCAATGCAATCATCACTTGATATGTTAAATACACAATTGTATAGTTTTCTATCTGGAGTAAGAACTATCATATCTTGTCCAGCCAAACATCGAAAATTGTTTTTATGAATATTTGGTCCAAATGTTCCACATCTTTGTATATTCAAATCTTCCTTTGGTATAATTGATCTCATTTTTTCTATTTCTTCCAAAACAAAATTTATTTGTTCTTGATTTAAAAATTCTGAGTTATCAAAGTTGCTTTTTGCACTTCCTTGACTAATAAAATTAGTAAATTTTATTTTGTCAGCTCCAATTTCTAATGCTCTTTCACAGAATTTAGAAACATTTTGATAATTATGTTTTGATAAAGAACACATCAATTTTACTAAAAAATTGTTCTTTTTAAGAATCTGAATAACATTATTTAACTGATTTTCATTAATTCTTGATATTTCGTTTTGAATACCAAAATGGTATGAAAGCCAAACTTCATTAATTCCATTTTCCGATAATTGATCCAAAACATTTGGATTTTCAAGAATTGTTATTCCGTTTGTTATTATTCTATGTTCGTTTACCATTTTAAAATATTTATAATATTCAGGATACATAATCGGTTCTGTACCATTTAATAAAATTGTATATTTTTCATTTAAATTTGGAATTATTCTTGATAATTCTTCATCAGCAAATCTTCCTGAATAACTTATATAGCAATGTTTACAATTATTATTACATTGTGAACATAACATTATAGTTACATATTTTCCATTATATTTTTCCATTCTTTATTTCCTCCTCAAACATCTTCAAGATATGGTTAGTTAAATTTAGTAAGTAATTATAATTATTAGCAAATTTTTTCATCAGTTGATTTAATATTTCATATGCATAATTAAATTCATCAATTGTAATTTCTTTTTTTTGTAATGCTTCATACAATTCATCTTCATCAAGTATTTTAAATTTCCCAGTTGGTTTAATAACTAAATCTAGATATAAATCATCTTGATATGGTATGCAATTGTTACACTCAACAAATTTGGAAACATCAAAATACCATTGAATAATATTTAGTTTATCATCAAACATTATAGTTAATAAATAAGATTTTTCATTCGGATAAAATTCAAACCAAATATAATCTTTATCTTTTATACATATTTTAGGTATTTCATCTTCAACAAATGAAGGGGTTATATTAGAATCAAATTTTATGCAAAAAACCGTTCCTTTTGTATCTTGATAAATAATATCTTTTTTTACAAATTTAGTTTCTGTAATCTTAGAAAATTTTCTTTTCACATTCATTACTTCCAGTCTACTTTTTATTAAATTCTCTTATTTTTCTTTTTGCTAAACTTGTTTGAGCTTTATCTATCCAATCTTCTCTTGGTCCATAAGATAATTCATCAGTGACAATTCTAACTCTATCTTTGTTTCTTAATGCATAATCTATTGGTACAAACTCATCATTTACAAATACTCCTACCATTGTATTTCCTATATCAGTATGTATTTTATATGCAAAATCTATTGGTGTAGCCCCTTTTGGCAATTCTATTATATCACCCTTTGTGGTATAAACATAAACTTTGTCCGCAAATAATTCAGTCTTTACTTGATTTACAAATTGTTGATTATCTCCGAACATGGAATTAATTTCTGTTAATGATTTGAAAAATTGAAATTTTTGTTTTAAATCATCTTGCATTGCATCTCTTGCTTTTCCCTTTTGTTCATCCCAGTATGCAGTCAAACCAAAGGATGCCACTTTATCCATATCAAAAGTTCTAATTTGTGTTTGTACTAACCTATCATCAGGTCCAAAAACTGTTGTATGTAAGCTTTGATACATATTTGTTTTTGGATTACAAATATAATCTTTAAATTTATCGTTTATTGGATGATACTCATTATGTATTAAATATAATGTTCTATAGCAATTTTCTACTTCATCTACCATTATTTTAAGTGCTAACAAATCATGTATATCAGATAATTTATGACCTTCATTTAATCTTTTATATATGCCATAAATATTTTTAGTTCTTATCTTTATCTCATTAGGTATGTTTTTATCATTTAATAAAGTTTCTATCTTATATAACATTTCTTTTAAGCAATCATTGCTCGATTCTTCTAATCTTAATTTTCGTTCTTCTATTTTTTTATACATATCTGGTTTTAGATATTGTAATGACAAATCCTCTAACTCTGATTTTATTCTATAAGCACCTATATAATAAGCAAGTGGAACAAATATTTCCATAGTTTCAAGTGCATTTTCTTTTTGCTTAAATTCCGATTTAAATTGTAATGTTCTCATGTTATGAAGTCTATCAGCCAATTTAATTATAATTATTCTTACATCTTCAGTTATTCCCGTTATTATTTTTCTTGTATTTGCACAATTCTGATCTTGTTTAGAAGAAAAATTCATTTTTGATAATTTTGTTACACCATCTACCAAATTAGCAATATTTTGATTAAAATCATGTGATATATCTTCTTTAGTAATGTTTGTATCTTCTAAAGTATCATGAAGTAGTCCAGCACATATTGTATCTCTATCTGCATGCATCTCTGCCAAAATATATGCAACATTTAATGGATGGCTAATATATGGTTCGCCACTTTGTCTCATTTGCCCCTTATGCAATGTATCAGCGTATTCGTAAGTTCTTTTAACAATTTCTACTTCTTCAGGATTATATTCTCTTAATTTATTCAATAAATCTTGTAATGTAATACTGTTATTCATTCAAAACACCTCCTACAAATAAAATAACGGTGCCAAAAAACACTATATTATAATGTAATTTCGGTCGCCGTTATTATCTTATTAATAATTAAGTCTAAAAGAGAACATGAGTAAATAATGTTAGTATAATGTTTATTCCTAGCACTGATTTTTTGATTAAATCTAATAATTCCGTTATAGAATCTTTTTTTCATGCAGTCTCCTTCTCAAATTAATTAAATTATATTTAAGCATACTTTTAATATTTGTCAATAAATTTTTTAAATAAATGTTGGAATCTTTATAAACCTTTTTATATCTATCATCATAAGCTTTATAATAATCATTATGACCCAACACTTGCATATCTTTTTATTCCTTTATTAAATACAATAAAACATGGAATTAGATACAAAAAGACGATTAAAGGAAGAAACCCATAATAAATATTATTACTTTTACCAACGAAATACAATAATGGATAATAATTTACAAATGCATAAGGTATAACAAAAGTAAAGAATAACACCCAACCTTTATTAAATATTCCAATAGGATATTGAGCCATATGTTTACCACCATCAGTAAATACATTTCTTACTTCTAATCCTTGTACTGTAATAAAGCAATAAGAAGCAG
The DNA here is from genome assembly GCA_934122395.1 of uncultured Bacilli bacterium. Lineage (GTDB taxonomy): Bacteria > Bacillota_I > Bacilli_A > RF39 > UBA660 > RGIG3091. The sequence continues at coordinate 184,917 of CAKOWQ010000003.1, read as the reverse complement.
CCAGTAAGAAAATACCAAAGAATATTGCTACCGCACTAGACATCATTAATACTAAAGTTATAACTTTGATAATACTCCACTTAACATTAAGATTTATAAGTGCTATTACCATAACTACTAATGATTGTATTAATCTTGATAATTTTACAAAATCAGCATCATTACATAAAACTTGTAAAACAACATTCTTAGGTCTTAATAACAATCTATCAAAATCCCCATTTAAAATAATCCTATCAAACCTATCTATTCCTCTTGCAAAGCATTCACAAAAAGAAAAACCAAATTGAATTATCGAAAAACAAAGTAACACTTCATATAAAGTAAAACCTTTAATATTATTAAACTTATCAAATAAAGAAAGAATTATAAAATAATATGAGAAAAATACTAGTATTTGTGATAAGAAAGAAATAATAAAAGATGCTCTATACTCTAACATAGATTTAAAATGTAATTTAAATGCTTTAAAATATAACTTCATCCTAACCTCCTTGTACCACTACTCTTTTAAGTGATTTATTAGTAAGGATATATCCAACGATAGTAATTATACCTATCCATATTATTTGAATTAATATTCCTATTAATCCTTCACTAATACCAATGTTTCCTGAGTATATTCTAAAAGGCAAATCACTTATATATCTAAATGGTAAATAATCAGAAATAATTTGTAAAAACCTAGGAAATAAAGGAATTGGTACTACTAAACCAGATAACAAATCTGCTATAGCAACAAAAATATTAGTTATCCCCTTTTCATTTAATGTACTTAGTGTTATTACATGATATAGTGTTATAATAGAAGTCATTAATAAAGTACCAATTATTAAAGTTACAATAAAAAGAAGAAAACTTAAAAAATTTACTGGCAAAGATAAATTATAAGGTTTAGGTAACAATAACGATATAATTATAACTGGCATACATCTTAAAGAAACCATTGCTAGTCTTTGGCCTATTATTTTAGAAAACCAAACAAAATATAGTTTTTTAGGTCTTATTAATTCATAAGCAATATCACCTTTCCTTATCATATCAAATATTTCATTATCTTTATAAAACATATTAACTAATGCAAAGAAGCATTGACATAGCCATACATAAGTTACCGCTTGTTGAAGATTAAACGATAAATCTGTAGAATTAGATGAATAAAAAGCAACATACACCATAATAAATATAAGTCCAAAGAATATTTGAGTAGAAATACCTGCTATTGCAGCCGTTCTATATTGAAGTCCTGATATAAACTTTAACTTAAAGTAAGAATAATAGAATTTCATATATGGTACTCCTCATATAATTTAACAATAATATTATCTATATTTTCATTATCTATTTCTACATCATCTATATTGACCTTATTAGATATAATATTTAAAAAATCAGAAATATTAATAATATTTGAATCTATTACAAAGTGATATCCATCAACATCTTTAACATATGAAATTATTCCTTTATGTTTAAGACTTAATTTATCTTTAGTAACAATAGTTAAATATTTATTATTACCATACTTATGTTTTAAACTTTTCAAAGAACCATCATATAAAACATTACCTTTTCCTATTAAGATAATTCTCTTAGCAAGTGACTCGATATCACTCATATCATGAGTAGTAAGGATAATAGTTACTTGTTTTTCTTTATTTATTTTCTTAATAAAGTCACGTAATATTTGTTTTGATACAGCATCCAACCCAATAGTAGGTTCATCTAAAAACAATATTTCCGGATTATGTAGTAAGGATGCTGCTATTTCACAGCGCATTCGCTGTCCTAGACTCAACTGCCTTACTGGAACATCTATAATCTCTTTTAAGTTCAAGGCATCAATTAATTCAGTTTTGTTTTTTTCAAACTTATCATCTGGAATATTATAGATATCTTTTAATAAATCAAAAGTATCAGAACTAGGTATATCCCACCATAATTGACTTCTCTGTCCAAACACAACACCAATTTTTTTTACATACTTTTCTCTATCTTTCCAAGGTGTCATACCATCAATTATACAAGTACCATTATCTGGTGTTAATATTCCACTTAATATTTTTATAGTAGTAGATTTGCCAGCACCATTTGGTCCAATATAACCAACAATTTCACCTTTCTCAATAGAAAAAGATACATCTGAAATAGCATTAACTATTTTGTACTTTCGTCTAAAGAAAGACTTCAGTGCTTCTTTAGCACCTTTCCCTCTTTTGACAACCTTAAAAGTTTTACTTATGTGCTCTACTTCGATGAATGACATTTTATCACACTCCTTTTCTCCAACGCAAAAAACTACATTTTTATATGTAGTAGATATAAAAAATATAATTTTTTTTGCAAACGTCACATTAAGAATAACATAGTATTATAATTACTGCAAGAAAAAAACATTTGATTATTGTCAAATGTCTTATTCCCCTATTTTATCTAATTTAACACTTACTAACTTACTTACACCAGACTCTTGCATTGTAATACCATAAAGTGTATTAGCATATTCCATTGTCTTTTTCTTGTGAGTAATAATTAAGAATTGTGTCTTATCACTATAGTTATTTAAATATTTACCAAAATTGTCTACATTAGCTTCATCAAGTGCTGCTTCAACCTCATCAAATAAACAGAAAGGCACAGTTCTTACATTTAATATGGCAAATATTAAACTTATTGCTGTAAGAGTCTTCTCACCACCAGATAATAATGATATAGAAGTTAATTTCTTTCCAGGAGGAGATGCAATAATATCTATTCCTGTCTCTAATACATTATTAGGGTCAGTTAATTTTAAAGTAGCAGTACCACCATGGAACAATTCTTTAAATACTTTCTTAAACTCTACTTCTATTTGTTCAAAAGTAGTTAAGAATTCTTCTTTCATAACTGAATCCATTTCTTCTATTATTTCTAGTAATGTATCTTTAGCATTTAATAAATCATTTTTTTGAGTAGATAAGAATTCATATCTTTCACTTACTCTTTGATAATCTTCAATAGCTGCTAGATTAACCATACCTAATCTTTTAATATTATTTTTATAAATATTAACATTTGTTCTTGCTTCTTCTGGATCAAGTTCTAAAACGTATCCATCTTTAGCTTTTTCGAAAGTAAGTTCATAATCTTCTCTTAAAATATTTAAATGATTATCTAACTTAACATCTAATTTCCCTAATAAGATTTCTTGTTCTTTTAATTCTTTTTCAGTTTTATATAAAAGTGAATTATTAATTTTATTATTAGCTTCCATTTCATCTATTTTCATAGATAATTTATCTTTTTCTTTAGTTTTGTTATTAATCTCTTTAACTAGTTCTTCTTTATCACGATTTACTTGATAAAACTCATTCATTAATCTTTCTTCTTCCCTAGAAAGTGATGAATCTACTACATGTCCTAAACTATTAAGTTCGTTTAATACTTGATCTAAATTAGTATTAATAAGAGCTTTATTATTCTCTTTATTATGTAACAACTCTTCTTTTTCTACTAATTTACTTCTATCAGTAAATAATTCTTCTTCAATTTTATTAATATTTTTATTACAATTTACTATTTCATTATTAATTTCATTTATTACAACATCTAATTCTTTATTGTGTCTAATTAAATATTCGAGTTCCTTTTTCTCACTAATGATACTTTTTCCTACTTGAATACTACCACCAGTAATAGAACCGCCTACATTAATAACTTCTCCATCAATTGTAACAATTTTGTATCTTTGATTAATCTTTTTACTTATTCTATTAGCAGTGTCAATATTATCTACTAGTATTACATTACCTAATTGATTAGATACAACACCATAATACTTTTCATCATATTTAACTACATTAGAAAATATATTAATGAATCCATCTTCATTACTAAGTAAACATAAAGTTTCATGGTCAATTCCCCTAGGTTTAATAACTGATATAGGGAAAAATGTTGCTCTACCTAAATTATTATCTTTTAAATAATTAATCGCTTTTTTAGCACAATTAGGGTCATCAACAACCACATATTGTTTACTTGCTAAAAGTGCTACTTCCAAAGCTTTAGTATATTCTTCATCCACTTCAATTAAATTACCTAAAGCGTTACGAATACCACTTAATCTAGGATTATTTAATACAGATTTAACACTATTAGATAGACTTCCACCAGAAGAAATATAATTATCAAGAACCTCTATTTTATGAGATACATTTGTTTTTTCTCTTGTTTTATTATCTAAATCAGACAAGAAATTATCTTTACGTTTCTTTAAATTAGATGCTTCGAGTTCAACTTTACTAATATTATCTTTTTCTGTATTAATTTCATTTGATAAACCATCTATATCTTTGTTAATTAAATATAAGTCATTTTCTAATTTTAATTTTTCTTCTTTTAATCTAGCAATATTTTCATGAACTTTAGTATTAGAAGCATCATATTTACTTCTTTCTTTAAGAATATTTAACTCACCATTAAGTTTTTCTTCCTTTTTTGTTAATTCAAGAAGTTTATTATTGTAATTATTTAATTCAAAATTTAATTTACTTAATTCATTTTTACTTTCAATAAATAAAGTATCATCACTATTACCTTTTACATTTAAGTTTAATATCTTAGTATTTAACTCACTTACATTTTTCTTAACTTCTTCATACTTATAGTTCATTTCTTCTATTTCGTATGCTAGTAATGCTACTTCTATATTTTCTAATTTTTCTTTATTATCTAAATATTCCCTAGCTTTTTTGCTTTGTTCTTTTAATGGCTCTACTTGTACTTCAAGTTCTGCAATAATATCATTTACACGGTCAAGATTATTATTAGTTCTATCTAATTTTCTTATTGCTTCTTCTTTTCTTTTTTTATACTTTAATACACCAGCAGCACTTTCAAATATAGTCCGACGTTCTTCTGGTGAATTAGATAATATCTTACTAATATCGCCTTGAGAAATAATATTAAAAGCATCTTTACCAATACCACTATCTATGAATAAATCAGTTATATCTTTTAATCGACATTTATCACCATTTAAAAAGTACTCATTTTCACCAGTACGATACACCCTTCTTTTGATAGATACTTCGTTATATGGAATATTTATATAATTATCACTGTTATCAAAAGTTAATGAAACAGATGCTACATTTAAAGAATTTCTTGATTTTGAACCAGAAAAAATAACATCAGTCATTCCGTTATCTCCCCTTAGAGATTTTACTGATTGTTCTCCTAAAACCCATCTAACCGCATCTACAATATTGCTTTTACCAGAGCCATTAGGACCAACTATACATGTTGTTTTGCCATCTAGATTTATTGTAAGCTTATCTGCAAAAGACTTAAATCCAGATGCACTTATTTCTTTCAAGTACATACTATCACCCTATCTACTATGAAAATTATACTATAAAGCTGTTTTTTTAACAAGAAAAAAAGAACCGAAGTTCTTTAGTAATTTAAAACATATGGATTAGCAAACGTACCAATTCCAGTAATATTCTTAACATAAGGGCTTACATTAATTACTGGTCTTATACCATACGTTGAAGTAAGCACAGCCGATTGTAATGTTGCACCACTTACTGCGCCAAACATATTACCAGTATAGTAAGGTGTCATTGTCCAAAAACCGGAAGCACCAGTAAACAAATAATGATCAATATTTCCACCGCGGCTTAATCCTGCATAATTTGCCTCATCTGCAGTTATTAAACCTATCGGATAAGTCAATTTTTTATTACCACTACCTGATTTTGCTGTAGTAAACAAATCGTTAGTTTGTGGACATTTAAATTGTGGATGACTATTGTTTATTAATCGATTAGTTGCCCCATAATAAGTTGTGTTACTACCATATCCTAAAGCGGTATCATTAGAATTCCATGTTTTGGAAGCAGAAGCAATACTCCTATCGTTACAAAAGCCTGCATCCACAATATTATTAGCATAACTAATTAAATTATTTTTATACCACGTATCTAATGCTGTTTTAATTGAACTATTGTATGTATTTGCATGTTCATTAGCATATGTTGTGGCACCTGCCGTTCCAAACATATATCCTATATAGGCGTTAAAAGGCCTAGACGCAGGATAAATATTATATTGATCCTCTGCAATATTATAAGTTCGACCGTCAGTTCCAAGATAGATCAGTCTTATTGAACCATCCTCATTTATTCTTATTATACTCCAGTAAAAACCTCCAAATTTTATATAATTATCAACTTGTCCTCTAAAATAATAAGTCTTTTTGTTGCCCTCGGTATTGGTACTCGTATAGAATAGCCCAATTCCATTTGACTTATCTGCAGTGTTAATAATTCTGCTAGTTGAATGAAGAGTGACTTCAAAAGAAGTAGTACTACCACTCGCTTGTCCTGTTATTTGATATAATGAAGTGCATGTAGTAGTGTAATTATTTTTACAAGTGTATGGTGCACTTGAAGAAACATTAGATCCTGTAACTGATGAAATAGCACCAGACAAAGAATAAACTCCCGTACTATTATCAAAAGTATAACTAGTACCATATTTGTAAGGAACACTAGCACCTATAGTTGTTGTTGTACTACTTGTTGTTTCTTTAAAGTACAATCCTTTGCTCATACGAGTATATGTATATGCATATCCAGTTGTTGAACTAGAATGGTTAACCATTTTATATAATGTAGTGCAATTTCCAGTTGAAGAAGTAGCCTTGCAAGTATATGGATACTTTGAATAATTACTTGACATATTAGACCAAGTTGATGATGTGGTATCATTTAAACTATAATAACCTGTAGAAGAATCAAACTTATAGCTCTTCCCAAAATAATAAGTAGTAGATGCTGTAAACGAAATAGTAGATGTACTTCCATATGATTTTTCTTTGTAACCTGCACTAGAAGTAGATGAAGTAGGCCCATAATAGAAGTCAATTCCGTTATCGCTAATAGGAGTATTAAATAAATTAGCAATTTTATATCCCGCATCTATTGCTTGAATATTACTTTTTAATACTGTAATTACCGGCCTAACTTGCACACCAGTAGTAGTAGCAGATAAAGTTATTCCACCACCCATATAAAAAGCATTATTATGTCCACCTGTAGCAGAAGGCAAAACCCAGGTTGGCGAAGCACCAGCAAATAAAGTATCATCTATATTATATAAATTAACAGCCTCTTCTTCAGTAGGAATTCTAATCGTTACCCCTGTAAGATCCGATCCATTATATAGCCCCAATGGATGTGTAATTGTTTGTAGCGCAGTATTTTCCATATAATAACCAATATTTGTGCTAACGTTAGGATCATATTTTCCATTAGAAGTAGTACTCGTATCAAAAGCACGTGTTGTTAATGTATAATCAGAATACAAAGTAACCATTGCATCATATTTTCCAGTGTTTTTAACAACATACCAATTACTACCATCAACTAGTTTTACTTTATCTCCAACAGTATATTCACCATAGCCATTATTATAACTAGGTAGTGCTACTTTATACACTTCAATTACTGGTCTAACACTAACCATAGTGGATGCAGATTGAAGCGAAGGAACACCATTCATTCCTTTACCAGTATTACTAATTACATAATATTCATCACCATTCGTACTAGAAGTAGCCGTCATCATACCAGTAGTTGAGCCAGCCAACCATTCAGGAATAATTGTTCGGCCTAAATTTTTGTTTAATTGACTCATTGTATATCCTGATAGTGCTGCGACCTCATCCATCGTAGGAAGTCTTTTAGAAGATGCTACACTCCAATTTGTAATTCCACTAGCTGCACTAGCAGCAGTTTCAGCTGGCGCACTCATAATAGAATCATTACAAATTAATGTAACTGTACTTTTAGAACTATTATCATCAGTTGATATTACATAAAACAATCTTGTAGTACCATCTCCTGGATCCAACAATATAGCATCACCTGGTTGGTATGCAATTGTGCTTTGTGAGGTTGAGTCACCTGAATTGTTACCGTTATTACCACTTTTTTCTATAAAGTTAAATGTAAGCATAATACTTTTATCCAAAGCAGATAAATTTTCTACACCATCTTGAGCTTTAATAGTAACTTTAGCTACTACTGTCTCATCAGGTTTTAATACTGTGGTATCCTCTAAAACACCCTCTATCTCATAAGTTATTGCATAGTTTTCATCTTCTATTTTTTCAATAGTACTTAACTTAGCTGGTATATTACCATCATTTGCTAACGTTATTGAATAAGTTACTGTAGCATCTTTTGTAGGAAGTGATGCATTTAAAGTAGCAGTAGTACTCACATAAGTCTTAGATTTATCTACTCCACCATTAGTAACCGTAGAAGTTATACCTGTTATTTTAATAATCCAACTTCTATCTATTTGTGCTACACCATCTATATCCATATGTTGAGATAAGGCAGCATATCCTAAGCTCATTACGAATATAACTAAACATATTGAAACAGATAATATTGTTCTTTTATTGATTTTACTAAACTTTCTTTTAATAAACCTCATTATATCATCCTCACATTATAATAACCTATTATCATTATACCCCTTTTTTTAGTTGTTTAGCAAGAAAATATATTACTTTTTTAATAATATTTACATGAAAAAAGAGCAACTTTTTAAGTTACCCTTTTATCTATTACATTGCATCACGTCTTGAAAAATTTAATCTTCCTTTTTTATCGGTTCCAATAGCTTTAACAACTATTTCATCTCCTAGTTTTACTACATCTTCAACTTTTTCAACACGTTCTTTTGCTAGTTTAGAAATATGTACTAACCCTTCACATCCAGGCCATACTTGAACAAAGCATCCGAATTCTTCAATAGCAACTACTTTAGCAGTATAAATTTTGCCTTCTTCTACTTCTCTTACAATGTTCTTTATCATTTCAGCAGTCTTATCAATAATCTCTTGATTAGAATGATAAATAATTACTCTTCCATCATCTTCTAAATCAACTTTAACTGCATTCATATCAGTAACAGATGTAACATTACTTGCTTCACAAATAATCTTAGTAATCATCTCTCCACCTTTACCTATAACATCTTTAATCTTTTCAGGCTTGATCATAAACGTCATAGTCTTAGGAGCATACTTGCTAACTTCAGGTCTAGGTGCTGGAATTTGTTTTTCAATTACATCAAGTATTTCCATTCTAGCAACTTTAGCTTGTGCTAAAGCTTCTTTTAATATTTGTTTAGTAATACCTCTAATCTTAATATCCATTTGTAATGCACATATACCACTTCTAGTACCTGCTACTTTAAAGTCCATATCACCTAAATGGTCTTCCATACCTTGAATATCAGTTAATATAGTATAATCATCACCATCAGTAATAAGTCCCATAGCAATACCTGCTACTGGCGCTTTAATAGGAACTCCAGCAGCCATTAAAGACATACAACCAGCACATATACTAGCTTGACTTGATGAACCATTACTTTCTAATATTTCAGATACTACACGAATAGTATATGGGAATTCATCTTCACTAGGAATAACTTGTAATAATGCCTTTTCTCCTAATGCTCCATGTCCAATTTCACGTCTACCAGGAGAGCCATATCTACCAGTTTCACCTACAGAAAATTGTGGAAAATTATAATGAAGCATAAATCTTTTTTCATCTTCAAGTGATAATCCATCTAATATTTGATGTTCGCCCAAAGCTCCTAAAGTTGTAATAGATAAGCTTTGAGTTTGTCCTCTTGTAAATAATGCAGAACCATGAGTACGAGGTAAGATATCAATATCAGTAGATAATGGACGTATCTCTGTCATACTTCTTCCATCAGCTCTTGTTTTCTCTTTTACAACAATTCTTCTAAATAATTCGTATTCTAATTCTTCTAATACTAGTTTTACTTTAGTAAGCAATTCTTCTAAATCTTTTTCTTTTAATTCAGAATTATCTTCTTCATACTTACTTACTACATCTTCTTTAACCTTATCTATTGCAGCATATTTTTCTAATTTATCTTTAATACGAAGCGCTGCATCTAATTTGTCCTTGCAAAGCGAAGATATTTCTTCTTTTAATTCACTAGTAATTTCTAGTTTTTCATATTCCATCTTCTCTTCGCCAATTTCACTAATTATTTCTTCTTCAAAAGTGATTAATTCTTTTATTGCCTCATGACCAAACATAAGTGCTTCTAGCATATCATCTTCACTAACTTGTTTAGCACTAGATTCAACCATATTTATGGCTTCTTTAGTTCCTGCTACTGTTAAATCTATATCAGATTTTTCTAATTGTTCTGGTGTAGGATTTATAACAAATTCTCCATCAATTCTACCAACTTTAACACCTGCTATAGGTCCATCAAAAGGTATTTTACTAATACAAGTTGCAAGGCTTGATCCAAATAAAGCAGTTATTTCAGGTGAATTATCTTGTTCTACAGATAATACTGTATTAACTATTTGTACTTCATTTCTAAATCCTTCTGGGAATAATGGACGCATAGGTCTATCAATCATTCTAGCAGCTAATGTTGCATTATCAGTAGGACGTCCTTCTCTTTTAATAAATCCTCCAGGTATTTTACCAACTGAATATAATTTTTCTTGATAAAGTACCATTAATGGGAAGAAATCAGATAATATATTAGCATTTTTACTAACTACAGCAGTAGATAGTATTACTGTATCACCATATCTTACTAGAACAGCACCATGAGCTTGTTTAGCCATTTCACCATGTTCTACAACTATTTTTCTTCCTCTAAAGTCTAATTCAAAAACTTTCTTCATACTATACTCCTATTCTTCAAAATATTTATCTATATCGTTTTGATTCATCTTTTTAAAAAGCCTTTTTACTTTAAAAACATTAACGTTTTCTTGCAATTTTAATGGTAAAATTTCACTTGCTTCATGATAACTACCAATAATTTGTCTTGCCTCTAATTTTTTAGTACGGTATTTATAAAAAACATCAGGGTAAGGAAACTTTCTTAAATTAGAAAGACTAACCATTTTATCTCCAGACTTATATAATAAATCGTATTCGCAAAAATATGTATCAAAAGATCGGTTAATTATTCTAACCATTTTCATCCCATGTTTTCCATTAATATAACCATAAAAATTAGTAGGTGTTTTTTTTACAGCAAGAACCGTTTCTATTTTTCCAATATATAAGTTTTTAACTTTCATAGTACCCCCTATTAATATTTTTCCAAAAATAAAGACACCAAAAAACAGTGTCTACTTTCTTAATCCTAATTTTTTAATAACTTCACGATATCCGTTGATATCATTCTTAGCAAGATAATTTAATAAACTTCTTCTTTGTCCAACTTTCTTTAAAAGTCCACGTCTTGAATGATAATCATGAATATGCTCTTTTAAATGTTCTGTCAAATTATTAATTTCCTCTGTAAGAATTGCAATTTGTACTTCAGTTGAACCTGTATCTTTTTCGTTTTTTGCAAAGTCTTTAATAATTTGAGCTTTTCTTTCTTTAGTTAAAGCCATTTTAAAATTCCTCCTTATATAATAATTCACTATCTTCCAAGTAATGGTCGGAATAATCCATCACCTAGAAGAAGCAAGCAACAATAATATACATTATATTTATCAATAAATCAAGTCTTTTATTTCATTTCGTCAAATATTGATGCATCATAATCCAAAGCTTTTATAATGCTATCTTTTTCATAGTGTGAAAATAACTCATTAATTTTACTAACTGGAATATAAAAGATATCAATTCTTTGTAGCATCAACTTAGGAACATCGATTATTCCAAAATTATTTAAATAATCAATTACTTCTACCACATTATCTTCACTTTCTAAAAATGTATTTATAGTATCAGAATCATATTTATCAATAATCATCTTAATTTCATCATTTGTAAATCCCTTATTTTTTAAGAATTGCATTATGATTTCCTCCCATCTTAACACTTGTGCTAAGTATAGCACTTACTTTTTCTATTTCTGTAGCGTTAAGCATAGAATTATGAATTGCTGATACCAACAATATATGTTCCTTATCAGCTTCTTTTTCCTCATGTGGAACAAAATCACTAGTCATTAGAAATTCGTAATTACGCAATAACTTTTTTCTTGAAATTATAACACCATTGAAGTTATATTCCCAAGGTGATACTTTGTTTTCTTCTTCCAATTTAGAAATTATAGGATCTTCTAATGTTTCGCTAGATATAGTAAGGGGTAAATAATTATCTAAAAGTTCAGCATATTGATTACCTTCCAATAACTCTTGAACATCTTTAGGAACAATTTTTTCAATTTGACTAGAAGATAAACCACAAGGTAATTTTGGATCAGTTACAAAACCTCTCATAACTTTTTTGCCACCATACCAACTACAATAATCTTTTTTTTCTTTCTGTAGGGCATATAATCTTTCCAATGTACCATCTATGTATGCAGTTAACCTAGAAGAACAATTAAGTATGTAATTTTTTTCTCCTAATTCAATAAATCCATCAGCTAAATCCATTATTTTAGTTGATGACAAAGTTGATAATGGGAAGTTTTCTTCACCAACTGGAAATTCATATAAATTAAGTTCTTCTAAACGTTGTACCAATAATCGATGAGAAGAAGTTAAGATTTTAACTTGACGAGTTAATAATGTCTGTCGATCATAACCTAAACTTTCTAATAACTTTAAGTTTTCAAAAAAGTCTTTATGTTTTCCAACTACTTCTTCTAACGGTTCATCCTTTTTATCAGACTCAGGAGCATAGATATCGATAGGTGGTGTTATCATACGTCTACCATATTTCTGAGGTGTAGTAACCTGAATACCTTTTGCTTCTTCTTCTGATAAGAAGAACACTGATTTATAACTTCTTAAATACTCTCTACCTACATGGGCATCATCAAAAACTTGACATCCTTCTAAAATTAACTCTCTAGTTGACTCTAGTAAGAATTTCGCTAAAATTTTACCATTTTTTCTAACAAAGTCTAATCTTTCATCATTTATGCATTCCAACATATCATCTATTTTCGCTAAATCACCTTGTTCTAGTAATAATTTTAAAGTTTTTGGTTTTAAAATACTAAAATCAAAATCGTGTTTTTCAAATACTAACTTTAACTGTTCTTCAGTAATTTTTTTATTTTCTATATCAATTACTTCTATAGGAACATCTAACTCTTCTATTTCTTTATCTTCTTCTTTTGACATTTTTCTAATAGAAGTTAATATACGAGTAGTATTAAATTTTAGTATTGCATCTAAGTATCTACCTTGTTCTTCTGGTTTAATATTAAATAATTTAAAAAACTGGGCTATTGTTTTTTCATCAAATACGCCAGAAGTTGATAAACCTTTTAATTCATCTTCTAAATCGCTACAATCTTCAAGTGTTGCTATAGCCTTTTCTCTAGTAGCAATCGATCTTTGTAAACTTCTTTTTTTAACATCAGAACGAGATATAAGATCACGTAATTTATCCATTTGTTCATCGACCAATTCAATATCATTTTGAACCAAATAATGAGCAGCACGTATTCCGTTAGCTAACTCTTTTTCATCTTCTCTTAATACAAGATTAAGAAGAGCTGTTAATTGTTCATGATCAACTTTACTTAAAAACGAGAAATCATCAGGATCTAAAACGGTAAAAGCACTATTAATCACCTCTAAATCACGATTAAAGTTACTAGACTCATCCATGCTTTTTTCCATTTGTCTATAGTATCTATTAATTAAAGAAATCATTCTTTCTACTACAGTTTTTTCTTTTCCCATGATTAGTCCCTCCAATCTTTATTATTTTTTTCTGCTATCTCTTCTAAATAATTTAAAATTCTTAGTCCTAATGGAAAGTTATCTTTAGTTACTCCAAAAAAATAATCGCTTAAAATATCTTCATCAATACCAAGACTATTACATATTTGCTTTGTTGAAATATTAAGTTCGTTTTTCTTAATAATTACTTCATCAAATATATCATTTCCTATTTTATCCTTTTGTTTAAGAATATTATCCATTATTTTGTACCTCCTGTTTTTTCTTTCACTGAGGCTATATCTCCACTAACGTAACTTTTTAGTTTTAGTGAAATGTCTTTAGTCATTTCTATATAACTATCCATCACTTCTGGATCAGATATTTGTCTTCTTAATTTATCAAGGTCAAAATTCCTTCTCCTATAATCAATTGTAGATCTTACACTTTTTGGATTATCTGCTTTTTTGCCAAAAATATACATTATTCCATAAACATTGTCATCTAAATGAGTAAATGCAACCCTAGCTTGTCTACCTCTAGATTTTGGTTTTAATAAACCAATACCTTTTAAACTACCGTCGCCTTTTAAACCATGCTTGTTTTCTTCTTCATTTTTTAATTGTTCAATAAGTAAGAAAACATCCTCTAACGTTTCTCTATCTTCTATATCTTTAATGTCGCCTAATAATTGTTTACCTAAAAATAGTACACAGTTTGGTGTTTTTAAAGGATCCTCTTTATAATTTTCTAAAGCGACTTCTAGTTTAGATCTATTATCTTCTAAATTAACTGGTTCAGCATTTTTTTCTAAATCATCCATCATTGCTGCGCCTTGTGCATATTTTCTTAATATTCCTATTTTTTGCTTAACAACATTAATATCGTCTATATATTCTTCTTCATCTTGTCCAACAACACTTCTTAATACTAATAATTCTATATTTTGGTATGCAATTATACCAGCAATAACTTTTGGATAAAATGAATCTCTAAATGAATATTTACATCCCTTAAGGAAGGCATCAATTTCTTCTTCACTTTTACATATTGATATATTATCAGAAATACTCTTAATTTGAACAAGAACCTCATCGGAAAATTCTTGTCTTAATTGTTCTTCGATTAATTCTATGTCGCTCTTTTCTGAAATTTCAACTTTCATATTAGCAGCTACTGCTTTTCCATAAACTGCATTGTTTCTCTTAATGATTGATAATTTGATATCATTTTTTTCTTCATCGCTAAAATTTGAAGAATTAATCAAATCAATTAAAGTACTAGTATCAGTAATCAAACTATCTTCATCATTTATTTCTTCAAATAAATTTGAATACTTTCTTAATTTAGCATCCGTATATTGATAGCTTGCTATTTTATCGGTTAATTCATGTCCTTTTTCTTCTAATGTGGCTTGAGTTGTCCTAACATAATCCTCGATCAAAGAAACTTGAGGAATTGCTTCTCTACCGAATTGTAAGCACCCCTCATAAATAGTTCTATACTTAGCTACTTTCTCTACAAAGTCAACCTCTTCTGGAAGAATAGAAACAACAGCTTTTAATTCCTCTGGTTTTAAAGTATATAAATTGAAAGGATTGCTTTGTAAAACTTTAATAATTCTTTTTACATGCTTAATTTCTTCCATTTTTCTATTTTTATCTTCACCGTCAGCCTGAAGCATAGATATTTTCTCGTCTAATAGCATTACTAATCTCTTATCTATCATAACAATGCCTCCTATTCTAAAAAAATTATAGCATAAAATGTCGTTTTGTAAAAGAAAAAAGAGCATTACGCTCTAATAATTTCTATTTCTTAAGAAAGGAGGTAGTTCATACTCACTATCGGCATCACTATCGTCTTCTTCATCGATAATAGGAGTTGCAACTTCTGCTTCTTTTATTCTTCTTGTTGGTGTCTGTGCTGTATTATAAAGTGGTTCTTTATTATTCTTATCAAAACCAGTAGCTATTACTGTAACAATTACTTCATCAGTCAAGTTTTCGTTTATAACAGAACCAAATATTGTATTTATATCAGTATTAGATGCAGCTCTTACTACTTCTGCAGCTTGTTCTGCTTCAAATAGTGTTAAGTTCATACCACCAGTAATATTGATAATTGCATCAGTAGCACCCGATATAGATGTTTCAAGAAGTGGACTAGATACTGCTTGTTTAGCAGCTTCAATTGCTCTATCTTCACCCATACCTATACCTATACCTATAATAGCATTTCCTGATTTTTCCATAACAGCTTTTACATCAGCAAAGTCAAGGTTAACTAGCCCTACAACTGCTATTAAGTCTGATATAGATTGTACACCACGACGTAATACGTTATCTACTTCTTTAAATGCTTCAAGCATTGGTGTAGTCTTATCAATAATTTCTCTTAATCTATCATTTGGAATAACAATTAATGTATCAACATGTTTCTTTAATTCTTCAATACCTGCTAGAGCATTTTCCATTCTTTTTCTACCTTCAAAAGTAAATGGTTTAGTAACAATAGCAACAGTCAATGCTCCTAATGCTTGAGCTATTTCAGCAACTACTGGAGCAGCACCAGAACCTGTTCCACCACCCATACCACAAGTAACGAAAACCATATCAGCACCAGCTAAAGCATCTTCTATTTCTTTTTTAGATTCAACAGCAGCTTCTCTACCAATTTCTGGTTTGGCACCTGCTCCTAATCCATCAGTAAGGTTTGCACCAATTTGAATTTTTACATCAGCCTGTGAATTATTTAATACTTGTAAATCAGTATTAGCTACGATAAATTCAACACCTTTTACTCCTGATTCTATCATTCGGTTAACAGCGTTTCCACCACCGCCACCTATTCCTATTACTTTGATTTTTGCTAATTGATCCATTTCTAGTGAGCCAAACATTCCAATTCCTCCTTAGTTTCCAATAAAGTACCCAAATACTTTACTGACAATTGTATCATTTGTTGTTTTTTTCATACTTTTTTTATTATTTAACATTTCTTCTATCTTATCATCATCAAACATACCTGATGATTGTTCTCTAAACTTTAATTTTTCGTGGTAATACTTTATTATACCAGAAGCACTTGAATATTTATTATTTCTAATACCTATTGTTGTAATATTCAAAGTACTAGCATTTATTCCTAGAGTATTTTCTACAACATAGCTAAACCCTATTAATTCACTAATACCACCTGTAACAATTATATAACTTATTTTTCTTTTTGTTAAGTTATTTATTTGTTTTTTTGCAAGTTTTAGTAATTCTACAACCCTAGATTCAACTACTTCCGAGATCTCATATTGATTAATTATTACTTTATCTCCACTTTTAGTTTCAATTTCTAAAACATCATTAACATCCGCATATCTTCTAGAACAAACCGCAAAGTTTTCTTTCAAAGTTCTTGAAGTCGTTAAATCAACTCCATATATATATGAGATATCCTTATCTATATTTTTACTACCTAAATCTATATTTTCTTCTTTTATAATAATACCCTTGTTGAAAATAGAAACATCTATAGTATCACTACCAACATTTATAATAGCACCAAGTGTTTTATCCATATCTCCATTATTAGCTTCGTAATAATCACCAATACTACCAAAAGCAATATCTTCTACTTCTATTCCGCATTCATCAAATACTTCTAAATAAGGAATAATATTCTTTCGAGGAGCTGAAACTAGCACTGCTTTAACTTCTAAATATTCGCCATGCATTCCTTTAGGATCATGTACACTTTCTCCATCATCAACAGAAAAAGTAATTGGTATTATAGTTACCAAACCATCTCTTGGAGGTATTTTATCGATTATTGAGTTTTCTAGTGACGCACTAATATCTTCTCCTGTCACAATACCATCATCACCATTAATTTTGGCACTACCTGATACTACGCTAAAATGTCTATCATTAGATGGTACTGTAATAATAGCTTTATCTATTTTTACGCCCAACGATGGTTCTACTTCTTTAATAGCAGATTTCAAAGAGGTTTTCAAAGCTTCTTTATCAACTACTAATCCTTTTTTTATACCAAGCGATTTAACATTAGTAGAAGCTAATATATTAAAACGATTATCTAAATATTCGCTTATTACAATTTTAATACTATCACTACCAATATCTATTCCAGTATAAATATCTCTCATATCATCGCTCCTACTTTCAAAATATATTATACTATATTTTATTATTATTTCAAATACTTTTTAACGTAAGAAAGAGCAACCAAAAGTGTTGCCCTAACCCACCACAATATGATACAAATGTCTCAAAAAGGTTCCAGTATATGTACCGATATTCAATATTGTTATTGTTAATATACTAAATACTTTCATTATAATTGGTAATAATAGTATTATAAAAACATTTAAAACATTTTTGCGATTTTTAATTAAATAGCGCATAATCTACCTAAAGTAATTCTTCTAAATGCAGTACCAAGGCTTCTTCCTACATCCATCAATACTTTAATACCAGATGCAAACGCATTAATTATAGTACCTGTAACATTTACTCCACCAGATATAGTTAATAGTTTTGCTTCATCATTTATATTTATCATTTTTACCTCCTAATTACATTTTAATGGTCTTACATAACCATCAATAACACCTATTGCAAAAATTATTCCTGCAATAATTCCAATACCGCCCCAAAGCGATAATCCTCCACCTTTAATATTTTTTAAATCTTTATTTGTAATTTCTAACATCTTTATACCCCCTTTAAAAAATTACTAATATATTCTAAAATGGTCATTTCGTTAATAATAAACTTAAGTTCAATAACATTATTATCAATAAAATCTCTATCCTTCAAATTAACTTTTATTACTACTCTTTTATATAGATTAGTTGAATCATTCATAATTTCTTCATCTATTTCTTCTATTTTATAAAAGTATTTTTTATTTTCTATATACAAAGTATTTTTTGAAGTAATATTTTTAATCTCACTAACAGGAACTATTAAAATAAGATCTTCATTTTTAGTAATTCCTGATGTTACATAGTAATTCTTTAATTTAATTGAATTATTGATAATAATTAATCCTCCAATTATAAAAACAATTATTATAATCCAAGTTACTGATAATTTATGAATTTTTCTTTTATCTTTTAATAAATAATCACATATATTAAACATAATTTTCTTCCATATTTATTGATTTATCAAATAAATCAGCATTATCAAAACGATGAGAAATATATATTATTGTTTTATCTTTTAATTCTTTAAACAAATTATCCAATATTTCCCTTTCTTTTAAAACATCAACTTGACTTAAGCTCTCATCTAAAATATAAATACTACTTTTTTTAATTAGTGATCTAGCAAGAATAACTCGCTGCCTTTCACCACCACTTATATTAAATCCATTTTCTTCTAAAGTCATCTCATAAGATAATACATTATTTTTTACAACATCATTAACTTTAGTTATATTAACTACTTTTAAAAATTCATCATAAGAAATATTTCTATGTAAAATAATATTATTATAAATAGTATCGTTGAACAAATTTTCATTTTGTCCAATATAACATACTTCGCGCCTTATATCTAATGTATTGTAATCATTTATGTCTTTCTTATCTATAAAAACTTTGTCACGTTCCACATCAAAAAACTTCATTAAAATTTTACCAATAGTACTTTTACCAGAGCCACTTTTTCCATAAATCATCACTTTTTCACCACTATTCACTTTGAAATTAACACGTTCAAATATATTCTTACGACCATAATAAGAATAATTCAAATCTCTAACTTCTATATCGCCATTCAACTTGCCACCATTATACTTTTTATCTATTGCTAATTCTTCAGCTTTTATCTCATAAAGTTCTGTTACTCTTTCGATTGAAGATTTTGTTTTTTTAATTATTACTTCTAAATCTATTATTCCCTTTATTGGTTCTAAAAAATATATAATCATACTATTATAAGTTAGTATTTCACCAATTGTCATTTCTCCTTCTAATACAAATAATGTAGATAAACCAATAATAATAGATAGGCCAACATAGTTTATCAAGTCTTTGAAGAAGTTTTCTAAATTATACATTTTTTGAAATTCATAATTACTATTTAGATAAGTATTATATTTTATACTCATCTGATCACAATTTATTTCTTCTAGTCCTAATGATTTAACTGTGTCTATGTTATTTATAGACTCAATCATATACGAATTAGCTACTGCTCCATCTTCTTGAATTCTTTTTATATACTTTCTAAAAGATTTATTAAAAAGTTTCACTATAATTAAATATAAAATAACTATTACTACTCCTATTAAAGTTAATTTATAATTAATTTTCAAAAGCATAAAAAGTACAAATACTACTAATATCAAATCAACAAATATAGTCATAAACAATTTACTTATCGTCTCTTTAATATCCCCCAAATCATTGATACGCGATATAACTTCTCCTGTTGTTCTATTTTTATAATAGAGGTAAGGAAGTGATATTATATGTTTAAAAACATTTAAAATAAGTTCATTATCTAAAGTATGATTAATAAAAATTAACATATTGCTTCTAACATAATCTATAACTGACTTTAGTAAATATAAAAATAGAAATGTTAACATAATAAAATATAAATTATTTTTAGATGAATAAGTTAATACATTTTCAATAATTAATTGAAAATTAAAGGACGTTACTATATTAATAACAGTATATAATAATGAAAATAAGAATATAGAAAGAAGTACCGTTTTGTATTTTTGAATGAATGAAAATATTATTTTACCAATTTTTTTGTTTTTTAATAGTATAGGAATTGGTTTGATTGGTATATAGATCAAATATTGATTGGTTGAAATTTTATTATAGTCATCTAATTTATATTTAATTATTCCTCTAGCTGGATCACTAATAGTTATTATTTTTTTCTTTTTATTTATATCAACTATAACAACAAAATGTTGAAATTTATTATCAACGATAACATGAGCAATACAAGGTAACAATTCATTTGTTAAATCTAGTACATCACCTTTTAACGCTTTAACATCAAAACCAAGCTTTCTGCCTGCTTCTAATAAATAAAAGGCATTAGTACCATCTTTAGAAGTTTTTGTAAGATCCCTTAAATACTCTTTTGAAACATTACCACCATATGTTTTCACAATAGTAAGTAAGGAACATACTCCACAATCTTTTATATCATCTTGTTGTACCCACACGTATTTTTTAAACACTTTATCACCTCCTTGCATTAATTATTATCTTTTTAAAAGCCATTTCCTAAAAAAATTAAAAGAAAGTTACTTTTTTAATAACTTTCTTTTAATTTTTCTCTTTAATTTACTCCTAGAACCCTTATAATTAGTCAACACTGCTAAAGAAAATACTATAAACGCCAAAACATACATATAAAATGGAACTTCAGGTTCAATTCTTTCGAATTTAGCAATCAAGGTTAAATCATTATTTATTAGTAGTGAAAAATCATATATTTCATCATCCAAATACCACCCTAAAAACTTATACTTATCCTTTTTAGGATTTGCTATAGGAGATAATACATCACCTTCATTAACTTTCACCTTTTTTCTAGTTTTATCATAAACAAAAGTAACCGTGTACTCCTTACTAGAAACAGATTCTACATAATCACTCCAAACCCCAACTTTTTCTTCTTTGGCCTTTGCTTCTACTTTTTTTAACTCATCAGTATAAGCATAACTACCATATAAGTAAGCTACCTTAGCATAACCCTTTTCTAACAATTCCTTTTGCAAGAAATTATCGTCATAATAAACCCATACCAAATGTCTTTTATATTTATCTAATTTACTACTTCCATCATCATATTCAATAACAATCCTTTTAGCATTACTTAATTTATCACAAGTATAATTACTTGCTTCTTTTCCAAATGGTTCTTCCCCTTTAGTAGGGTGAACAGTCTCTGGTGTATCTATCGCTAAAAATCTTGCCCTTATTTCTTCATTATCTAAAATAAAACTTGCTGTATCTCCATCTACACATTTTAAAAAAGTTACTTCCTTTTTTTCGTTAGCATAAACTGGTATTGTTAATAAAAATACAAACAAAATTAATACTACTTTCTTCATCACATACCTCTTTACTATATTACTAGTATAGCAAAGTAATACTAGAAAAGCACTTAAAATTAAGATTAAGTACTAAATAAATTTATACATAAAAAAACTCGAACTATTCAAATTCGAGTTTAAAATCAAACTGGTGGGCCTGGGGGGACTTGAACCTCCGACCTCACGCTTATCAGGCGTGCGCTCTAACCACCTGAGCTACAAGCCCAGCTTAATTTCAGCCGTACTTCTACATTTTATAATACTTTTTTTAATAATGCAAGTTTTTTTTATAATTTTCAGCTGAAATTTAGACTGTTAATAAAAAAGAACAGAAAAAGTAATATGAACTTATCCTATTCTTCAACTACTTCATCATCAAAATTAAAGTTTTCAACTAAATCAAAGTCAAAATATTCTAACTTTATATTAACATTGCTATACTTTTCACCCAATGTTTTAGCATACTCGCTTAAATCAAAATCTACTCCAGTTACATATGAATTACGATAGTAAAGCTCAATTGTATTATTACCATCATCAACTTTAAAATTATCACTACTCAAAAAATCATACAAAGCCTGATTTGTTATTTCATATTTATTATTATCTTCATCTACTATAATAGCTCTTGATAATAATTCTTGAACAGTCCTAATATTTAAAAAATCAAATACAATAGTTGGTTTATTAGAAACCCTAATAAATCTATCATTATCATCACTTTTAACGTAGACTTCACTATCTACAATATAATATTCTTTTGATTCTTCATTTTTAGATAAAGTAAAATATTCTTTATTTTCATACTTTTTTCCTTCGTAAATAAATGTTTCTCCATCTGCTATAACAGTATATTTATAATTAAAATTTCTTTTATTAATTAATTCAAATCCCTTAACCGTTACTCCTTTATTAGTATTATTATCTTTATTAACCATTGTTCTATTAGATCTTAGACCAGTAATTAATACAGCAAATAAAATAACATAAAAAACTAAAATTATTATTGAACGATATTGCCTATTAGTATAAAGTTCCTTAATATTAAATTTCTTTTCATTATTTTTTTTATTCTCTTTATTCTCCATTAAATACCTTACCTACTAAACTTTCTTTATCTATACCGTTTAAATACTCTTTAACACTCATTTTCCTTTTTCCTTCAGGTTTTATTTCAGTTATAACTATTTCACTATCTTTAGTTGATACACCTATACCATCACTATATACTCTTACTATTTCTCCATTTCTCTTAGAAGTATAAACATTATCTTTTATACTTGATGCATAAAGTTTCATTACTTTGCCATCTAATGTAGCATAAGCAACTGGGAATGGATTAAGTCCTCTTATTTTATTGTATATTTCTAATGAAGTTTTATTAAAATCTACTAGTTCATCTTCCCTTTTTATTATAGGTGCATATGTAGCTTCACTATCATCTTGTCTTACATGCGGAAAATTACCATCTTTATATTTATTTAAAACATTTAATAATAATTCTTTTCCCATAACGCTTAACTTATCATGTAATGTTCCAACCGTATCATCTTTTTCTATTAAAACTTCTTCGCTTTGAATAATATCCCCAGTATCCATATGTTCATCCATATACATAATTGTGATACCTGTTTTCATATCACCATTTAAAATAGCTCTATGAATTGGAGCTCCTCCTCTTAATTTAGGAAGTAATGAAGCATGCACATTAATACAACCATATTTAGGTAAATCTAATAATACTTTAGGAATAATTTGACCATAAGCACAAGTTACAATTAAATCTGGATTTAATTTTACTATGTCATCATAATCTTCTCTAATCTTTATTGGTTGAAATACTCTTATATCATTTGCTAAAGCTACTTCTTTAACTTTAGAGAACTTAATTACATGACTTCTTCCAACTTCTTTATCTGGTTGCGTAACTACTCCTATAACATCATAATTTTCTATTAATCCTTCCAATATTGGAACACTAAATTCAGGCGTTCCCATAAATACTATTTTCATTATTATCACCTAGAGATATTATATTATAAATAAATCTTTTAATCAAATTAAAAAAAGTTCTTAATCTAAGAACTCTTCTTTTACTTCTTCATCTATTTGCTTATCAGCTTCTTCTAAATCTGGTTCATCATCTATTACATCCCACTCGTCTTCATCTTCATCAATTGCAATTTTTACTTTAGTATCTCCTACTATTTCAATTCCAAGTTCCTTTTCTACCGTATAGAATATTTTACCATCTTTAATATCCACTTTTACACAACTAGGTTGTTTTAGACTTCTTACTATTATTTCTTCACTAGAAGAATTATCAGCATCATTCTTTCTTGGAACAGTAACAACTTCTTTATAAGTATCAGTCTGTCTTACTACTTCAGTTTTAGTATCATCTTGACAAGAATACCAAATATTAATATCATAGCTACCTTCTACAGTAACAGTATCACCACTTTTATATCCTTTAAAATTATGATTTATTACCCAGCACCCTAAAATTGTAGTTGCTTCACATTCTGGAGTAACAGAATTAGTAGTAGTAAATGTCTTTTTGCCTTTTCCTATTACCGCTTTAGTAACTATTTCTTTAAAACTAGCCATAATATTCCTCCTCAATCTAATTTATGCGACTAGTTTTGTTTTAGTTCAAAAAAACACAAGAAATTAATTACTTATATTTTTAAAATATAACTCTGCCCTATTATATTTACCTGTATGTTCAATCGTAAAATCACCATTAGTGTAAGTATTTATAGTCTTCTTCCAAAATAGTTCTGCTTTAGGAGATAAAGGAACTACCTTTATAGTCCAACTACCTTTATATATATCAAAAATCTTTTTTATAGCAACTTCACCTATTTGGTGTCCTTTATAATTATTTAAAACAAACATTTCACTTACTTCATAATTATTATTTGAATTATCATCTATTAAAATGAAACCCAATATATCAGAATTTGATTTGATAAAATAAGCATAATTGTTCTCAAAATATTTGTTCAAATCATATTCATACTTGCAATTTTCTGAATCAAATGTAATTGGAAAGTATAAACTTAAATCATGTAAATAAAGTTGCAATAACCTTTCCAATTTTTCTCTATCACAAACCTCGATTTTTTCTATTTCTATCATCGTTTTTGCCTCTTTCATTATTAAAAAAAGATGATATTTTTACATTTCATCTTTCTCATGTAATTCTTCTATTTTCTTTTCTATTCTATCACCATATTCGATAGACTCATCAAATATAAATTTAAGTTCAGGAGTATGTCTTATATCTACTCTTTCACTAAGTTTACCTCTTATAAAAGATTTTGCTCTATCAAGCGCTTTTAATGTATCTATTTTTTTAGTTGTATCTAATACTGTAAAATATACTTTTGCATAACTTAAATCACTAGTAATATCACAATCAGTTATAGTTACAAATTTAATATCTTCATCTTTAACTTCAGTACTTAAAATATAACTTATTTCTTTAACAAAAGTACTGTTTAATCTCTCTATTTTAACATTCATGCTAAATCCTCCTTGCAACTATATCATATCTTTTTTTTAAGTTTTTTGCAATAAAAAGAACTAGTTACTTTTTAATTTCAACTAGTTCAAATGATTCGATAATATCATTTTCTTTTATGTCTTGGAAGTTTTCAACTGTAATACCACAGTCCATATCTTTCTTAACTTCCTTAACTTGGTCTTTTTCATGTTGTAATGATTTAATTTTACCAGTATAGATAACTACTCCATCACGGACAATACGACAATCACTATTATTTTTAATAACTCCTGTTACAACATGGCTTCCTGCAATAGTACCAACTTTAGAGAACTTAAATAATTGTCTAACTTCAGCACTACCTAGAACTTTTTCTTCATATGTAGGATCAAGTAAACCTTTCATAGAATTTTCTATATCCTCAACCATTTTATATATAACATCATATAACTTGATATCAACATTATAATCTTTAGCAAAATCCATTGTTTTATTATTAGGTCTAACATTAAATCCAATAATTATAGCATTTGATGCATTAGCAAGTACTATATCACTTTCAGTAATTGTACCTACTCCCCCACGAATTACTTTAACATTAACTCCTTCAACATCAATTTTGCCTAAGCTACTTTTAACTGCTTCCAAGCTACCATTAACATCTGTTTTAACAACAACATTAATTTCTTTAACGCCTTCTTTAATAGCACCAAATAAGTCTTCTAACGTCATACCAGATCTGTTAGTTGCTTTTTCTTTTGCTCTTGCTTTTCTTTGTTCCATAACACTCCTTGCTTGTTTTTCAGTTTCAAAAGCCATAAATTTATCACTAGCCGAAGGAAGTTCATTTAAACCTGTTATTTCTACTGGTGTAGATGGTAATGCTTCAGTAATATCCATACCTTTATCATTCTTTAAAGTTCTAACTTTACCACATGTAGTACCAACTGCTATAGGATCTCCTAATCTTAAAGTACCATTTTGTACTAAAACAGTTGCAACATTACCTATTTGTTTATCAAGCCTAGACTCAATTACTGTTCCTATTGCATATCTTGATGGATTAGCTTTTAAGCAAGCCATATCACTTACTAGTAAAATACTTTCTAATAACTCTGGAATTCCTTCTTTAGTTTTAGCAGAAATTCTATTAACAATTATATCTCCACCCCATTCTTCAGGAGTAAGTCCATATTCATTTAATTCAGTTAATACTTTATCTACATTACTATTAGGTTTATCTATTTTATTAATTGCAACTATTATTGGAACATTAGCTGCTCTAGCATGATCTATTGCTTCTTTAGTTTGAGGCATAACACCATCATCTGCTGCTACTATAATAATTACTATATCAGTAATACTAGCACCTCTAGCACGCATTTCTGTAAATGCTTCATGCCCAGGTGTATCTATAAATGTTACTTTTCTATCATTAAATTCTACTTGATAAGCACCAATAGTTTGAGTAATTCCACCTGCTTCACCACTTGCAACATCAGAATGACGTATAGCATCAAGTAATGATGTTTTACCATGGTCAACATGTCCCATAATAGTAACAACTGGAGGGCGAGGTACTAAGTCTTCTTCTTTGTCTACTATCTCATAATCTTCAAAGTTACTTATATCTTGTGTTTCTTCTCTTTTTAATGTTTTATTATAATCTAATACTAATAATTCTACTAAATCATAGCTAAGTGAATAATTTAAATTAGCCATAACTTGTAAAGCCATAAGTTTTTTTATAATTTCAGTTGCTGATATATTTAATTCTTTAGCCAAATCACTAACAGTCATTCCTTCTTTATAAAGAATAACATCTTCTTTTTGGCTCTTATCGTTGCTCATTAGTTTTTCACGATGCTTATACAACTTCTTCTTCTCTTTTTGAAAATTAACCTTACTACTTTCAATACGCTCAGATTTTGGTTTTAACTTTTCTATTCTATTGTCAGGATCAAGATCTAAGTTAGATTCATTTAATATTTGTTCAACACGTTCATCTAACACTTCTTCATCTATTTCTTCTTCGTCTGTAATATAATCTTCGCTATCTTGAATTTCATTATCAAGAAGAATTATATCATCTTCTGTAAGTAGTGAATCATCATCTTCATATTTAATATCTAGTTTATTACAAAGCTTTTTTATTTCTTCACTACTTTTATTGACATCTAATGCATATTCTAAAATACTCATCATATTAGCCACCTACTTTCTTAATCATTATTAATTATATTTTCTATTTTCTGATATATACTACTAGGTATTTCTACTTCTAAGTGTTTATCTAAAGCTTTAGTTTTTTTAGCTTTTTCTAATACTTCAATACTCTTAGTTATATATGCTCCTCTTCCATTACTTTTGCCTGTTAAATCTATTATTACTTCACCTTCCGGTGTTCTAACTATTCTTAACAAATCTTTTTTTTCTCTTTTTTCTCTAGTAACTACACAAGTACGCATCGGTATTTTTTTTACCTTCATATGATTCACTAATCCTTAAAATTAATTCCCATTTCGCTAGCTTGTTCTAAATTTTTAATATCAATTTTATAATGTGTTAATTTACTAGCCAATCTGGCATTTTGTCCTTTTTTACCAATAGCTAAAGAGAAATTTTCATCATCTGCTACTACAATACATTCTTGTTTTTTAGGATCTGTAATAATTACATGTAAATTTTTAGCTGGTTGTAAGCTATTTGCAATAAATGTTGCTGGATCTTTATCATATTTAACTATATCTATTTTTTCACCATGAACTTCTTCTATAATTCTTGCAATTCTACTTCCTTTTTCACCAATACATGCTCCAATTGGATCTATATTTCCTCTTTCAGAATATACAGCAACTTTACTACGAGATCCTGCATCTCTTGCAACACTATATAAAAGTACTGAACCATCACTTATTTCAGGAATTTCAAGTTCAAATAATCTTTTTAAGAAACCATAATGAGTTCTAGATAGTAAAATAAACATACCTTTACCACTGCCATCAACTTTACTACAGTAAACTTTAATTTGTTTTCCCATTTCAATTTTTTCCCCAGGGATACATTCTTTCTTAGGAAGAATACCATTACTTCTACCTAAATCAATAAAGTAATTATCAACATCTTCAAGTGCAACAGTACCTACTAATAATTCATCTTGTTTATCGCCAAACTCATTCATAATAGAATTGCGTTCTGCTTCTCTTATTTTTTGAATAATTACTTGTTTAGCAGTTGATGCTGCAACACGTCCAAAGTCTTTTGGAGTAACTTCAGTATCAATAGTATCTCCAACATTTAATGCTTTATTGATTTTTCTTGCTTCAGTAAGACTTATTTCAGTATCTAAATCAATACCGTCGCTTTCCTCATCATCTTCTTTTTCATCAGGTACTACAGTCAAGTATGAATATACTTTTATATCTCCTGTGTTCCTATCAATAAATATTTTAGAATTAGTTAATGAGTCAAAATTTTTCTTATATGCAGTTGCTAATGCTAATTCCATTGCTTCGAATACAACTTCACGATCAATTCCTTTTTCTTTAACAATTGAATCAACTGCTTTAATAAATTCTTTACTATTCATCTATAACATCTCCTTTTTCTTTAGCATAAATATCTAAAATATAATTATCTAAATCAATATCTGCTTTATCCAATAATGGATTTATAATTCTAGTAGCCATAACTACAGTGTTTAATGGAATGATAAAGTCTGCATCAAGTGCTATTCTTAAGAAGGTATTGTCTTCTTCTTTTTCAAGCTTAACGCTATCAATCCATACATTTAGTTTCTCTAGTTTGTTACCAACTAATTCTTTAATTTTCTCTTCCATTTTCTTGACTCCTCAATATAAAAAGTGGGAGTTTTCCCACTTGATGTACTTAGATTATAACATAAAATACATAAATAACCAAGAAAAATTATACAATTATCCAAATCTTAAAGTATTTTTTAAAACAATCTATCTAATTCTTTAATTAAATTCCCTCTATCTATATAATCATTAAATCCATCTTCTATATAATGGTCTGATATAAATAATTTATCTTTATTTAATATTACTATTTTTTTACTCTTATATTTTTCTTTATTTAGTTCTTTCAATAAGCTTATTCCACTCATCGTTTCTAATTCATCATCTATTATTATATAGTCATATTTTTCTTTATCTTTTATCCTCTTTATTACTTCTTCTCCATACATTACTAAGGATACATCATATCCTTTTTTATTTAAGTATTTCTTTATCTTTGATATCTCTTTCTCATTATCATCTACTAGTAATATCTTTCCTAAACTATTCTTATCTTTTATATATTCTTCTATTCTTTTACTTCTTTTCTCATCTTCATCTTCTATTATGTATTGGTCCAAAGTAATTGTAATTGAAGTTCCCTTTCCTACTTCACTTCTTATGTACATTGTCCCACCTAAAGATTTTATTATCTTATATGATAGCGGCAAATCTATATCTATCTTATCCAATTTTAGATATTCTTCATTTGTTAATTCTTCTTCCTGATTTAATATTTCATTTATCTTATTTATCTCTATTCCACTACCTGAATCTTCTATTGTTATTACTAATCTACATACATCATACTTTGTTATAGAATTAACATCTACATGTACATATCCTTTGCTTG
This sequence comes from uncultured Bacilli bacterium, assembly GCA_934122395.1. GTDB lineage: Bacteria > Bacillota_I > Bacilli_A > RF39 > UBA660 > RGIG3091. The sequence continues at coordinate 154,942 of CAKOWQ010000003.1, read as the reverse complement.
TATTATTAAAGGCATTTATTATTAATGACATCAATACTTGCTTTATTGCTACTCTATCTCCTATTAATTCTTTGGGAATATTTTCTACTGTTGTAAAAGTATAATCTATATCATTTTTCTTATATCCTTTTGCTCTTACTTTTATATCTTCTAAAAGTGAATATATATTATAACTTCCTTCTACTTTCTTTATCTTACTTCCATCAAAAGAAGTTAAGCCCATTACGTCATTTACTAGGTAATTTATTTTTCCATTTTCTTTCTCTATATTTTGAATTATATTATCTACTTTCTCTTTAGTATTCTTTCCTTCTTCATATCTTGTTATTTCTTTTTCAATATTCTTTGATGGTTCTTTTACTCCTTGACTCATTTTAAATAAGAAGATTGATTTTTCTTCACTTGAACGCTCAATTATTTTCCTGTTTTCTATTAATTCATTTAACATTTTTACATCCGGGTTCTCTATCGTGAAGTACATAACCAAACAATTTAAAACCGTAGAAGGATTTATAATGTAATTAAAAGATGGATTAAAAATTTGTATTATTGTTATTACAATTCCCTCAATAATTAATAACACTACTGGAATATATTTTTTATTCTTAATGTTTTTCAAATCCATTAGTACTAATATAACCAAAAGAAAATATAAGCAACCAAATATTAAATATGTATATGTTATCGCCAAACCACTAGTAACAATACTATCATTAATTATTTCAACGTCTAACGGCAAAACTACAATTACAAAAACATTTATAACGCACAACATAATACACAATTTAACTATTTTCTTAAAGTCTTTGAACTGTATATGAGATATGCAAAAAGTATAAAATGTAAATATTGAAATTGTCAAAACAAGTCCAATTAAATATGCCTTGTTAAATAAAATAATATTTACTTTATTGTATATGAAACTGCCATCAACTGACATTCCCAATAACAATCCAAAAAATATAGTTACAATGCTTACTATCAATAAGCTGCCATAAGTATTATCTTCTACTTTGTGCTGCCTTTCCTTACTTAAAAAAATTATTTCCAATATTACTAAGATAATTAAAGCATAAACATTTAATAATAAAAATCCATCATTTTTCATTTACTACCTCTTTTTATTCTATTTTTTTGAAAGAACTTTTACTTTTTCTAATTTTGGAGGTACTATCTTAATATCTCCAATAGAAATATTAGTTTCTTCAAAATACACTGATATTTCATCACCTACTAACCCCTGATTTTTGATTTGATTATAATTTATTTTTCCATTTATAGTTAGTGGAACATCCTTAACAAATCTGAATTTTGATGGTATTTGCCTTGTAGAAACATATTGATTATTAATAAATTGATTATTAATTATATCTTCAACAATTCTTACTTGATTATCATACGAAAGTTTCTCATTATTCTCTGGAACAATTACTGATAATGGCATATTTCCATATTTTTCTTCATCAAAATAAGGTGCTATAATGCAGTATTTAACCTTAGGATTTTCCTTTATAACATTTTCTATTTCATAAGGCTTAACTTTAAATCCATCATATCTCATAAAAGACCTATCGTTTCTTGACAAAAATGTAATTACACCATCTCTATCCATTCTAGCGATATCTCCAGTATAAATATAATTTTCACCATTATATGTACCATGTTTGACTAAAACTTTACCATCCAATACACCAGAGGTGATTGCTTTTGATGAAATAATTAGTTCACCCTCTAATGTTTCATCACCATCGGCAAACTTAATTAATTCTTTAGTTTCAGGATTAACTAATCCATATGTTGTATTAGGCATAGGTATGCCAACGCTTCCTAAATGATTATAACAATCAGTAGCATATGAGGCACAACCACAAGTTTCACTCATACCATGTCCTTTTGTAAGAATTGCTTTTGAATTATGACTTGTTAAAAATTGATTAACCTTTTGTTCATCATCAGTTTCCATAGAAGCTCCACCATAAGTTACCATTTTCAAAAATGATAAATCAGCATTTTTTATTGCTGGGTCGTCTACCATTGATAAAAACCAAGTAGGTGTTCCTATTACCGTTTGAGGCTTATATCTCATAATAATTTTTCCAAGATTTGCTGGTGAAAACTCAGGAATCTGTATCAAATTATTTCCATGGCACAAACCCGCATGTACAACATCAACAATACCAAAAGCAGCAAAATAAGGTAGCATATGTAGTGCCTTATCTCCTGGATTCATTGGCATATTGGCACCAAAAGTCTGATGAACATAAGCATTAAAATTGTCATGGGTTAACGGAATTGGTTTTGGTTTAGGACTACTAGTACCCGAAGTATGAACAATTGAAACTAATTTGTCAGGCATATATTCCATAGGATCGAAATGTGTAAACCTACAATCTTTTATTAAATCAGAATAATTAACTAACTCAATAACTGAAGTATCCTTAGCGAGTTTAAATTTTTCCTCAATTTCCTTCATTCTAGACATTTTTATCTTTAATTTTTTTATACCATCAAACCTTATATTTTCTTCTAAATATCTAATTCTTGACATAAAGTTCATAGAATCATTAGCAGAGACAATCATAATGTTATCGATTCCTAAATCTTTTAATTCATTTTCAATAGGTTTTAACATTCCTAAATAACACTGGTCTAGTGCTACTAAATACTTAACTTTTTCTTCTTCAATTAACGCTAATATTTTTTTAGCACTAACTTTTAAATCAACACTATCTGGCCTTGGATCAACAAAATCTGATACTGCTCCTATTTGTGATGCACCATAAAATAAATATGCTGTTTCTGGAATGTTAGGCATTAAATACATTATTCTGTCATTAGAGTTAACACCTAACTCAGCCAATACTTTTGAAGAATTATCAATATTATCATATAATTCTCCATACGTAACATTATTCCCGTAATAACTTATAGCTGTATTATTACTATAATTATTACTATTTAATTTCATATAATCCAATATTGTCATTTCTGGTAAAAATTCTTTTAAAAAATTCTCATCATAATATTTTAACCACGGTTTATCTACAGTTGGATAACCTGTCAGCTTTTTTTCCATACTTCTTTTCCCCCTTAAATGCAAAAAAACGCAGTACAAAAACTATAAAAGCCTGTACTAGCGCTTCAATGAGCAAATAATATCACATTTTTCGACATTTGTCCAGTTTTAGAGCATAAAAAAAGTAACTCGCGTTACTCTTTTTCCTTGCAGAATCCTTTACCAGTTCCTTCACCTTTATCGAATTCCTGTCCAGCTATAGAACATGAAACTTCCGTAATTTTATCTTTTAAAACACCACCAAATGTACTCATAACACCAATAATCATTACTGCTACTAACGCTATAATTAATACATATTCTACCAATGCTTGACCTTTTTTATTCATGTTAAACATTCTATCACCATACCCTTTTAATATACTTTAATTCTATAATGTTTTTCATATTTTGTCAACGAGTTTTAATATCAATTAAAATCAAATAATTAAATGTGTCAAAATACTTAAATCTATGTTATATTGAAAGTGGTGATCGTATGAAAATAATAGTATCCAACAAGGAAATACCACTACATGTTGCAGATAATTATTTTAAAAGATTAAAAGGACTTATGTTTAAAAAGAATATAGATTATGCCTTGCTTTTCAAAAAATGTAATGGAATTCATACCTTCTTTATGAAAGAAGAAATTGATGTAATATTAACTGATAAAAACAATAATATTTTATATACTTATACTAGTCTAAAACCATGGAAGATTATTCTTCCTAAAAAAAATGTCTATAACACTTATGAACTACCTAAAGGAAGTATAACAAAAAAAATAAAATCCATAAAAATAGCGGAGTAAAACTCCGCTTTTTTTATATTTCTTCGATTTTCATTAAATTAGTTTGTTTATTTTCTGTATTATTAGGTAATCCACCAGTAATAATTATTATATCTTTAGTTTGTAAATTAGCAAATTCTTTAGCCTTTAAAATAGCGTCTTCTACTACTTCATCAGTTGACTCATATACCTTAGTAATTTTAGTATAAACACCCCAATCAAGTGCTAGAGATTTTGCTACTCTATCATTTGGACAAGTTGCAAGAACTAAACATCTTGGTTTTAAATTACTTATCTTTCTTGCTGTATATCCACTCATAGTAGCTGCAATTATTAATTTTGCTTTTAATGAATTAGATACTTCTACTGCACTATGGGCTATAGCACCAGTAATATCACAATGTGCTTCTCTTCTATCCATATCATAATCAATATGTTCTTCTGTATTTTCACATATTCTTGCCATATATCTAACAGCATCAATTGGATATTTTCCTACAGTAGTTTCACCACTCAACATAACAGCATCACAACCATCTAAAACAGCATTTGCTATATCAGTAACTTCTGCTCTAGTAGGTCTTGCTGAAGTATACATACTTGCTAACATTTCGGTAGCAACTATACAAGTCTTACCTTGCTCTCTACATTTTTTAATAATTTCTTTTTGTACTATAGGTATCTCTTCACATGGAATTTCTACACCTAAATCACCACGTGCAACCATTATTCCATCACTATACTCGATTATCTCATCTAAATTTTGTAATGCTATTCCGCTTTCAATTTTAGAAATAATTTTCATATCAGAATTATGTTCTTTTAATATTTCTCTTACTGCTAAAATATTTTCTTTACTATTAACAAAAGATAACGCTAAAAAGTCACCTTTCTTTTCACAAGCATAGACAATATCACTAACATCTTCACTACTCAAAAATTCAATATGTAAATCTACTCCCGGAACATTAATTCCTTTTTTACTTTTTAAAAGTCCTCCTGCTAAAACACGACAAACTAAATCATCATCTTCCTTATCAATAACAACTAATTTCATTAGTCCATCTTCTAAAAGAACCTTATCACCAATATTAATATCTTTTAATACATTTTTATAGTTAACAGTAAATGACTCTTCTGTTCCTAAAACATCTTTTTTAACAATACGAATGATGTTACCTTCTTCTAGTTTTATACCGCCTTCAGCCATTACACCTGTTCTAAAATCTGGTCCCTTAGTATCATAAAGTATTGCTACATTAGTACCTAAATCTTTATTTACTTTTGCTACAACTTCTTCTACTTCTTTTCGCTCTTCAAGTGTAGCATGAGAAAAGTTAATTCTAGCAACATTCATACCTGATAAAACCATTTCACGCATAACGTCGTAATTACTACTAGCAGGCCCTATTGAACATATAATTTTTGTTTTCTTCATATTACCCTATCCTTTCTATTATATTATATCAAAATTTTAATACTTGTCTAAAAAACTAATTTTCTTTTTATCTTCTTTATACGCAATGATAGAATCTATATTAACATTTTCACTACTTCTTAAAATATTAATATCGACATTATCATTAATTTCTTTTAATTTTGCAATTAGTTTTTTAATTTCATTTCTTTTTCCTTCGTCTTCTCGTCGACTAGTCATTTTACAAGCACAGTTAATAAAGTTTAGTTCATTGTATTTGGCCCATGCAATAACATCTTCTTCTTTTACATAATACATTGGTCTAATTAATTCTAATCCTTTGAAGTTTTCAGCTTTTAGTTTAGGCATCATAGTTTTATATTCCCCAGCATATAAAATGTTAAGCATAATTGTTTCAATTACATCATTAAAGTGATGACCTAAAGCAATTTTATTACAACCCAACTCTTGTGCCTTGCTATATAATGCACCTCGTCTCATTCTAGCACATAAATAACAAGGAGACTCTCCACCATAATTATCCGCTACCTCAAAAATATTACTATCAAAAATATGAGCTGGAATATTTAATTTTTCTAAATTACTTTTAATCAAATTAAGATTTTTTTCATTATACCCTGGATTCATAACAATAAATTCTAAATCAAAATTTATTCTTCCATGACGTTTTAACTCTTGAAACATTTTTGCTAAAAGCATTGAGTCTTTTCCCCCTGAGATACATACTGCTATTTTATCATTATCGGAGACTAAGTTATACTCGTCAATACTTCTTACAAAACGACACCATAAGGTTTTTCTAAACTTTTTAATTATAGATCTCTCTATTTCGCGGCACTCCATAAAATCACCGTAGTAGATTATAGCATAACAATAATTATTTAACAAGAAAAAAATATACGCATACCTTATATTAGGTGATTTTATGAATTTCATCATCAAAGATTTTAATATATATTATGAAAAATATGGAACTGGTAAAGAAAGTATTTTGATACTCCCTGGTTGGGGTGATACAAGATCTACTTTCAACAACCTAATTAGTACTCTCGAAAAATACTACACTGTCTATATCATAGATTATCCTGGATTTGGTAAAAGTAGTTTTCCTAATAGAGATCTAACTATATATGACTACAGTTATTTAATAAAAGAATTTATCACTTTAAATAATATTAAAAATCCTATTATAATTGGTCACTCTTTTGGTGGCAGAATATCTATTCTTTTAGCAGGATTATATAAAATGAAAATAAAACAAATAATACTTATAGATGCCGCTGGTATTAGACGAAAAAAAAGTATAAAAGTAAGATTAAAACAGTTTATTTATAAAGCATTAAAAAAGATAGGAAATATCCTACCTCATAGATTAAAAGACAAATATTTGAATAAACTAATAAGTATTTTTGGTTCAACTGACTATAAAAATCTTAATCCTAATATTAGAAAAACCTTCATTCAAGTAATAAATGAAGATTTAACTATTTATCTAAAAGACATTAACTGTTCTACTCTTCTTATATGGGGAGAAAATGATTTAGAAACTCCTATAGAAGATGGTAAGTTAATGGCTAGTAAGATTAAAGACTCGGGATTAGTTATAATTCCCTATGCTTCTCACTTTCCTTATTTAGATTATCCTTTTTATATAAATAAAATAATATTTGAGTTTTTAAAATAAATTTAGTGTCATCTGACTTGATTCTGGCATTCCATCTAAAATACCCATCATACGCATTTTATCAATAATAGTTTGTGATACTTTGCAACGTTTTTGTAAATCCTCAATACTTATAAATTCTTGTTTAACTCCTTCTTGAGCAATAGCTTTACTAACAGTATCACCAAGTCCATCTATTGTTCTAAATGGTGGGATTAGCGTTACTCCATCATCGGCTACTCTAAAGTTACGAGATTCACTTTTATATAAATCTACATTAGAGAATTTAATTCCTCTAGCTGTTGCTTCTAATGCTATTTCAAGAGTTGTTAGAATATTAGATTCCTTATTAGTAGCATCAAATCCCTTTAATTTAATATCTTCCATTTTACTCTTTATAGCATCATATCCTTTGATCATTGTTTCAATATCAAAGTCATCACTACGAATAGAGAAATAAGATGCATAGTAGAAAATTGGTTTATATAGTTTAAACCACGCAATACGAATAGCACTCATTACATAAGCACATGCGTGCGCTTTAGGGAACATGTATTTAATCTTTCTACAAGAGTCAATGTACCATTCTGGTATGTTGGCTTCTTTCATTTTACCTTCCCATTTAACCCAACCTTCTGGATCTTTACTTGCTTTACCTTTACGAACGAACTCCATTATCTTAAAAGCATCAATTGGTTTTAATCCGTGGTACATCAAATACACCATGATATCATCACGACACCCAATAACTTCTTTGAATTCTACTATTTTATTTTTAATTAATTCACTAGCATTACCAGCCCATACATCAGTACCGTGTGATAGACCTGATATTTTTACAAGTTCTGCAAAAGTCTTTGGCTTAGTCTCAACTAACATATTTATAACGAATTTAGTACCAAGTTCCGGTAGTCCTAAAGTACCAGTTGGACACATTATCTGTTCTTCAGTTACTCCTAGTGCTTCAGGTGAAGATAATAGGCTTATTACTTTTCTATCATCCATTGGTAAAGTAGTAACATCTATTCCTGATAAATCTTGTAACATCCTTAATATTGTAGGATCATCGTGTCCTAGTATATCTAGTTTTAATACATCTTGGTCGATCGCATGATAATCAAAGTGAGTAGTTCTCCACAATGCCTCAACATCACCTGCTGGGAATTGATAAGGAGTAAAATCATATACATCCATATATCCTGGAATAACAACGATACCCCCTGGATGTTGACCGGTAGTTCTTTTAATCCCTGTACAACCAAGAGCGATACGTTCAACTTCAGCAGTACGCATATTATCTATTCCCTTATCTTCACAATAACCTTTTACAAATCCGAAAGCAGTTTTATCAGCAACTGTACCAATAGTTCCTGCTCTATATACATTATCAACTCCGAATAATACTTTTGTATATTCATGAGCTTTCCATTGATAATCTCCTGAAAAGTTAAGGTCAATATCTGGTACTTTATCAGCATTAAATCCTAAGAAAGTAGCAAATGGCATATCTTGACCTTCTTTTCCCATTGGACTACCACAAACTGGACAAGTCATATCAGGTAAATCATATCCACTTGAATAATCACTACCTAAACTTTTTCCATCTATTTCAAAAATACTATGTTTACAATTTCTACATAAATAGTGAGCTGGTAGTGGATTAACTTCAGTAATTCCCATCATTGTTGCAACGAAACTTGATCCAACGGAACCACGGGAACCAACTAAGTACCCATCATCATTACTTTTCTTAACTAACTTTTGAGCAATTAAATAGATAACGTCGAATCCTCCACCTATTACACCACCTAAAGTTTTCTTAACTTTTTTAGCAAGTGCTTTATCATCTAACTCTTCTTCACTAGCCTCTTTAAGATGAGCCTCAACTAATTTATATACCGCATCAAATCCTTGTAATATTACCTCATGTAAACGACGAAACGCCTCATCTTCATAGCTATCTCCTGGTGCTATACCTTCCTTATCCATATTATATCTAATAGCAGTAAGAACCGCATCGCCATACAACTCTTTAGCAATTCTCTCTTCAATATTCTTAGGTAATACATCACCATACATACTGCTTGCTTTACCATATACAAGTTCAGTAACCGTCTCAACTGATCTATCAATTTTAGGAGAGAAAGGAACTCCACCTGTTTCAATAATAACTTCGATAATATCAACCATATCTGCAATCATATTAGGGTTAGTAATAACTAATTCATGAGCCTCTTCTTCACCCAAGAAACTAAATTCCTTTAACATTTCATCAGTAGTTCTAAAATACATACTAGGAATACTAGTTATATTACTTCTTGCTAAAGGATGTCTTCCACCTCCAGGTACTTTTTGATTAACAATTATTTCCCTATATATTTTATCTTCATCATTAATATGGTGTACATCTCCAGTAGCAACAATTATCTTACCTGAATCTTTAGTAATACGAATTATCTTTTTAATATGGTCAACTAATTCATCACGTGACGCAAAGTCATTCATTTGTAATAAGTGGTCATAACAAGGTAGTGGTTGTACTTCTACATAATCATAGAAACTTACTATATTAGTTAACTCTTCATCAGCTTTACTTCTAGCTTGACGGAATACTTCACTTTCATAGCAACCGCTACCAATTAATAAACCTTCTCTATGTTCACTTAAAACACTTCTTAATATTCTTGCACTACCTTTATAAAAGTACTTAGTATTAGCAAAACTTATAATTTTAAACAAATTCTTAAGTCCTGTTTTATTTTTTACTAAAATATTTACATGATAACTATTACCATATTTATATATTTCATCTTTAGAAACTAATTTCTCTAAATCAGTCATTTTCTCAAAGTTACGGTCATATAACTTTTTCATCATTTTATGGAAAACTAATGCCGTTGCTTCAGCATCATAATCTCCTCTATGGTGAGATTCTTCATCAAAAGGAACATCATATCTCTTAACTAAAGCACTAAGTGAATGTCTACCATATGTATTATCCATTGTCCTAGATATTTCTAAAGTATCGATAACTGAATTAGTAAATTCACCTAAATTATATTTTTGATAGCAACGTTCCAAGAACGAAACATCGAACTTAGCATTATGCGCTACCATTGGTAAATCTCCAAACCACTCAACAAATCTTTTTATTACTGTCTCCTCATCATCATGCCCTTGTAACAATTCATCGGTAATACCTGTAACATCTGTAATCTTAGCAGGCAATGGTCTTTTAGGGTCAATTAACTCTGAGAATTTATCAATTATTTCTCCATTAAATAATTTAACAGCACCCACTTCAATGATCTGATCTGCACCACCAGCATTAAATCCAGTTGTTTCAAAGTCAAATACAACATAAGTATTTTTTAACATTTCAGTATCAGTTGGTCTTACAACAACATCAACTGTATCATCTATTAATGTAAGTTCTGTCCCATATATAGCTTTAAATGGTTCTTCTCCTTCTAAAAGAGATGAATTAATATCACAAATAGTATGATATACATCAGGAAAAGATTGACATCCATCATGGTCAGTAATTGCTATAGCTTTATGTCCCCACTTTCTAGCAAGTTTAACTAACTTTTTAGCATCACATATTCCATCCATTTGACTCATTTGTGTATGAGCATGTAATTCAACTCTTTTTTCCTCTGAAGTATCCTTTCTAGATACTGCTTTTGATTCGATTAAGTTAATATCTCTTATATTTAATACTAATTCATTACCAGAATATCTATCATTTTTAGTACCGCCTCTAATTCTAAGCCAAGTTCCAGGTTTTGTTTTTTTCTTAAGATTACTAAATTCTTCTTCATCTCTTGAAAAGATTTTGGCATAAATACTATCAGTATAATCAGTTAACTTAAGAGTTAATATTTTAAATTCTTTACTGGCAGGTTCAAATTCTTCAGTACCAAATACTTCCGCTTCAATAGTAACACTATCTTCTTCACCCACTATTGTTTTAATGGATACCGGATTATCTTTTATAACTCTTCCTTTAATAGTATTTTCATCCACTTCTTTTTTTTCATATTTTTGTTTAAAGCCTGAGCTTGCAGATTGAGGATTAGAAGGTGCCATTTTCTTTTCTTCTTTATGACTTATTTTTATAGCATCAACACTCATTTTTAAAGCATTATTAATTTCTTCTTTAGTCTTCTTGTTTGCTTCTTCATCAAAAAATAATTCTAAACTAATTTTGTATCCACACAAATTTAGTTTATTAACTATTTTTTCAATAAAAGGTGTTATTTGTTGTTCTTCTATTTTATTAATTACTTCAATATAGTACTTACCCTCTTTATTTATTAGACGATCTTCAAAGATACTTAAAGTAACTTTTAAAGAAGCTAATTCTTTTATTATCATTTGGTAATAACAAACTATATAGTCGAAATTAACATTAACAGGATTAATTTCTAAAATAACATTTTTATCAAAATAATGTCTAAAGCATTCTTCTAAATCTATATACAACAATGGACTAAAATTAGTCTCATTATTAATAATTATTTTAACTTCATCAGTTTTTTTAAAGAGAATTACTTTTTCTAGTGATGAATTAACAAATTCAGTAAAGTATTTTTTATCTAAAGATATTTTATTTAATATTAATTCTAGTTTTTCGTCCATTACTGCACCCCCAATAAAAAAGGGTTTCCCCCATTATATTAAATCAAGTCTATCTAATCTAATTATATATTTTTGATTCTTACAACAAAAATCTATAAATCCATATAAGTCAACTTTTGCAAGTTCTTTTTCTATCGGATATTTTTCAAAATCAAAAGGTATTTGATCTCGCATCATATAACTAACTAATTCTTCTCTATCCGCTCCTAAATACATTAACCAATAAGGATATAGTTGTCTTTTTAAAAGTCTAAGATTTTTAAATCCTTCATTATATTTACTAATTCCAGTAAGTTTAGTATGTAATTCATTAGTAATTGCTAAATCTATTATTGATGCAACTATTTCTTTATTTTCTTTTTGGTGAGCTCCTATTTCATACTTAACAAGTGTATAAATAATACGCATTAAGGCTTTTAATCCATCTTCACTATCATTAACTTTTCCCCAAGATATGTTCTTTTTAGGATTAGTACCCATAAATTCTACCGTATCAAGCGAAGGATGAATTACTAAAATATGATAAGTATCTTTAATACTAAACCTTAAAATATTTTTCAATTCTTTATTAATTTGTTTTTGATGATTATCCCAATATTTCATCAAAAAACAACGATGTTTTTCTGTTTCTTTTTTTATTTTTTTAAATACATCAGTATCAAATACGTAAGTATAAACAGTATCATCATCTGGAATAAAATCATTACTATATTTTAATATTTCAATATTTTCTTTTTCCATCTTCATGTATTGATTAGGGTAGTTTTGCCATAATTTTTCTTTTAATGATTGTACTTCTTCTGAAAAAGAAGGCTTAAACAATAAATTCCACGCTAAAAGGTAATCATTAGTCAAAAATTCAAGATTCATAGACTCACCTTCCTTATTTCTATTACTTTAACTATATCATATGTGACAAGTTTTTAAAATATTTTATATACAAAAAAAGAGATAATTATCATCAAAATAATTATCTCAAACCTCTTTTTCAGTACTTCTAAGCTCTTTTTACTTTTCTAAAAGCCACAGCACCAACACATAATAGTAATCCCATACCACCGATTATATATAACATGCTATCACCTGTACTAGGGTTCTTTTCGTTTTCTTCACTTAATATTTTCTTTAAAGCTTCCATATCTTTTTCGTCTACTTTACCATCACCATTGATATCTGCAATACTAGAAGCTGAATCATCTAAAGCATTATTTTCTTTATCCTTTAAAGCTTTATCTATTAATTCTAAATCTTTTTCGTCTACTTTGCCATCTTTATTAACGTCGCCTTCTAGATATACTTTAGTATCTTGTTCTAAAGGTAATCTTTGATATTCTTTCCATCCTGCAATATGTCTCATTATTATTAATCTATCTGTATCATCTACTTTACCATCACTATTAGCATCTGCAAGTAATAAACCTTTTTCAGCTATAATATCTTTATCACCGTCTAAGTATCTTAATAAAAGAACTACATCCTTTGTATCTACTTTTCCATCTAAATTAACATCACCACATTCAAATACTTGAAAATCGTTTGATAACGGTAAACTCTGATATTCGTTCCATCCTGCTAAATGACGTAGTAATATTAAACGGTCGGTCTCATCTATTTTACCATCTTCATTTAAATCAGCATATGGTGAATCTGAACCACTACCACTAGGATTATCTATTATTTTTATTATAGCAATAACATCTTTAACATCTACTTTTCCATCTAGGTTAACATCACCATATTCATATACCTTTGTATCACTATCTAATGGTAATACCTTATACTCTTTCCATCCTGCTAAATGACGTAGTAATATCAAAGAATCAACATTATCTATATTTCCATCGCCATTCAAATCAGCATAAGCTTGACCAGTTTTACTTATTGCTTCTGTATCACCAGATGCATATCTTTGAATAAGATTTACATCCTTTGTATTTACTTCACCATCTAAATTAACATCACCATATTCAAATAACTTAACATTACTAGATATTGGTAAAGTTTTATAGTCTTCCCAACCTGCTAAATGACGTAGTAAAATCCAATAGTCTTCTTCAGCAATGTCGCCATCACCATTCAAATCAGCATAAACCCTGCCTTCTTCACTTATCTCTTCTGTATTACCCTTTACATATCTTAGTAAAAGAACTACATCTTTTGTATTTACTTCACCATCTAAGTTAACATCACCATAACTAGTTGCATATACACAGGTAATGCCTAAAAAAGTTAATACTGCAGTTACAAATAAAAAAACATACTTCTTCATATAACTCTCACTCCCTATATCTTTATTCAAGTACATTATTTCATCTAAAAATACAAAAAGCAATAAAAAAAGCAACTTATTTGGTTACTTTACAACAAATATTTACATATTTTCTAAATTATTAAGATAATCTTGAAATTCTTTTGGTAATTCGCTTTCTATATATATTTCTTTTTTAGTAATTGGGTGAATAAATCTTATACTTTTTGAATGCAACATTTGACCAAAAGGCGTTACTTTTTTACTTCTTCCATACACAGGATCATTTACTATAGGATGTCCAATATAATCCATGTGTACTCTTATTTGATGAGTTCTTCCTGTTTCTAGTTTACATTCTATCAAAGTTTTATCTTTATATCTTTTTAATACTCTAAAATGCGTTATTGCGTCTTTACTATTAATATCAGTAACCATCATTTTCTGACGATTATTAATATCTCTTCCTATTGGTGCATCAATAGTACCAGTTTCATGATTAATAACGCCTTCTACTAAAGCAATATACTTTCGCTCAACTTCTTTGTTTTTTATCATTTTGCTTAATGCTTCGTGAACCTCATCTTGTTTAGCTACTACTAAAAGACCACTAGTATCTTTATCAATCCTATGAACAATACCAGGACGAATATTATCTTTATTACTAAGATTAAATCTACCCATCAAAGCATTTACTAAAGTACCAGAATAATTACCAGGGGCTGGATGTACTACCATACCACTTTTTTTATTTACAATTAGTAAATAATCATCTTCATATACAACATCAACATCAATATTCTCAGGATTAATATGTATTTCAAAAGATAAATCATCATCAACATCAATTATTTCGTTCTCACTAACTAAATAACTAGAATTAACATTTTTCCCATTCACAAATATTCTTTTGTCTTTTATTAATTTTTGAATTTTACTTCTTGAAATATCTAACTCTTGTGATAAATATTGATCTAATCTTATATTATTTTTTGTTACTTTTACTTCCATAGTACCCCCCTATTACTTCTATAATCATTAAAATAATTCCTACTACTATTAACATATCTGCTATATTAAATACAGGAAAATCATAATTAAAAATATTAAAATTCAAGAAATCTACTACATATCCTCTAAAAATTCTATCAATTAAATTACCAAAAATACCACCTATTAACATGCCATAACTAACAATTGATAATTTAGTAATATTAACATCGCTGCTAATATATTTATTTATTGTTAAAAGTGCAAAAATACTAATGGTAATAAGAATAAATAAATTATTATTAAGTATTCCCCATGCTCCACCGTAATTCTTCACATAAGTTAAACTAAAAAAATTATTTATAATTTTTATATTATCAAGGTATAAACTAGCAAAAATTTTTGTTATTTGATCTAATATAATACCTATACCAGCAATTAAATATATATTTTTTTTCATCATGTCACCTACTGGTATTTTATCAAAAAAAAAGACAATTATAAAGTAATATTTACTAAAATAACATCTTCTCCAATTTTAGTAATATTCTTCCAATTAATCTCGGTATCTACACCTTTATTCATAAAAGAAAAAAAGTTACGATTAGGTTCAATTACCAACGATAAAATACTTCCTGTTGCTTCATCTATTTTAACATCAATAATATTACCAATGTTTTTACCATCTATAACGTTAACTATATCCTTACTCTGCAGATCTGATAAACGCATAATTATCACCTATTTAATTATATGTTAGTAAACAAAATAATTTATAAGAAAAGAAAAATTGTAAAATAAATTTACAATTTTAATTTCATACGACTAACTAAATTTTCAGGATTATCAAGCATATCATTATGTAATTTTGTTATACCTCTAACTTCTTTTATAAATCTCAATTCTTCTTCACAAATACTACTACCATAATTATTAGGTCCATCTGCTATCATGTAATGATCACGTCCTGCAAAATAATCAAGACTTACATTGAAATAATCTGCAAGAATTGATAACGTTTCAATTGATGGTTCATTTCTACCACTTTCATAATAACTGATTGTACCTTTCTTTACATTTATAATTTTTCCAAATTCTTCTTGAGTCATATCATTATTTATTCTTAATTGCTTTATTCTTTTGCTAAGTATATTCATAACTACCACCTCAATATACGATGTTAATTATAAGTAAACTTATTAAAGCAATGTTTAAAGTTCACAAACTGGTAACTAAATTAACTTTTTATTACACGAAAAAAGCAACTTAACGTTGCTTATATTTTACTCACTACTGAGTTACTAACACTTTGGTGACCAGTACGGGATTCGGACCCGTGAATGCCGCCGTGAAAGGGCGGTGTGTTAAGCCACTTCACCAACTGGCCAAAAAAAATGGCGCTCGATGTAGGACTCGGACCTACGACCTGCCGGTTAACAGCCGGATGCTCTACCAACTGAGCTAATCGAGCACATTATTGACATCCCTTTTCAAACGAGACTTCTTTATTATATATGCTTTTTTTAGACTTTGCAATACTTTTTTTGATTTTTTTTTGAAATTGTGTTTGTCTTTTAAAAAAAGGAATGTCACTTTTTATTTAAATATATTAAAATTCACAAGTTTTTGGACATCTAGGATAAGGAATTACATCTCTTATATTTTCAACTCCTGTTAAATAAATAAGTAATCTTTCAAATCCCATACCAAATCCTGAATGAACACATCCACCATATCTTCTTAAATCTAAATACCAAGATAAATCATCACTAGACATTTTTAGTTCATCCATTCTATTTAATAACTTATCTAAGTTCTCTTCACGTTGAGAACCACCCATTAATTCTCCTGCTCCAGGTACTTCCAAATCAACCGCTGCAACTGTTTTTCCATCTGGATTTTGTTTCATATAGAAAGCTTTAATATCTTTAGGCCAGTTCTTAATAAATACAGGCCCACCAAAGTACTCAGTAATATATTTTTCATGTTCTTTAGCAATATCTTCACCATATTGAGGTTCAAATTCCCATTTAATATCGGCTTCTTTTAGGATTGTTATAACATCTTTATGATCAATTCTTGTAAATTTACTATTTACTAATTTAGTAAGTTTTTCTTTCAATCCTTGTTCAACGAACTTATCAAAAAAATCAATTTCGTCTTTAGCATTATCTAATACATAACTAACAACATATTTAAGCATTTCTTCCATAATGTTCATATCACCCTCTAAATCACAGAAAGCAATTTCAGGTTCTACCATCCAAAATTCTGATGCATGTGTTTTAGTATTAGAGTTTTCTGCTCTAAAAGTTGGCCCAAAAGTATAAACTTTCTTATATGCCATAGCAAAAGTCTCAGCTTCTAGTTGACCAGACACTGTAAGAGATGTTTGTTTACCGAAGAAATCTTTAGAATAATCAATCTTACCACTTAATTTGTCTAATGGTAATGTTGTAACTTGGAACATTTCTCCAGCTCCTTCACAGTCACTAGCAGTAATAAGAGGTGCATGGAAATAAACATATCCCCTTTCTTGAAAATACTTATGAATAGCATAACTTGCAATACTTCTTACTCTAAAAACTGCATTAAATAAGTTTGTTCTAGGACGCAAGTGTGCTACTTCACGTAAAAATTCTCTTGTATGTCTTTTTGGTTGAATAGGATAATCATCAGGACAATCCCCTTCCAAAGTTAATGAACTTAAATTCATCTCAATGCTTTGTCCTTCTTTAGGAGAAGATACAATCGTTCCTTTAATAGTTATACTACTACCTATTTTTAATTTTTGAATATCACTAAATGAATCAAGCTTATCATCATATATAACTTGTAAATTTTTAAAACAAGTACCATCATTAAAATCTATAAAACCAAATTCTTTTTGTTTACGATGGTTTCTAATCCAACCCTGTAAAGTTACTTCTTTACCAATTAGTTCTTTTTCATATACTTCTTTTAAATCTAATAGCATATTTCTTCCTCCTTATATTATATATTTTAACAGTAATGGGGTTTTAATAAAAAAACAGTAAAACCTCCCTGAAGGGACGAATTACTGTAATATCCGCGGTACCACCCTAATTATCATAAATGATCTCTTTTAAGACTAGTTTTTTTAACGGTAAACTACCGACCTGCACTACTATTGTTTCGCACAAGTAACTCCGAAGTGTTATTCATAATGACTCTTAGTGTTAGCTTCCACCTTACCTAACTCGCTTATCCTGAATTTCATTATTACTTCTCTTCATCAACATCGATGCACTAATTGTAACTCACTTACAAAATTAAGTCAATATTTAATATTATTATAATCAAATTACTAAGCATTATTCCTTTTATTATAACGTGCATTAAATTTATTTATTGGACTGTCAAGAGTTTTTATTTTTTCTTTTGGTTTTAATTCATACTTAATCTCAGAGAAAACTTCCGGTTCAGAATCAAGAATTAAAGATCTTAAAGTAACCGAATCATTAAAAAATTCAACTTCATAAGCTCCTTGATATTTTCTACTTGGTGAAGAATAACATGCCGGAACATTAACTACTATTGATTCATCTTCATTTATATATATTCCATTGTGATGAGTATGTCCTCTTAATATCAAATCAAATTGTGGTTTAAAATAAAGGTCTCTTATTTCTGAATCATAAATACTACTTTTTTCAATAGTAAATGGATGCTGCAACAAAACAAGTTTATTACCTACTATAATTTTACTACTCTTAAATCCAGCAAAATGCATATCTAATCTTCTATGTTCTATAACTTTAGATATATCAATTCCTTTACTTAAGCATCTATAATCATGGTTACCTAAAATATATATAGTATCAACTCTATCACTTTTAGGATATTTTTTAGTCACAAAATCCACTTGTTCATGAATATCAACTTTTTTAATTCTAGAAGGGCTTTGATTATCAAGAGCACATCCTTCTATAATATCTCCTAAATGAAATACATACCTAATATTTCTGTCTTGTGCATATTGATAAAGTTCATTAACAAGTTGTAAATTATCATATATATTGCCAAAATGTGTATCTGCTATAACTAAAAATGTAAACTTATTACTAGTTGTTATATTGATATTATCTTGAAGAGGCATCACAATTTTATCTGACACTTGAAATTTAACCCCATACTCATTAAATGATCTACCAATAGAATATCCCATATTTGATAAAGCATTAATTCTTTTTACAACATCAGAATCACATAAATCAAATTTTAATTTTATTTTTTGTAATGTTACTCCCTTTTGTAACATTTCAATTATTTTTTTATCTATCTCAGCCATATTCCCACCCAATTTCATTATAACATTTATTAAATAAATATTACTATACATAATTGACTTTTAGAAAAAATAACTGTATTATTGTATTAGTCAATTAATACAATAAGGAAGTGATGTGATGCTAAAAGAATTTGATAATGTTCGTCCCATCTATATACAGATAGTAGAAAATTTAAAAACCTCTATCGTATCAGGAAAATATAAGTGTGGCGAAAAACTACCAGTAGTAAGAAGCTTAGCTGATGAGTTAAAGGTTAATCCTAATACTGTTCAAAGAGCATATAATGAACTTGAAAACGAAAAACTAGTTTATACTGATCGTACTAATGGTAGATATGTTACAAAAGATGAAAAACTAATTCAAAGTATAAAAATGAACATTATTAAAGAAAAAATTGAAGAATTTCTAAATCATGTAAATGAGTTGGGAATTGAAAAGAAAGAAATCATTAATTATTTAAAAGATATGTGAAAGGATTAATATGGAATTATTAGAATGTAAAAACCTATATAAGGATTATGGAACAAAAAAAGTATTAAAAGATGTTAACCTTACTATTCCTAGAGGAAAAATCATAGGACTCTTAGGATCAAATGGTAGTGGTAAAACAACGTTAATTAAATTAATAAATGATTTAATTACTCCAACTAGTGGCGAAGTACTAATTAATGGAGAACATCCTGGAATTAATAGCAAAAAGATTATTTCTTACCTACCCGAACGAACTTATTTAAGTATGGATATGAAAGTAAAAGAAATAATTGAATACTTTAAGGATTTTTATGATAACTTCGATGAGAAAAAAGCATATAAGTTATTGAATAAACTAAAAATAAATTCAAATGACAAGTTAAAAACTATGTCAAAAGGGACTAAAGAAAAAGTACAACTAATACTAGTAATGAGTAGAAAAGCCGACTTATACATATTAGATGAACCAATTGGTGGAGTTGATCCTGCTGCAAGAGATTATATATTAGATACTATTTTAAAAAATTTTAATAAAAATGCTTCTATTATTATATCTACTCACTTAATAGCGGATATAGAAAGAATACTTGATGATGTAATATTTATCTCTGACGGAAAAATAGTATTATATGAAGAAGCGGATAAATTAAGAAATAAAGAAAATAAATCAATAGATATGATTTTTAGGGAGATGTTCAAATGTTAAAGAAATTATTGAAGTATGATATTAGAGGTATGGCTAAAAGCCTAGCTCCTTTCTATGGACTAGTTATATTACTAGGAGCTCTAGTAAGATTATTCGGAATTATAGAAAAAAAATTACCAATAATTGAAGTTATTAGTACAACAATATTAGCATTCTTTATAATATCACTAACAGCAATCGTCTTTTATACATTCTTTGTAACAATTAGAAGATTCTATCGTACCGTATTAAAAGATGAAGGATATTTAACAAATACCCTTCCAGTAAAAAAAAGTAATATTATCTTATCTCAACTAATAACAGCAATTTTATCTATAATAGCAAGTGTTGCAATAGCTATTATTTCACTACTAATTGCCTTTTATACAAAAGGAATGATTAAAGAAGTAATAGATTCAATAAATCAAGCAATTGCACTATCGGGTGTAGATGCATGGGTTAGTTATTTATATGTGTTAATAATATTATTTATAAATTACATAACATATGTCCTTACATTTTTCTTAGCATTAATCCTAGGGCATCAAAAATCTCAAAACAAAATTGCTCACTCCTTCAGTTATGGAATTATTATATACATAGTAATGCAATTAATAGCTGCAATGGGAATAGGAATAGTATCTGTATTTGATAATAACATCATAGAAATAGCAAATAAAAACAATGCAACTTTTTACGAAATGATACCAATATTTATATCAGCTATTATAACATCATTAATATCTATAATTATTGAATATTTACTATCGTGTAAATTTATAAATAATAAGTTAAATCTTGAATAGACCAACATACGTTGGTTTTTTTATTGATTTCTGATATTATATTAATAGGAGTGATATTATGAAAAAGTTAAATAATATTAAAATCGCTTTTGTTGATATTGATGGCACTTTAACAAATAGCAAAAAAGAAGTAACTACTGATACTACCAAGGCAATAACCGAATTAAAAAAGAAAGGAACATATATTGTATTATGTTCTGGAAGGACTAATAGTTACGTCTGTAAAATGAGCAAACTTGCTAATGCTTCCTCTTATGTTATCGCATGTAATGGTGCTGAAATATATGATTATGAAACGTCTAAAGATATTTTTAGTAACTTGTTAAGAAAAGACGATATAAAAAAATTATGGGAATATTGTAATAGAAATGATATGCAATGTCACATTAATACTCAAGATAAAAGATATACTAATAAAGAAGATAAAGATAAGGTCAAAATTAAAAGTATTGACGAAATAATTGATCGAAATATATATCAAATAGTTGCTGGTCATAAAAACATAAACATTATGAAAGAAATGGAAAAACATATATCAAACTCCCCTACTTTAAAAGTTGCTAATGCTTCTAGTATATATATCAATAAAATCAAGGGCGGAAATGGTTATTTCTTTGATATCACCAATAAGGATGTTAGTAAAGGTAATGCTATTAGAGAACTTTTAAATTATTTAAATATTTCTAAAGAAGATGCTATTGGATTTGGAGATCATATAAATGATTATGATTTATTTAATGAAGTTGGATTTAAGGTTGCTATGGGTAATGCAAAGGAAAAATTAAAAGAAAAAGCAGACTATGTTACTTTAACTAACGATGAAAATGGTGTTGCCGATTTTATAAATAAATATTTATTAGAGGATATTAATTAAACATTTTAAATTATTTAGGAGGTAGAAATGTTCCAAATAGCTAAACTTGAAAATGTAGATAACGAAAGCATTGATATCTACTTAATAAAACGCGAACAGAATAAATATGTAAACGGAAAAAATATTAAAGAATTTTTTAAAACACTATCATTTAATATCAGAGGAACTAACTACTCTTTCAAATTTGATTTAAATTGCAAATTAGAGAAACTTCTTGAAATACCTCTAAATGAAACTACTAATTTTACAAATTATATTTCCGTTGGTGACACTCTACTTAATAACATGATTAATCCAGAAATAAATGCAACAATAACTAGATATTTAGAAAATAAATTCATAGTATTCTTAACTTTTTATACCACCTACAATAAAGATAATTATTCAGGAATAATTGAATTTGATTTTGATTTAAACAATTATTTATAATAAACTTATAAAAATTAAAAAATGTTGAAATTTTCAACATTTTTATTTTTTAAACATATCAACCCTAATTGGTAATTCTTTTGCTTTAAGCGCAGTTTCTTCATTAAATAAATCTTTTACTTTAATATTAAATGATTGAGCAATAAAATCTATATTTTTACATGTTAAATTAGCATCACCATTCTCTATTGTACTTATATATGCCATCTTGAATTTAGTCTTATTAGCATATTGTTCTTGAGTCATATTATTTTGATATCTATACCATTTAGTATTTAATCCAACTAATTCCATTGAAGTCATATTTAACACCTCCTAACTATATCTTGGTTGTTAAGTTAAAATTTATTTATATATAAATTATAAAGTTTGAATATTAAAAAATTAACTACACTGAATTTTAACAATATAAAACTTGTTAAGATATATTGCATAAAAAATAAAAATATTATCAATTGATTTGACCACTTTTCGACCATCACTGTTTTTGGTATTAAAAAATCGAACTAAAAGTCCGATTGAATATCAATTTGGAGCGGACAAGGAGAATTGAACTCCCGCCTCGACCTTGGCAAGGTCGCATTCTACCACTAAACCATGTCCGCATTTATGGAGGGCCTAGTCGGATTTGAACCAACGATCAGGGAGTTGCAGTCCCACGCCTTACCACTTGGCTATAGACCCATCTATATTTTTTCACTTGCAAGTAATATTTTACACTAAACTATTATTGTTGTCAATTGACTATTAAAAAATATAGATATAAATTCTAATTCAGAAAATAGATAAACAAATTTAGGTAACCAGCAAAAACTAGCCATATTAAATATGGTATTTGTAACAATCCTGATACCCTATCCTTTTGATAAAATTTGATAATCATATTAATAACTAATGAAATTAATAACAAAATCCATATAAACGCAAATAATCTCCATTTAAAAACAAAGAAAAGAATTGGCCATAAAAGATTTACAATTAACTGAGCAAAATAAATTGATTTAATATCAAAGTCTATATATTCTCTACTATCTAAAATACCATACGATATTCCCATTAATATATAAAGAATAGTCCATACTATAGGAAATATTAATCCTGGTGGTGATAATGATGGTTTATTTAACATACTATAATTCATTGCTTTTGAAGTAATTAATCCAACTATTCCACCCAATACTATAGGAATAATAATACTTTTAGCATAAATCTTAATTTTTTCCATATGTCCTCCTAATATTTAATTCATTATTATTCTATTTAAATAATTAGGAAATATGTAAAAATAGTTACAGATTGTAACTATTTCAACACATAAGTATAAGTTTTATCTAACACAATAAAGTCCAAATATATATTAGAAGCCTTACTAACATCTGACTTTATTTCATAATATCTATCTTCTAAATTATTATTAGGTGTTATATTAGCCATATTAAAAGGTTGAGTATATTCCTTATCCTCTATAATATATCTAACATGAGCAAAAACAGGTATTAAATTATCAATTAAACTATCATTATAAAGTTCTTTATCTATATTAATATCTAAATTCATTTTTATTACTGCTGGATTGTATTTCGTATTTACTTTTGGTTCAATAAAATCCTTATATTGATAACATTCACTAATACATTGCTTATATGAATAAGTAAATTTATTTGATATTTCAAAACTATTAATAACAATACTAGAATTCCCCAAAATACTTTTATCAAAAACTAATTTTTCTCCTAACTTAACTTCTGATACTTTAACGTTTTTTAAGTTTTCCTTTGGATTTAAACTAATTTTTTTACTATTGTAAATTCTCTCACCATTATTTATTTTATACCCACTTGTGTATTCCAATACTTTCTTGCTTTTTATATCTTCTTCATCGATTTTAAAAATAACAATAATTATAGTTTCTTTTCCTTGAGATATTGATATTGTTGATGAAGTATTACCTAATCCTAAGAAATAATCCTTGCTTTTTAAATCAGCACTATATATCTTGCCATTACTAAGTTTCAATACAAAATTTTTAATGGAAAAAGAAAGATCATTGTTGGTAATATTTTTTATTTTCACTCTTGCTACTGTATAACTAAATTTTTCATTTGAAATATCATTACCAAAATTATCAACAGATAATTGATAACTGTCAATAACTTTTAATTTTAACCCATTTGAACTTATTACAGCGTTCTCTTTATACACTTTATTTTTTAAATAAACATTATTATGTATAAAAACACCGCTTACTATAAGAATAATACCTGTTATAAACAAAATAATTAACTTATTTTCTTTAATAACATACCTAATAAGTCTTAATCTTCTTCTAGTTCTAGTCTTAACATCAAAAGAATCAACATCTATATCGAGTTCAAATTCTTCATTATCTTTTTCATCTGCTTCCAGTTCAATTAAATCCTTTTGAAAATTAAATTTTTTAATATTAAACCCTATAGCTCTAACAAGTGAAATAAGGAAAAAAGGTATTTGTCCTAAAAACAATACTAACAATGAATCTCTACTTATTCTAAGTAATAATGTATTAACTTTATTGATCGATATATTATCTAATTGAGTACTAATAAATATTAAATCAATTATAAAAATCAAATAATAAATTATTGTAAACACATAATATTTTAATGGTTTATCTTTTGTCTTCATAAGCATGAAAATAACAAAGCTGATAACCATAATTAAGAATATGGATAAATATACATAAGGACCTATGTAAATACTTGATAAATTATCAATTACACTATAATTTCTACTATTTATATATTCAGTTAAGAAAGATAAAAGTCTATTACTTTTAATTATTACATATAGTAATAATCCAGTTAGTATTAAGTGAATCAACTTAAAATGCTTGATTAAAAATGCATAGGGTTTTCTTAATATCATAACCTATCCTCCTATTCTATTATTAGTATACATTATTTTTAAACTAAAAAAAAGAATATTAATAAATATTCTAATTATTGTTCTATATTATTATTTAAAGTAGACACTATAAATATTATTATAATTATATTGAAATTCCTTATTAGTAAGAATTAACTTAACACTATAGTTGTCATATTTATAAAGATTATTTCCTTCAATGAAATATAGGTTATCATTAACAACTTTTACTTCTTTTGCATTACTATTTTTGAATAAGAATACTTTTTTGTCCGGATCTTTTTTATAAACTTTGTAGTATTCATTATTACTATTGCTGTAAAAGTAATATTTGTTACCATCATATATATTTACATAATTATCTTTTATAGATATTTTATTATTAAATTTAATTTCCGTTTTAGTAAATTCATATATATTTTTAGTAGACCACTCACCATCATAATATTGAGCACCAGTACTACTATTACCAGTTACTCTATAACTCTTTTTCTTAGGATCAATTTCATATTGAACCATATTACTCTTATCAAAAATATACAATTTGCTATCCACAATACCATTAATATAAATATTAGTAGAAATACTATCATCAAAGTACATTGTACTAGTATCATCATCCAATATATCAATAATCAAAAATCCTGTATATTCTGGTTTGTTTTCATATTTAGGCATAACATAATACTTATCAACTAGAACTCCTAGATCATTATGATATACATCATAATTAGAAAACTGGATTCTACTACTTCCTGGTTTTGTTAATTTAACTAAGTTTTTATATTTATATACGATAATATTTTCATCATCACTCATGTTTTCTTTATAAACGTCCATTGAACTAATTGAAGAATTTTTATTAGAAGATACATACTTATTATTATCAAATTTATTTAAAGCGGCAGTAAATTCATCTAAATTATAATTATCTTTAATATTTGAATAATCATATTGGACCCCATTAATATCGCAGTAAATATCACTTTCTGTATCTTTTATATAAACTGGTGAAATACACACTAAATCACCTTTTTTATACGTTTTAATATCTGATATTACTTTTTTTTGTTTATTAAATATGTTATCTACATCAAACACAAATTTATTATCGCCATACGCAACTTCAAAAAAATAATAATCACTTTTCTTATCTTTTAAATATTCCTCATGAATATTAGCAGATTTAGAGTCAATATTTATATCGTAATCTGCCTTATGATTGGTTTTAAACAAATTTATCCCAAATTGAAATACTAATAATAATATTCCTAAAATTATAACAAAGTTCAATATTTTTTTCATACTATCACCATTATTAGTATAACAAAAAAATAGTTGATATAACAACTATTTTAAACTTATTATTTTTCTTTCTTTTCTTTATTTGGATAAAGTTTTTTAGCTTCCATCATATAAGATGATATAGCTGTTTCAATTTCATCTAGTGCTCTTTTATCAATATTAGATAAAGTAACAAATTCTTTTACAGTATCTATATATATTTTACCCCAAACCATACTAGACAAAACTTTTAAATCATTAAACATATCTGGAGTGATAGAATCTAAAAAGTAACCGAAAAGTGCTCTTTTTCTACCAATCAAAATCCTTTTATTTGTAAGTGTTACAACAGCAGTTGAAAATATATCTAATGAATTATCACTTTTTTGAGCTGCAAAAGCATAAATGACATGTTCATCAGGATTCATATATTTTTGGACAATTTTAGAGTTTGCTTTTAATCTCCATGCTACTGTCATTGGATATTTATTTTTAAATTCTCTAACGTTTTTATAAACGTCGTTCATATTATTCACCTACTTTATTTATTTCAGTATATGTTCCAATTAATGAAACTAAGCTTTCTAATTCGATATTTCCAAGATTCATATCTAAAAGTTTACCATTTTGAACTAGTAATATAGTTGGAGTTCTAACACCTTCAACATTATATCTTTCTTCTTGAACACTACCATATAAATTATAAATTGTATCTGCTTCATCATTGCTAATAGAACTAGTATTTAAATAATTTACTTTGAAATCATAATCTCTAACTAATTGCTTCATAATTGGTTCTTGTTTTTGACAATAACCACAAGTTGGACTAGCTAAATAGATTAATGATACATCACTACCATTTAATAAAGTATTATATTCATCCATAGTGATATTAGTCAATGATACTTCCCTTGCATAACAAGAAGTACTGTTTTTTAATTCTGGTACTACATAAGCAAGACCAAATACAATGATTAAAGATAAAATAACAATTACAACTGTTTGTATTTTTTCTAATTTTGTTCTTCCTTCTACTTTTACTTCTTTATTAGTTTTCTTTTCCATAATAACCTCCTAATACGTCTCTATTATAACATAACTATTAATATGAATACTATGTTTTTCACTATTTTTTCTTAATTAAACTAGCAAAAAAGAGTTTACTTGATATCAGTAAACTCTTTATTTCTATTCATCAAAGAAATCATCAAAGAATTTATTATCTTCAACTTCTTCATCAAGTGTAATTGTAGGAGCTTTATTAATAACCTCTTCTTTAGATTTTTCTTGTTCTTTTTTGGGCTCTACACTAGGTTTAATTTCTTCCTTAATAATTGTATTATCAGGTACAATCTTTGGAATTTCTTGTGTGTTTTCTTTTTTATCGCTAACAGGTGTTGTGACAGGTGCTGGTGTTGGTGCTGACTTTTTATCTTCAAGCTTAGCACGTTTTTCTTCTTCTTCAATTTCAGCGATTTTAGCATCAATCTTTTTAATTAAGTCATCCATATTAAGTTCAGGTGTTGGTTTTTTATTAGGTTGTGTACTATTTTGAGCAAATCCACCAAAATTATTAGGCGTATTAGGCATTCCCATTGGACCATTATTATTAGCTTGATTATTACTAACAGGCTTCATACTTGGTCCCATTCCTGGCATCATTCCCATACCACCGTTTGGATTACCTCCATTAGCCATCATTTCTTTTATCTTTTCTTGACGTTTTTCTTTAACATATTCTCTAACATCAAATACAGCAACTGGTTTTTTTTCTCTTTCAGGATACTCTATAGGTCCATAGTTCTTACCCCAATCTATTTTAAAATCAGGTGTAAATGATGTTTTGAATGGTTGCATACGCATTCTTAATACTATTTGATCAAACTGTTTCATACGTTGTAGATCACTTACTGTTACAAGTGGTGTTGATGCTGTTTTATCATCTTTTTTAGATTTAACTTCACCACATAACTTACTAATTTCTTCTAGTGCGGCTAACTCAGTTGATATTAAATAAATTAAGTTACCACAGTTACCTTTAATAGTTTCTGCATTTTCAGCACCATATACTTGTTTTAACTGTGCAAAGTTTTGAATAATCATTGTAAATCTTATCTGTCTAGAACGAGCAGCTGTAATCATCGTAGTTACATCTTTTAAAGGTGGCATGTTAGCAAACTCATCTAGTAAGAAGTTAGTTCTACAAGGTAATTTACCACCATTTGATTGAGCAACATCTATTAATGTTTCATAACATTGTTTTACAAAGATAGTTGCAAGTGAGTGATAAGTCTTCTTTTCATCTTGAATAATTATAAATACTGCTGTTTTTTGTTTACCAATAGACTCTAGTTCAAAATCACTATATGACAACATTTCTGATAAGTTTTCACGTGATGAGAACAATTTAATTTTTTGTTTAAATACTGCAATAATACTACCTTTAGTTTCGCTAGGAGCCATAATAGTACCACTAGCATTTATATAAGCTGCACTATTAGGATCTTTCATATTAAAGTATTCTTTAACATAAGTAGAAGCACCACATTTATCTTCCCCTACTGTAGTAGTTAAACTAATACTATTGATATTAATTTTATCCTCAGTAGTATCTTCAAACATACCTAATGCTAAACCTGAGAAATAGTCAGCAGAAGTTTTTTCCCAGAATGGATCCGCATTACCATTATTTTCTTCATAAAGAATATTTAAAGCTAAGTCATCTAATAACTCAATAGCTTTATCCTGATTACCATTTTTATATAATCTATAAGGCAATGTTAATGGGTTCCATGCGTTACCTTTTTGTGGATTACGGAAGTTAAGTAAAATGATATTATAACCTTTTGCTTTTAACATACTACCAGTTTTTTCATATAACTCACCCTTGGGGTCAGTACAAATAATAGATTCACCCTTCTTAGCAAGTATCTTAATTGTAGGTAAAATAGTACTAACTGTTTTACCAGAACCAGTGGCACCAATTACTAAGTTATGGTATTCACCATCATCAACCCAAAGTTCCCCGTTTTTACTAATCAAAGGAATACCAGCATAATCTGATTTTTCATCAGATGGATGAACGCATTTCAATACTTGTTTCATTTCTTTTTCTTTAGCCCATCTACTATAACCTTTATCTTTTTTGTTCATAGTAAATCCAACGCCTTCTTCACGTTCAAAGAAATATGAAGAAACACTAGCAAATAAAGCTGCCAAAGCAACTAAATAAAATACTATTGTTGTAAATAAATAATTAGGTGAAAAAGCTGGAAACGGATTAAGTCCTGCTAATCTTCCTTCATTAGCTAGCATTGGTAAATTAACAACACCAAGTGCTACTACATATAAAAGGAAAATTGCAAATAATATAAAAATTAATACATCCTGAGGTTCTGCTCTAAACTTAAGTTTCATTATATTCCTTCTTTCACTCTAATTATTTTCTAGTTTTCTTTTTTTATTAAATAGGACTAATCCCACAATAACTACTAATATCAAGAGAATTATACCAATAGTTTCAAAAATCTTCAATACCTTTTCATCTTGCTTTTTTTGCTCTTCTGACTTTTCTGCCATTTTAGTCATATCAATTTTAATATATAAGCTCTTATCACTAAAATTATTTTTAGTTATAGTCCAACTATATACATTGTTTGATACTTCATCAGCATTATTCTTTTCTACATTATACTTTGTTTTTATATTAATTTTAACTTCGTATAATTTATCGAAATTTTCAATACATAAAAATTCTTTACTAGTAGATATTGTTATGTACTTTTTATCTTTATAAACCTGAAAATATTTATAACAATTATTAGCAATATATGATTTAGAATAATCATCAACATTAAAAGTATTTGTATATTTAATACCTAATTTACCCTTACTATTTATCTTTTCTTTTAAATAATATGTGTAGTTAGGATTGGCGTCTTCTGTATCACCATTTTGCTCATTAATTAGTACACCTGTTTTAATGTTTATATCTTCTTCTATTTTTTTCTCTATTTCACTTTCATAATATGAATTTTCATCATACACTTGAAGTTCTTCTGATATAGAATCCTTTTTTATTACAATATTATATTCTGCAGAACAACCAGTAAGGAAAAATATTAAACACATCATCAACAATACATTTTTTTTCATAAAATCTCCTATTTTACTACTTTTAAATAACAAATAAAGTTATACTTAATAGTATTCATATTAATATTTCGGAAATTTTGACATCCATTATCTTCACATACAAGAGAACGTTTTTTCAATATATCTGGACCATTATAACTCCACAATTCTCTTGAATTTGTAAGTCCAGCTTTAACAGGATTACCAAACGATACTCCAGCTTCCGAAATATCGATTGAAGTAATATCACCATTACTATCACGGTACACAGCTTCAACTACAGCGATATGACCATATGAGTGTTCACTACTGTTCCATGATATTAATGAACCAGCTTTTAAATTTGGATCATTTGGATTATTACTATGTTCAAATTGATTATAATCACTAGCATAACAGAAACCATTACCATTACCACCACTAGTTACATAACTATATTCATTTTGTAGACCCATAGTAGCAATTATTTCATTAGTTCTTCTAACAGCATACCATGCACATTCACCTTCGTTAGTTCCAAGGCCAATGTATCCATTTGAATAATCAGGTGAATTTGCATAATAATATGGATTATCGATAGTAGCTCTACTTACACGTTTTAAGAATCCATTAGCATCTTTTTCTAATCCTTCTGTAGCACCAACAGTTAAAACAACTTGATCTGAATAATACTTTTCTAATATTTCTTCATATGTTAACCCGCTTTCTGCATCATACCAAGCACCTAATTGACTCATGCCTGTACAATGTCCTTTAAAAGTAAGTGCATAAACATAGTCTTCTATATTGAAATATGATAAACCTTTAGGAATTGAAACTCTATGACTACCTAACTTCTTATTCCAATCATAATAAAGATCAGCACTACAAGATGAATCATCACAAGTAACATTACAATTACCATCTATTGGTGGGAACGTTGAAAATGCCGCATAAAAAGGTTTTTCATTCCAAGATAGGTATTGGCCCATAGTACTATCGACTGCTTCTGCAATATTAGGGTTTGCTTCATGTCCCTCTCTATAACTTTGAACATTATTATTAACTAATTCACGAGTACAGTTATTAGTAACATATAAGGCAACACTTCTAGCAGCAACTGCTTGAGCTTTTAATGCTTCTATTGGGACTTGTTTACCACCAAGTTCAGAATACACTACCCCTTTAATATAATCTTCAAAATTCATAGTAACCCCATCTACTGTAATACCATTACTACAAATAGAAGTAATACCAATAAATGATTGCTTATCCATCATATTATAATAGTCATATATCTCGGAAATAATATTTGAAATTACTTCATCATTTTCACTACTATTTTTATCATCTTTATTAATCATATAGTCATTATAGTAATCAAAAATAAATCCTTCATCTATTAAATTCCAATAATATACACCACCACTGTTATCATCATCAATTTTGCCTTCATCTATGGAAATAGAATAACTTTCACCTTCCATATCAGAAACACAATTATAATTAGCTTCACCAATCAAATCATCATTACTAGCAATTTTTCTCATAGTAGACGAATCATAACTACAAGTTTTTGTTGTCATTATTTGATATTCAGCTAATTTAGAAACTTGTTTTTTCATATAAGCCATATTTTTAGAAGATATTTCTTCATTCTCAATATCTTCCATATCATTATAAGCAACTAAAGTAGCTAATATTAAATTGCCATCCACATTAGTTTTAGAACGATATGAACTAACTACTTTAGTTATTTCACCTCTTAATTCCTCATAAGTATCGGTATCATCTCCTAAACCACCAAAGGTATCTTTACTAAAGATAATAATAAATATCAATAAAAGAAATAAAAAAGGTAAAATAATAAGTGGAATACTTTGAATAAAAACTTTCTCAGTTATTACTTTAGCAGCATCTTTAGCTCCCTCTGTAATAGTAGGTGCACTAGCTGCTGCATCTACTGCTTCTTTACCAGTATCAGTATTAAGAATACTTTCAGTAGCTGCTTCTGGTACACCATAGACTTGAGCAGCTTTTTTAACACCTTCTGTTATTAATTTCTTTTTAACAGCTTTTTGAGGAGAAGTAGCCCCTCCTTTATTGTTTTGATTTTTTTTACTCCTAGGATCAAAAGAAGATGATGATTTCATAGCACTATTCAAACCACCATTATATCCATTATTAACATTAATATTTGGTTTTTTCGAATCCATAGCCATAATATCACCACCTACTTATTAACTATTTAATTATTATAGTCCTCCTCCACTACCGAAAGATGCTAATTCTTCTGGAGTTACAATTATATTAATTCTCATACGACGATGTCCACACACAAATAATGCTTCACCTTGAGAATAACGTTTAATGCTTTCTTTTTCATTATCATTTAAGTCAACTAACTTAGATAAGTCTTCAGCTGCTTGTTTCTTTAATCCCATAATTATATAGTAAGAAGCATTATCAAATATTGCTTTACCTTGAGTAATTACAGAAGGAGTTGCAAAGTCACTAGGTTGTTGAGTAATGATAATAGAACCTGTATTGTATTTTCTTGCACGACGCTGTACTTGTGCTAAGAAATCTGCTCCTAATGAGTTATCATCACCTAATAATACGTGAGCTTCATCTACCATAAGTATTGTATCAACATCACGATTTAAGCAAAGACCCCAAGCATATTTTAAGATGTTGAAGAATAGTGCATTTCTAATGTTTGCTTCTGCATTCATCAATTCTTTTATATTGAAAGTGATAAAGTCACTATCATGTGTAATTGTTGTATGACCATCAAAATAATATTTTAAATCATTAGTTAATGGTCTAATCTTTAATTCCAAACGTTCCATGATGTCTTTTTCATGAGTATGATCAGTCATAGACATAAGCCTACCCTTTATAGTTGCATATACATCACTAAACGTTGGATAATCTTTAGCCGTAAAGTTATAGAAATCTTTATCGAAATCTATTCCAAAACGACGATATGTATCTTGAACAACTTCACTAAACAATGTAAGTACATCTTCTTCAATTGAAGGATCATAATATTTCATGAAAGCTTTTAAGAATTGAAGAGTTCTTGTAAGTACTGTGTATCCTAGTCCTTGTTTAATTTCATCTTCATCAGCATCTATTACTATTTGAAGTGGATTTATCATACCATATTCTCCACCTTTACCAAGGTCAATAGTATCTCCACCAAATGTTCTAGTCATATCTTCAAGTTCGTTTTCAGGGTCAATTGCAACTATTTGACAACCGTTACGAATATGCCCACGAAGCAACAACTTAGCAGCTGTAGATTTACCACTACCTGATGTACCAAGTAATATAAGGTTTGCATTATTTCTATTGTTTTCTTTCTTAATTTTATATAAGAATTGGTTAAACAGAATTACACCACCAGAGAAATCAACACCAAGCAATGTAGATAATCCTGGATCTTTAATACTATCAAAGATAAATGGATACATTGCTGCAATTGTAATTGATGGTATTGGAGTACCAATACGATCTTCTATATCTTGTTTTGGGAATATTGGTATTATTGATTTTAATACTTTTTCTTGTTCAAAACGTAATGACACGGCTTTTAACTCCATTGCATCAAGATAGTTTTTAACATTAACTTTCTTTAATTCTAAGTCTTCTTTAGTATCAGCAGTAATCATAATGTGCATTTGAAAATCAAAGATTCTTGCTTGACTACCTGCTAACATAGTTACGAAATATTCTAATGATTCGTAATCCAATCTAATTCTTTCTTGAATTGTACGATCTTTTTCTTCTTGATATCTAGTTTTTAAATCAGCTATTTGCTTATTTAACATTTTAGATACTGTTGAGAATGGTACTGGAATATGTTTAATTACTACCTTAATTCCAGGCATAGTAGTAAGTGTAGATAAATATCCTGGTGCAATGAACTTAGGATAAGAAACAACACTTAATATAGTTGCATATTTATCACTTATAAAGAAATCGCTGTACCCAAAGTTAAGTCCTTTAGGAGCTATTTGAGATTTAAAATTCATTGTGCTACTCATAGTGCCACCACCGTTCCGAATTCAGTCGTTTTACCACCATTCAAGAAATTATCAAGAATTATTCTTAAATCCTCATTACTTGTCTGACTTGATAAAAGTCCACAAGCTGATAAAGAATTTATCAACATTCTAACTCTTTTTTGAATAATATCTAAGTTGTTTTCTTTGAATAAAATATAATATTCTGTATCAACAACATTATTATTCATAAATCCATTTCCTTTTTGTATATCTTCACTAATCAATTTTCTAATTGCAGGGGAATTAGTTTGATTATACAAAAGTTGTAATTGTGACATATATACAGAAATATCTACTGGTCTATCAGCCACTATTAACCAGAATTCGAAATCTATCTGATTATAGAAATTTTTCAAATTCATTAATACATTTGCTTGTGACTCCTCATCTAATATAAAGATATTTCTAGGAGCAATTTTTACTCCTGTTACTTTTAATTGATTATCCAAAATAATCATACCATTGGTAATTGATTGAACCGGAATCCAATCTTCAGTATATTTACTTGTTACCATTTTGTTCTTCGCCATATTTATTACACCAACCTTTCCAATAAAATTTTTGCCTATTTACAAAGAAATACTCATAAATATTAGTCAAGAGTACCAACACATTATGTTGATATGGTATTGGTATTACCAAAAATCCTGTTATAGCAACTGGAGCAATTACTGCTATTGCTACAACCCAATTAGTTAGCATTCCTTGAAATATTAAAATTAAAATAAACGTTACAACGGCACCTGAGCCAAATATTAATAAGTCTATCCATCTGAAATATCCCAAGATGAGTTTTCCTCTGTTTGCATTAGCTGGAATTAAATAGTTATTATTGTTTTCCACCAAATATCACTCTCCTATATTATTCTTTTTTATTTATCTTGACAAATCGGAACGAGTTGCATGTCCCTTAGTAGGGTTAGCCATTCCTTTCGCTTTGTAAGTTTTCTTAGATATAACGCCTCTTTTCAAGTCACGTTTAGCACCTTTTTTATCGGCATCAAGTTTTTCAGCATAAGTTTTATTATTGTAGTTATCATTAGCTTTATCCATCTTATTATAGTTGCTTTCAGCAATAGCAGCTTGACTTTCGGCATTGTACATGATTTCTCTTGCCTTCTCTTCAGTAACAGTATTCCCTTCTAAGTCGACATAATGTCCCGTAGTATTACCACGAGTCCAGTTATCTCTAGCTTCAGTAGCAAGACCTTTCATTTCTATCATGTTGCTCTTAGCTTGGTCAGCGGTAGCATCACTAATATTGATCTTACGTCCAGCAGCAGATAATTGAGCTTTAGTAGCAGATGATTGAAGGGCAGCCAAGATACCACTCTTAGCTTTAGAGTCACCTGTTCTAGCTTGCATTGCAGCATCTCCAGCAGCTCGCCATACACCAGCTTTTTTTCCAGTCATACCGCCTTGGAAACCTCCTCCAAGTCCAGCAGCTGCTCCTGTAACTGCTCCTCTTAATCCACGTCCAGATATAGCACCTGATACAAAACCAGTTCCAGCCCCTAAAGCAGCTCCAGTGATTCCAGCTAAAACACCAGATGTATCTTTATCATGCTTAATACCAAACGCATCTTTAACAAAGTTTGGAGCATCTTTAGCAAACATTAATAATGCAATTATCAAGAACACCATCAAATAACTTTTTCTTACAACATTATCAGGTATGGTGCTAGGATCAAGCAATTGATCATTAGCAAGCGCTGATAATAACAACAATACTACATAAATAATACCTAGTCTAAAGAATAAATCTAAGAAAGTAGTAGTAAGTTGTTTAGTCCACGATGCAAAAGCACCATCTTTAGCCGATTTAGGATCCATATAACTCATAACAGGTATTGGTGCAATCATTTCCAAAATAAACATTTTAAATAATCGAATACCAATTTTTATAGTCATTGACACTAAAATTATAACAATAGCAGCTCCTACTACCATAGCAAATATGTAGTTAAAATTATATACATAATAGCCATCAGCTTTATCTGAATAAGTATCCATCATATCATCAATTGCGGTTATTTCATCCGGCTTATCCGCATCATCGCAATCAGTGCAAGGCGAATAGAAAGCCTTTAATGCGGTTGTCGCTAATAAGTTAGCATTATCATCAACCGAATCAGAATTATCAAATTGAGTTCCCAATACCACCTTAGGAATCATTGGTATAAAAACTTCTTGAGCTTTATTTAAAAGTGGAAAAAGCAGCGGTAAAACTATTACTAATCCTAACATACTAACAGTTCTTGCAATAAGCTTTCCTGCACCTTTTTCTTTATCAGTCATACTATCTGGATTAACTAAATATTTCAAAAGAGAAATAGTTAATTTAAATAACATAAAGATAGCTAAAAAAGCATAAATACGGTTATATATATCCCCTATCAATCCACTAGAAAGTCTTAAGTTTGCAATATCAAATATTCCTTGCATAACGAATTCTATCAATGAATATATGCAATAATTAATACCAGCAAACAATCCCCTTAAAGCTGTTTGAATCCATGAAGCCTTTTGCATACTACTCACCTACCTCATTTAAACCACACTTAGGATCATCTACTATACTTCCTTCAATTCCAGTTATATCTATTAATACTCTTACTAATAGTGGAACAAAAAATATTGCTAATGCTGCTATCGCTCTTTTAATAGTCCTTGATGTAGCTACTTTCATTTGCTTATCATCGCTAGCTAAAACTGCTTGTCCTAAATCAACAGAGCATAAAATAATTAACAATATTGGAGTTAGTATTCTAATCCAGTCAATGATTTGTTTTATAAAATCATATGCATCTCTAGTAAACAACGCATCACATTTAATAGCGTAAACTGGTTGTACCATTAGTAAAGTAACGCAAATTGTCACAAAAAACAATATCTTATTTTTTTTGCTTTTTAACATAATTCACCTCGAGACAATTAATCAATCATATTATAGCACAAAAAAAATAATAACAAAACATTTTGTTACTATTTTTATATATTTATTAAACTATTTAATGAT
This sequence comes from uncultured Bacilli bacterium, assembly GCA_934122395.1. GTDB lineage: Bacteria > Bacillota_I > Bacilli_A > RF39 > UBA660 > RGIG3091. The sequence continues at coordinate 117,140 of CAKOWQ010000003.1, read as the reverse complement.
GTAAGGATCTTCCATTGTACCAGTACCTGATACATATGAAACGTTAGAAGACAAATTAGCTAACATTCTAATACATTTTGTATAACTAGCAAAATCTGTTTTTAATATAGCATCAACTGAATAAACATTCTGAGTATCCTCACCAACTCCAGTTATTGTCCACCATTCATCATTAGAGTTAGATAAATAGTTGTAATTATAACAAGAATCGTCTAATGCTGTTTTACAATTAGGATCTAAACTAGCATTCATATAATCGTATACCGTTAACAAACTAAAGTATAAATCAGGTAAAATCGTAGAACATTCAGTGCTTCCATCTTTACTAGTATCATCTTTAGTTCTTTTACCAATACAAGCATTATGAGTAGTTATTAAACTTTTGATTTTTAGATATCCATCTTCATCTTCAACAACTTCTCTTTGAATTGTATCTTTTAATCTACTAACTGAATAATCGTTAATTCCTCTATAATTTTTAAAATCAACGTTATATCTATTGTCCCAAACAGCTCTTAATAATTCTGGATCACCCAAAACAGCTACTTCACCGTTTTCATAAACCTTTACTATTCGCCAATAGAAATCACCAACTTTAATGTAATTATTTACATCTTCTCCTTTAAAGACATAAACTGTCTGAGTTGTAGTATTATCATTTGGATTTACTTGAACTTCTTCATATAATCCATCACCACTAGTAACAACATCTTTAACTATAACATCTTTGAAAGATTTTGTTTTATAACTAGAACCACAATCTATAAATGCATGGTAGGAATAATCTGTTGGATTTTTAGTAACATATAATTTACCAGTACAAGTTACATCTTTTTTTGTATATTTAGATAAGCTATTAAGATATCCTTCACTAACTAATGTACTAACATCAATTGATATAGTACCTTTTTCTGGCAACTTATCTTCATGATCAGAATAATAATTTTCTCCTGCTGTTACAATTTTGTCTTCTAATGTAGAATAAGAAATAACTTTACTTTTTCCACCTGCAAATATAAGCATAATAATTATTATTACAAATATTACAGCTACTACTGATGACAACATAATAATCATTTTTTTATTTAATTTCATTTTATTCACCCTTGCTCTTCATAAAAAAATTATATCAAAAATAATAAAAAAAAACAAATATATTTTATATATTCGTTTTTAATAAATATTAAGCGTTTGAATTTTTACCGTTGTCATCCCAACAAGATACAAATGAACCTTCTTTAGCTCCAGAATCTCCAACCATATTAACTAACAAATTAACTAGTAATGGTACAAAGAATACTGCAACAGCAGCTAATGCTCTTTTAATTAACTTAGAAGTAGCACCTTTAATTTCTTTATCATCACTTGCTAAAACTGCTTTTCCTAAATCAATTGATCCCATAACAATTAATAAAATTGGAATACCCCATTGAATTATAGATAAAATTGCTTTTAGGAAATTAATAAGTGGTCTTAATTCAGCACATGCATCTACTAAAAATAACATAATATTTCCTCCTTCTTCATAATTAAATCATACTTTATTATTAAAATAATGTCAATAATATTCAATTTTATTAACATTTATTGACATTATTTTCTAACCAAGCCAAGTTTCACCAAAAAGTCGGTAAGCATTGGTTTACTTGATCGATCATCAAGGGGTTTTATAACACTGAATACTTTTATTCCTGTTTCGTATTCAAAAGTATCGATATTCCCCCCAGCAACCAATGTTTTATTTAAAACAATCTTTTGTCCTTTTAACTTAGAAAGTGCTTCTCCATCTAATTTTAATAATTTGTTTAATTTTATAATAGATGGTTCAACCAAGTATATCACTTCATCGCACACACTAGGATCACAATCGTTCAAATCAATAATAACAACATTAAAATTACGTGCTTTCAATAATTCTCTCATTAAATCTTGTTTATTAACAGAAATTAGTGAATTATCATTGAAATACATAAATTCACGTTTATTAACTTCAATTGCTAATACCGTAAGACCATAGATAGTTTCAAGCTCACGTTTCATTAAATAAGTTAACGTAGTAGCGCCTGCATTTTGGGTAACATTTTTAATACCAATTATTCTACTCATTGGAACAGATTGAATTGGTCCACTTGCAACCGCTTGAACTGGTGCTTGAACATTACCTATTACTACTGGTGGAGTCTCGACTGCATTTAATTGATGTAAATGAGCAACATCTTTATATGTATTCGGATGATCTATCAAATATACAATTTCATCGAAAGTCTTACCAAAATTATAAAATCCCATTGAAATTAATTTAGATATAAATGAAGGATTATTTACTGTATTATCATTAGGTAAAAACAAAATTATTTTATCAACTGGTAATGCTATAGATAATTTCTGATAATTAACTATATCACGATAATTTTTAATAGCAGTTACGTCTAAAATCATTCTTCCAAAGAAAAAATTAGAGAACTGACTAATAATTTCTTCTACATCATATTCACCACGTAGAGTTTTAATAATTTCAATATCTAGTCCTGATAAAACAGCTTCTTGTTGATTTGTTATTAAAACATTCATTCAATCATCCCCTAATAATTATTTTGTGTACATGTAAAACCATCATCTAATTTATCCGTAAAAACAGTATCTATTAATCTAGTCTCACCACTAATAGGTATAGATAATTTTGTTCTTACTAATGGAACTTGGAAATCTATATAAACTTTTACAGCATATATAGCCCCTTTGTCTGTCATAGTTGCTGATACTACATAATTACCATTATACCCTAATCTTTTAACCATTGTACTTATATCAGTACACGATCCATAACCTTCATTTTGTTCAATCGCATTAATAATAGCATTCTTATATCTAAACGTTCTTCCATAATTGATGACTATAGCCATGAATCCTATATAGACAGTTAAAAATACTAATACAATTTGTAATAATAATGTTCCACCTACGGATTCTCTCACTATTAATCACCTCTTTTGCTAATTACTAATTAACCATTATATGTGCCATTAATTTCGGTATTATCATTACTGTTCCATCTATTTTGAATAGAGTTTAGTATGTTAGGTACAAACAAAGTAACAAATGCTAAAATTGCAGCTACCGCCATAATAGTTACTAATGTCATATTTAATTCTCCAGTCGCTTCTTTCACTTAAGAACAACTCCTTTCTACTATATTAATAATTATAACCAATTCTAAAATTTATATCAATAGTTTATATTCCAAAAAGCATTATAGTTGACAATAACAAGATAAGCATTGTTCCACCGCCAGTTACAACTAACATGATCATTGTACGACGTTCCATATTACTTAATCTGTTTTTATATTTAACTTCTCTTGCTTTATTTTGTAAATTAGAAACAGATTTAGAAAACATCAATAACTGTTGATATTTGTTTTCTTGAGCACCAAGTCCCAATCTATATAATAATCTCATCATTCGCATAGAATCCCTTACTGGATATTTTATTGCAAAATCCATGTATGGCTTAATAGAAGAGTCGCCAGCATCTATTTTAGCAACCATATCTTTTAATCCTGGTTTAAATATATCAGGAGCATCATCAATAGATCTTGATATAGCTACAGGAACTGTATAGTTTTGACACAATATTTCCAAACTTTTTAAGTAATATGGAAGCATTTGGTCAATCTCATGCATATATTTTTTATAATATTTTTTTAAAGACATATACTGTGATTTAAATACCAAGAATGATACTAAAATTACAGCAATGAAATTTAAAAAACTAGCATTTGTAATAAATAATATTAATGCAATCATAATACCAAAGAAAGTTGTTTTTAATCTATTATTAAATAATTGGTTAGGATCAACTTTATCACCATATTTAGCACTTACATAAAAGTCATAATCTTTCTCTTTTAACCCTTTTAAGTAAATATCATTCTCAGCAATAAACGTTCTTGTATCAACCCTTTTTGTATATATAAGCATAAACATTATAAGAGCACCTATTATAAAAATTTCTATAAACATTATTCAGCACCCACATTCTCGTTATAATATTTTTCTCCAGAAAGAAGAAAATAACTGTTAAATATAACTATAAAGTGTAAACATACTGTAACAATAGGATCAGTAAGTAATTGTTGATATGTATCAACCCCTAATAAGTACTGAACAAGCATTACTAATAGGTAAAGCATCAAACCATATTGAATAAATTGTCTATGGAATTGCTGTCTATCTACTCTATCACGATATACTCCTTCTACTAACATATCAATATCTTGTAACATATTTTCAAGAACTTCTGTTGTATCACGTGAACCTTCTTTAGTAATTTGTAAAAATAGTTGGTGCATATTCTTTGTCATATAAAAGCTATATTTATTATTCATATATTCGATTGACTTTTCAACATCACCGTTTTGATATGCAAGATCAATCATTACTTTAACATCAGACAACACAGGATCTTGTAATACACCTGAAGAATAAACACCTTCTAGCGCTTTAACAAAGCTTTGTGTTGTTTGAAATTCCATTATAGTATTTGTAACATATACTTGAATTTGTTCAAATATAAATTCACTATAAATTCTTTTACAACGTAAGTATGTCAAATATGGTACCATAGCAACTGCTACAATCATGTATATAATTGATATTATAGGATTATAAAAGTATAAATATGAAATCAAGAAAGCACCACCTGCAAAGATAGATAATTGTATCATATATTGTTTAGGTGTATATTCTTGACCAAGTTCTTTTACTTTATCACGAACTACTTTAAAAGAATATGGCGCGTATTTGTTATAAATATTACTAGTTTGGTTGACAACGAATGTATATAGAGATTCACCCTGTTTAGTACGATATACAATTATAAATACAAATATCACTAACGCAATTATTAACTCTATTGTCACTCTTATCACCTACTTTTCTTTAAATTAGTTCTTCTACGCTAGAATCATTCATCTGTTCTTTTTTACCTAAGTTAACAAACAAATCATCTACATTTACTCCTTGACCTTCTAAGTATTCTCTTAAGTATTTAGAAGGTAATTTATATGTTTCATTACCGCTTACAGTTTTACGATAAATTGTGTTGTGTCCAGCATTATTCTCATCATCAACAAAGAATTCTGTAACTTCACAAATTTCTCTTCTAAAACGTTTTTCAACAGGATCAAATCTACCTCTTACGTTGATACCTAATTGAACATAACGATGAATAGTTTTCAAGAATTGTTCAACATCAATATTAGATTCCAACAAGCTATACATACGATGTGGAATACTCTCTGCCTTATCAGAGTGAATTGTGGATAAAATATTATGTCCAGAAGAAATTGAGTTACGTACAGCAGTAACTGCTTCTGCACTACGAACCTCTGATAATAAAATCCATTTAGGGTTTTGTCTCATACAAGTTACTAATACATCAGAATAAGATGCAATATTATTAGTTTTCATTGCAACTATATCACGATGTGGGAAGATTCTATCTAAGTGAAGTTCTAGAGTATCCTCAATTGTAATTATTTTTTCATTTTCAGCAGTATGTGCTGCTAAGTATTTAACTAACTCTGTTTTACCAGAACCAGTTTCACCACTTACAATAATGTTACAATGTCCTTTTACCGCTCTAATTAAAAACTCATGTACATTTAAAGTAACATATCTATCAGCTAACAATTTATCTTTTTCAAGTCTAATTTTAGCTGGAGTTTTACGAAATACTGCTGCTATACCATTTCTAGCAATTGACTCATGTACAAAGTTCATACGAAGTTCAGCAGATTCACTATCCAAGAATGGATGAGCCATATTAAATGTTTTACCCATAACATTTGAACACTGAAAAGCTATTTTTTCAATCAATGCATCGTTTATTTCTGTCTCATCAGAACGATAAACTCCTCTATCTAAACTTTTAAGCCAAACTTGTCCACCATTACTATAAGATATATCGGTAATATTATCATCCTTTAGATATTTCTTTAATGGTCCAAAATCGATGTTTGAAAATAATGAATCATTTCTTAAATAATTATCATTAACCTCTATTGGTTTCTCAGATACTTGAGGTACTACAGGTGCTTGTTGCACAGTATTAGCAACAGGAGCTACAGCATTTAATGGTTTAGCAACCAATGAAGGAGCAGGATTATTATTTTCTACTTTATAAGATATACCTTGTAAATTCATCCCTTCATCCATCTCACTCTACTCCTTTAATCGTGCTATTTGTATTTGTATCTGTTTTAGTTTTAGTATCATCACTAGTTGTATTATCTTTTTTAGTATCGTTATTAGTTGTATTATCATCTGTAGGATCAGTATTCTCTATAATTTCGTCTTCTGGAATATAAATACTCTTTTCTTCAATAAAGTCTTTTAAGTATTCACTACTTACTTTAGTAACAACTCCCTCTGTTGTATTACCATCAAATCCAGTCGTATTAGGTACTGGTATTATATCTATTTTATATTGTGTACTTAAGTTACCAATAGTAGCTGCTTTTCTTAGTAACAAATGAATATCTTCTTTAACTGAGAAAATAATTGTAGCTGGTATTCTTGCTTCATCACTATTTTCAAAAACGTTTAATCCATTTGATGTTTTCACAGCTCTTACTAGTACGTTAGAAATTAATTTTCCTACCATAACTTTAGTATTACCATCAGCATCGGTAGTAATTGTTTGCATATAGATATCTATATAATTTCCCGGCAATATAGAATTACTATATGATGTTGTAATATTAACTCCTAAATAATATAGTGATTCATCAACTGGCATATTATATAAGGCAGCATCTGGTAATTCTTCTTTTTGAACAACTGTACCCTTATAGAACATACTACCTTTAGGAATTACAGTATTAGCACTAGAATAATAACCTATTAATTGTGATACATTAACAATTGTATTTTCATCAATTGCAGCCCTTGGAATCTCTTTGTATCCAATCATATCTTTAGTAATTTCCGTTCTTGGTTGAATAGTTTTTACCGCATATGGTATTTTTACTGGATTAACTGCATTTTTAACACGCCAGTTATAACCAACGAAAATAACTGCAATTATTAACAAACCACACAAAATCGTTACTGTGTTTTTGTTTTTTAGAAACATCTTTAATTTTAAAGTTAAATTATTCATATTCCCATCTCCTTATTATTCTTTAAATTTATCTTCTAGTATCGCACTAAGAGTATTAACAATTTCAGCAGAATCAGTTTCGTAGTTTACTTGATTATTTTTCTTCAAAACCCTAGATAACCAATTATATTTTTCCCTTGCTGTAATTGTTATACTAACCTTAGGTGGACATTCATCGATGTCATCAATACTAATTTTATATTCTCTATTACCAGTAGTTGATTCAGCAAATCTTCTTACAAAACTTTCAACAAATTTTTCTTTTACTATTCTTACAGTACCAGGAATACCAGAGATACAATGCATTGAATCAGGATCACTATCTTCTGTTACACCATCATATCCTACTCCAACACGATAAGCTTGATAATCTACCGCATCAATCATAGACGCTTCAGTAACTTCTTTTAAGATATAGTACATATCTTCATTACTAACAGTAATATTACCAAATAAATTGATTAAAACTATTCCCAACAATCCTAATACTAGGAATAAATAACCCCATACTGACGATTGCATTATATCAGCATCCTTTCTACTTTTGTGAAACTGTCGCTATTTTAGTGAAATATAGGCTAAATCCACCTTGAGTAATATCACTAGAGTGTATAAACTTACTCTCATATTTTCCATCTAAATTATATTCGTTAACAGGAACATAGTCAATATATGCATTTTTATTTTTTTGTGAATTATACTCTTTTGTATTCTTTTTAATTTCGTTAATTCTCTCTGGTGTAAGTTCAATTACATATTCAGCTGGTGCACTAGAATTTAATACAGGATTTTGTAAATCATCTGTTATATATATTTCTTTTCCAATCCAGTTATATCCAGGTGTTCTATTATTAGGAAAAGGATCTACCAAAGAAATAGGTCTATATATATAATCACATGCTATTCCTAAACAATCTGGTACCTTTACAGTAGATAGACAGTCATTAATACAACTAGCAGTATTCTTATAACCATCTTTAAGGTAATTAGACTCTAACTTACAATAGTTTTCTACTGCTTTTCTATCACTAGACGAAAAGTTAGGATTATTTTTACAACTGTTATTACCACTAGAGCAAGAATTGAAACAATCATCAGCACTAGCATAATTAGCTGTATCACTTAACCAGTTGCTATCGCAATATTCTCTAATTGATGAATAATCAGCAGCTTTAAATTTAGCAGTACAAGTATCATCTGATGTTACCACATCACTATATTTACATGTTGCTACAATACTATTATCAATTGCAACAGCACCATATAATTTAATATTTCTAGTTATTGGTGAATACGTTTTTAAATTATTAATAACATATGCAGTATTAGATAATCCATAAGTTACCGCAACACTATTTTTATTATGAATAATAAGTTCATATTGATTATCACCTTTTATGATTGAACATGATACAGGTGAATCAACACTATAATTACATGTATTTTGAACGTTTAGTGAACTTGTACTTTTCTTAACAGTAGTCTTAGTATCATATTTATCTTTCTTTATTTTTAAATCAGTATAATATTCATAATAAGGTCCATCATTTATTGAATTACATTTACCATTACTAGGTTCATATAATTCACCACTACCCGTTTTCATACAGATAGCTGGCAATTTATAAGAAGTCTTATTAGAAGAATTAGTTTTTATAATTCCATAAATAGTTTCACTGCTCTTACTTCCACCTGCAAAAAGTGGAATAATAGCACTACCTCCAGAAGTAACAACAACATCACTATTAAGTAAATTTATCGTTTGTGAAGGAATAAGTTTTTTTGTTGTCTTTCTATTTGAACTCTTAACATCATTACTATTAGTTACTTCTATCGAAATATCCGCATCACTAGAATCATATTTATATTTATTATCTAAGTCCTTTGACCACACAGAATTAGAAGAAACGTTTTGAAAGTTCTTTAATTTTTCTTTCAAAGAATTTCTTTCAGCAGTTGTATAACTAGCTGCATAATCAAACTTCCATTTATTAACTTCAAAAGTCATTGTACATGTTTTAGAACCACTTAATACTGGTGTATAACCAAATCCTGTACCAGGTTGTAACGTTTTAGGAAGACTATTACCATAATCAATAGTACTTTCTTCATTGCAGTTAGTTTGATAATAAGTACTAGTATTAGCAGGAGTACAACTACCTAAATTACCTTTAGCAGTAGCATCACAATAAGTTTCTTTTCCACTAACAGAAGTAGATGATGCACAATTGTTAAACTTAGGTTCAGTATATCCGCAAGTAGTTATACAACTTTTCTTTTCACTAGAATTATCAGCATAAGCTTGGCAATAATTTTCAGCACACCCTAACAAATCGTCACCGTTTTTTTCTGAACAAGTTTGTTTACAAGTTGGTATTGTCCTCTCCATATTACAAGTTGCAACTTTATTGCCTTGATTATTATATACAGCTCCAAATATTCGAGTATCTTTAAAACTTGCAGAATAAGTATTATTTCGTACATTGTACTTTAATGCATTTTCATTGCCTTTAATATCATAAAATATTTTTCCGCTATCGCCATTATAAACATTCAAAGTGTAAGTTTTTTTATCGCTTGACTCTGTAATCGAACATGATACAACAGGGGCATAACTACCAAACCAAAGTGCATTAATTGCATACCCTTCATTGCTTGTTGCTTTTTCAGAATTAGAGCTCCTATTCTTAGAAGAAACATCCGGTGCTGAAAGCGTTGAAGTAGCCAAAGTCATCAAATTACCTAAAAAATTATTTTCATCTTTACTACCAAAGGTACTTTTAGCTCTTATTGACGTAAGTCCATCTTTATATACCGGATAATTAGAGTCTCCAAGATCAAAGCCATTGTTTTTTATACCAAAATAGTATGTCAGTTCATAAATAGAGCCATAATATCCACCAGGAGAAGTATATGCTTCCTTTTTATGTATTTCCAAAGTGGGTTCAATTGTAAGATAAAGTTTGCCAAACTCTTCTTTACTAACAGAAGAAGCCATTTCTCCAAAAACACTTTTAATTTTTTCAAGAATTGTATCAGCATTTCCACTATTAAGCCCAAACATTCCCTTCATTACATCTTCAACCTCAGAATAGCTTCTAAAATACGACGGAAACGTTGGAGTTTCAGCCAATTTAAATGTAGTTTTTTTTATATTAAATATTGCATTTTTCTCTTGAGCATATGTATTTATATGCTGATAAGCTATTTTTCCAATAAAACCATTAGTCATATATGAACCATATATAGTGCAATCAAGATTTTCACCACTGTCTTTAGAGCAATAATCCTTAGAACCATAATATGTTAGCTTAGTCCCATCATACTTATACAATGATAAACGAATGCCCCTAGTGCTATATGACCAATCACACCCGCCTTTACAATCCCCGTGAATTATATTTGAGTCACCGCCTGTCGTTCCACCATTAGCATTAACATTAATCACAGATAAAAAGAAAGTAAGCAATATAAAACATAATATTTTTATTTTTTTGAGTACATTTTTCATATTCTATTTATCACCCACTATATTTTTATTTTTACTTTTTTCTTCTTTCTATTAACCAAATTAATTATCACAATAACACTAATTATTACAACAATCACTGCTATTAAGCAGCTAACCAAAATATTATTTGATATTAAAGAGATTATTTTTCCGAAGATTCCATCATTCTCTTTTTGTCCATCATCTTTAATCAAACCTTTTTTATATTTTTCAACTTGTTGTTTAAAATAGTCATCAGATTCAATTAAACCACCATAATATTCTTGGCACAAAGAAAACTCTTCTATGCCTTTGCATTCTTCTCTTTGAGAATAATCATTATAATAAGGAATCTCTATAGTTTTAGTAATTATTTTTGTATTAGGACATTTAGTTTCGTTAGATGTATAAATAGTATAACTATATCTTGTTCCCTCTCTTACTACTCTAAGATTTCTTACTCCATCCTTTTCTAAATCCGTTATGTATTGGAACTCTTGACCATCTAGATCAACAATATAAAATTCATTGCCAAAATTAGCTAGTAAAATATCAAAATAGTACATATGACTCTCATTATATGTAGCATCATGCAATTCATAAGATGTTTTAATATTTGTAGCTTTTTGTTTCAAAGTATTTAATTCTTTAGTACTACAGCTTTCTGCATATACATTATCAAAAGCAAAAAAAGCAACTAATATCAACACTATTTTAAGCAAAATATTCTTCTTCATAACTAACCCCTTTACTATGATAATACTAATTATAGTATACTATATAGAGAAAAAAAAGACAATGATTTTATTGAGTTAATATTGCATTTGTGATATTATAAAAATCGAGGTGTTTTTATGAAAAAAGTATTATCAATAATAGGAATTTTTGTATTAGTATTATTAATTTCCGGATGTGGATCTAGTAGTAGTAAATACTTAGAAGAAATATCATATAAAGAACTTTTAGAACTCGTTGAAAATAAAGAAACGTTCATTTTAGAAATATACCAAGATGGCTGCTCACACTGTGCAGTATTTACTCCTCGTTATAAAAAAGTTCTAAACGAATACAAAGTTCATTCTAAAGCAATTAACTTTACTAAAATAACAGAAAAAGAATACAATGAGTTTTGCGAAAAATATGGAAAAGGAATTGGTACCCCTACAGTAATGTTCTTTGTAGATGGTGAAGAAAAAACTAAAATTAATCGTCTTTCTGGTGAACCTAGTGAAAAAGAAATAATTAGAAAATTAAAACAAAACGGATATATTGAAGAAGAATAAAAAAGCATCTGATTTTTAATCAGATGTTTTCTTTTCAAATAAATTATTTATATTTTTTCGAGGCATCATAATTCTTATATTTGGTACTACTGTAATATCATACTCTTTAGTGTTATCCTCTAATTTTTCTCCATCAACACACCAATCTGATACTTTTTTCTTAAATGTTATTTTAAGATGATCTGTCTTATGAAAATAAACTCCTGGTACTTTAGTAATATCATTTGTTCTTAAATAGTACAAAGTTTTTAGTATGTCTTTTTTTCTTGTTAAATTACAAAATAAAATTTCAAATTTACCATCATCTAATTTAACATCATTATAAAAGTTATTTATTCCAGCAATTCTATTCGCATTAGAAATAATTACAAATGAATAAAGTCCATGATAAGTCTCATCACCAACCGTATAAGATAATTCATATAACTTAGTTGTATTTCTAAACTCTTTAATTCCTTCAACTATGTATGCTAAATATCCTATTTTTTTCTTTAATTCTCTACTAGTTTCATAAGGAACGTTCATAAACTTACCAAAGCCTGCAACATATGTGAAAGGTTTACCATTAACACAACAAATATCTATTTTTTGTTCTTCACCTTCTAAAAGAAGTTTTAAATTACCAATAACATCTTTACCATATCCAAACATAGCTCCAATATCATTAGTGGTACCTAGCGGAATATGTGCTAAAAGCAATTTTTCTTTTCTTAAAAAATTACCATTCATAGCTTCATTAAAAGTTCCATCCCCACCTAAAGATATAACTAAATCAACGCGCCTTAATTCTGATACTATTTTAGTAATATGTCCCTTATATTTAGAAAATATTACTTCTGGTAAATATCCGTAGTCCATTAAAATATCTAAGTATTCTGCTAAGAAATCTTTTTTAACTTTTTTACCACTATTAGGATTATATATAACTACACATGTTTTCATTATACATTTCCCCTTTCACTAACAATTTAATTATATAAATTTTACAAAAATAAATCAACATAGCACAAAAGAAAAAAAGAATAGACTTCTCTATTCTTTATAAACTAACTTTTATATTTTGCTTTTCATCTTCATTAGCTTTAAATAATTCTTGTTTTTCAAAACCAAATATTTTAGCAACTATATTTGAAGGTACTGATTCAACTAAATTATTAAAATGTGTAACCTTACGATTATATAAAAGTCTTGCTTCATTAATTCCGTTTTCTATTTCTACTAAACTATTTTGTAGGCTTAAGAATTGTTCATTAGCTTTTAATTCTGGATAATTTTCTGAAAGTGCCATAATTGATACAAATTTTTTATCTATTTCTTCAGCTTCAGAAACACTAAATCCGTTACTATTATAGTTATTTCTTAATTTTACTAATTCTTCTAATGTAGTTTTTTCATGTTTGGCATAACCCTTTACACATTCTATTATATTAGGCAATAAATCAAATCTTTGTTTCAACAACACATCAATTGCTGAAGTAGACTCTTTAACTGCATTATTAGCTCTTATAAAGCGATTATACCCTGCTATCATTACAAGTGTTAAAATTATTACTATTACTAAACATATATTAATTATCATTTCTATTCCCCCTTACTGTTCCTTAATAATCATTTTGTTTATATAGCCATCTTCACCATAATCAAATGAAACTTCATAATTAACTAAATTAAATCCTTCGAAATCTTTTAACATACCCTTAATTTTTACTATTTCATCAGGTGAAGTACCATAAGATGTTCCATTATAAAACACTTCTATTAATCTATCTTTATTTGTTTTGTTGTTTGTCATAACGTCATCCAAAGTCCAAGATACGCTTGCTTTTGGAACTGTTCCAGCAGCATTTTCATATTCTCTATTAAAACTTGCTTTTTTATTTTCTTTTTGAGTTTCCTCAAATTCTTTCTGTGCTTCTTCATATTCCTTTTGTGCTTCTTCTTGACGACGTTTTATTTCATCTTTTAACTCTTGCTCTTCTCTTTTTCTTCTGTCATTTTCCTCTTTAATGCCATTACCTATTCTTAATGCTAAAGTTACTGAAGCTATTATAAGTATAGCAATTAGAATATACAAAACATATTTTCTTTTCACAATAATACCTCCTTTTTGATTTTTCACTTCCTTTTTTACTGATACTTCATTATCAAGACTTTCTTCATCATTAGTAAGTACATCAATACTTACATTGAAAAGTTTACTCATTGCTGTTAATTTATCCATATCTGGTTTTGATTGACCTAACTCCCATTTAGAAACTGTCTGTCTTGTAACATCTAGCTTTTCTGCTAACTGTTCTTGGGATAAAAGGCTTTTTTTTCGCAATAACATCAGCTTTTCTTCAAATTTCATATAAACACCTCACCTAACTCTTTGAGCATTAAATCCCCAATCAAATTTAATGGCTCAATAATATCATTTTTCATTTGGTAAGTCTAGCAATTCAAACAGGAACTTTGTCAACTAAGATTAACATTCACCATAAAAATCACTGTCTCTACCTATTCTATAATGATTATAACATATGAAATTCTAAATAATAAGAAAACAAATAATAAAATTTGATAGGTTTACATAAAAAAACATATAATAAATATTATATGTTTTGTGGAGCAATATATTTCTTGCCAAGTTTTTCAACGTAAACTTTAATCTTCTCTTCACTCATTTGAATCCAATTTTTATCTGTATAATACCAATTAAAATCTCTTTCGTTACTTAAATATGCGCCTTCATATAAAACGTTTTTAATATTAAATAACTGATATGGTATTCTAATAACTGCATAATAATCAGTAAAATCATATTTTTTATCTTCTTCTTTTGTTAGAATTGAACCAGTATTATAGTTTCTTGTATAAATTCTTATATGATCTTCTTGTTTAATATAAGATTTACTCCAGCTATCACCTACAGTGTAAATATCATTCATTTCCTCTTTAGTGCTTGATGCAGGGATAATAATTTCCCATCCTGAAATAGATAAGTCATCACTACTATTATGATGATTACTATAAGTTACTTTAGATACTACTCCATAAAATCCTAAAGCATAAGCTTTTCTTCTTACAGCGGGCCAAGTACTATCTCCCATAGTAATACCATAAGTCTCATCTTCTCTTAATAATAAAACTTTTAGGCCGTGTTCTTCATACCTTTTTTTCTCATATAAAGATTGTTCCAAATTAAGTGCTTTTTCGTCAATAACAGAATTAGAAGCTCCTGGATCACTTCCACCATGTCCTGGATCAATTAAAATATCATACCTATATTCAAATTCTTCAACTTTTACTTTGACATTATTATTATCATAAGAAAAAGTTACAAGTTTATCACCTAGTTTTGCTCTTACTATTTGATATTGCATTTCTAATTTATTAACTACTTTTTCATCATTAACTGAAGAAATCCACATATAATAAGTACCATCTTTTAAATTCGTTAAATTAACTTCTCCATTATAATAATACTTATCCTCTTTATTTAAATCATAGCTTGTACAATTTTTCTTATTCTTATCACAAAATCTAAGCTTAAAACTACCATTATTGTTTTTTAAATAGCCTCTTAAATAAATTCCATCATCAATAAATTTCATATCAGAAATCAAATTAGATTCCATTAAATCTGTAACGTTTGTAATATCACCATTTGGTAAAACATTTACACGTCTTATTTTAGTCGCTGTATTTCCACTATCGTCAGTTACTTTATAGATAACTTCATATACACCAACTTGATTAATATTAACTTTGTTATCAATTAAAATTTTATTACTTGCTTTACTATCATAATTATCAACTACATTGTATCCAGGATCATTATAACTATTACCTACAACAATATTTATTTCTTCATCACCATTTAATGTTATAACAGGTGCTTCATCATCAACTACTTCAACATATCTTGTAAAAGTATACTCTTTATCATCATAATTAACTTTATACTTAACCTCATACTTACCTAGTTTTGTAATATCAATCATCGAGTAATCAACTACCACTTGATTGGATAAATCCTTATTCCCAACTTTTACTGTAGCACCTAAATCATTATAATTTTGATAAACTTTTAAGGTTACTACTTCATCACCCACTAAAGAAAAAGTAAGACGTTGATTTTTCAAAAAGAAATATAACAAAATACTAGATATTACTAACATAATACTCAATGTTATAACAAATATTATAATTATTTTTTTACTAAAAATATTCTTCATACATAACCTCTACTATCTCATTATAACATGCTAAAAAAAGAAAATGAACTAATTATTTTTTAGTTCATTATACAAAATACAAATTATTGTTGGTAGTGCAAAAACACATGGCAATACATATCTAAAATACGTATTAGCAGGTCCTACAATACATACTAAAATAAATGTCAATGATGGCAATAATACCACTATATATTTTTTCATTTTATTAACTATTAACATACCTATTAATAAAATATGAATCCAAACTACTATTCCTATATTACTAATAGCACCAATTACTGGAATATAAGGAAAAGCTTCTGCAATGCCTTTTAATCCAATTCTTAAATAAGATAAATTATTATAATGATAATCAAAACCAGCCTCAGGTAATTTATGATTTAAATCAGTATATACATACCAAGCACTAGTATTAGGATAAAAATATCCATACATATTACT
This sequence comes from uncultured Bacilli bacterium, assembly GCA_934122395.1. Classification (GTDB taxonomy): domain Bacteria; phylum Bacillota_I; class Bacilli_A; order RF39; family UBA660; genus RGIG3091. The sequence continues at coordinate 100,539 of CAKOWQ010000003.1, read as the reverse complement.
TATGGTTGCATCAATATATACAACTGGTCTTTTTAATAAATACTTAAACCATACTTTAAAATAATCTTTTAATTCTTCATCTGTTGTATACTTATTAAATTTATTTTTAACAGGATCAGATAAATCAGTACGATATCTTTCACCTAAATCATTATATCCTAAGACTTTATCAATTGTTTTTTTATCTTCATCACTAATTTCTTCATCATAATATTTAGCTAGTCTTGCAGTTTGCTGAAAAGGCACTGATAACATTTCTCTAACACTTGTATTAGCAATTTCATAGTGAGGTAATAATATTTTGTTATAACCAATATACATTCCAATATTAAATACTAATACAAGAATGATTGGTAGCATTAATTCTTTCTTTAAAATGCATACAACAGGAAGTGATAGAATAATTGTATATATACCATTATTTCTAAATAAGATAATTAACAATACTAAAAATGCAAATCCTATATACTTTTTCTTACTCCATTTAAATTTCAACATATCATATAACATAATTACATAAAGAAATACAAGTGATGAGAATATAACATCTTTAACAGCAGTCATCGTATATAAAGGAAATAGCGGTACTAAAGAATATATTCCTAAAACAACTAAAATTAAAGTATTATTGACTTTTAACTTCTTTAAATAATATATAGAATAAGCAAAAACACTTATAACAATACTTAACTGTACTATAGAATATAAAAACATTCCAAAGTTAACATTGCCTATTAAATAACCAAATTTAAATAATCCACCTAGTAATAACGTATGAATAAGAGGATTAAAATTAGTAAGAGTTACATTAGGATTTAATAATACTACACTATCCATATATCTAGTATGCATCCCCATAACCTCTTTTATTTGATTAGCAGCATCATAATTAATAATTACTGGATAAAATGCTATTATATATGGTAGGTAACATATTAAAATAACTATAAAGCTAAACATAAAAGGATGCTTATCAAATAAGTCAAATATTTTAGGTAATTTTTTATTTTTTAACTTACTTTTTTTAACTACATTATCAAATAATTTAATACTAGTATTAAAAAGGGTATAATATCCGATAAACTTTAATATTGAAAAAATAATTAAAGCAATATTTCCAGTTACTAAAGAGGCATTATGTACTACATCATAACTATATCCAAATACCATTAATAAACTGAAAATTATCGAAATAATTGAATACGTTAATTTATTTTCAAATTTAAATAAATATTTTTTATAAAAGCATATTAGTAAAACAGCTAATACAACATAAGTCATCATCATAGTATTACTACGTGTAAACTTAAGCTTAGATGTTACTTGAAACAAAAGACTAAAAGTTGTAATTATACCTAATAAAACACTAATTAGATTAGTATGCTTACTCCACTCTATTTTTTTTACCTTATCATTAAAAATAAATTTCTTTTGAACAAAGTAATTAACCAAAAATAGTATTATTTCAATTGGAATTTTAATAACTGTTTCATATATATTAGTAGCATCATAAATTAGACTTACTAAAGTAGCAGATACAAACATTTGGATTACCACTAGTACATAATACTTAATTAATGTATTAGCATCCATTACCTTATCATTTTTCTTAAATACACTATTTCTATTTAGTAAATAATTAATTAGTGAAGAAATAATTCTAGCTAAGATAGTAGCAATTAAAATATAATTAACTACTTTATTTCCTTTTAATAAAATGGAAAATACTGTAAAAAGTGATAAATCTAAAACAAAAGATATCCCAGCTGATACAATATACTTTAAAAATAGTTTATATTTTTTTATAAGATCTAATATTTTTTCCATAATTAATTACCTATTTTCTTTCTTGGTGTTTTAGTATTGCAACTTCTTGAGCTAAAGTTGTTATTTTAACTTTTTGATTAGATACTATTTCACTTAAAACAAATGTTATAAATAATAAAAGTCCAAAACCTAAGAAAAATATAAAGTTTGATACCGTTGCTATACCTACCCAATTACAAATAGTTTTTAATAAGTCTGGTATTAAAACAGCAACTATCATTGATAAACTAAATAGTAACCAAAGAAGCGCATATTTAATAATTAATTTTCTTTTTACAACATTACGCCATACATATATAACAAATAATAATGCAATTATTATAAGTATAGCAACTAGTCTTGCTGGCATATTAATCATTTCCTTTCTTAAAAGATGTAGCTGCAATTATTATTGCTAGGCTAACCTTAATCATATAATAGATAGATTTAATTGGATTAATTGAACTCTTTCCATTTTCTCTTTTATTCATCTTTACTGGAATTTCACTTACTTCATATCCCTTTTTTATTACTGTTACAATAGTATCTGGTTCAGGATAATCTATTGGATAATTAAAAGAGAATAGTTCTATTATTTTTTTATTACAAGCTCTAAATCCACTAGTAGGATCATATATTCTTTTAGCTGTTACAAACTCAATTAATTTAGATAAAAAATTAATCCCAAGACGTCTTAATCTAGTAGATTTAAAAGTACTTAATTCACTTACAAATCTAGAACCTATTACTATATCATTACCCTTCTTTATTTCATCAATTAAGTCTTTTATATAAGAAGCATCATGTTGGCCATCGCCATCAAACTGAATAGCTATATCATAATCGTTATAATAAGCATATTTATAACCAGTTTGAACAGCCCCTCCTATTCCTAAATTAAATGGTAAATCTATATAATTAATTTTATTATCTATTAATATTTGTTTAGTATTATCATTAGATCCATCATTAATAACTATATAATCTAATGTAACTCCTTTTATTTTAGTATCTTCTATCTTTTTTACCGTATTTACAATACTTTTTTCTTCATTGTAACAAGGAATAATTACTAACGCTTTCATAATACCGCTCCTCTTTTCAAAGATATTTTATCATACCAATTAAAAAAAGCAATATAGTAACAAAATTGCTTTACACTTTAATACATTTATTTAATTTGATTATTAATCCACTTCATAATTACATCTACTATATAATTAACTTCGTTGTTAGTTAAATCATGATCAGGAAGGATATGATACCATTTATATAAACAACTTCTACAACAAGTAGCAGTAGCATGTTGAGCAATAAAAACAGGATGTCCACGCATCGGAGTCTGTTTTCCATCATTAGGTAAATTACACGGTGCTAATCTTTTAGAAATAAAGTCTATAGCATGACTTCTAATCTTATCTATACCTTTTTCTTTTACATATAATATATCTTTATCTTTAAGCCTAAATTTACTTCTAAAACTAGATTTAGATAGCCTTTCAAATAAATTATCAATATCATTATTAATCATATTACCACCTATTATACAACAAAAAAACGACTTACTAAGTCGCTTAATTTCAATATGGTGGAGCATAGCGGGATCGAACCGCTGACCTCCACGGTGCAAACGTGGCGCTCTCCCAGCTGAGCTAATGCCCCATATGAGTTGTAATTCAACTCAGTGATAACATCATAACACTTAGAATATTAAGTTGTCAATACATTTTAATCCAAAATAATAAAATCTTTGTCTTTATGAGGTTCTTCAAATAATAAATCTCGATAATTCTGCTGTCTTAGTGCTTCATAAACCACTATAGCAACACAATTAGATAAATTTAATGCTCTAACGTTACTTGTCATTGGAATACGCATACATCTATCTAAATCATGTCTTAATATTTCTTTAGGAATTCCTGTTGATTCTTTTCCAAATATTAAATAAATATTCTCATCTTTATTAGAATAATCAAAACTAGTATGAGGTTTATGACCATATCTAGTAAAGTAATAATAAGTGCCTTTATTTTTACTTGCAAAATCATCAAAATTCTTATAAACAGTATAATCTAATTTATCTATATAATTAACACCACTTCTTATTAAATGCTTTTCATCAAGTGAAAAACCAAGTGGTTCAATCAAATGTAATTTAGTACCAGTAGCAACACAAGTACGCATAATATTACCCGTATTGCCAGGTATCTCAGGTTCATATAACACAACATTTAACATAACTAATCACCATGTACTTCATATTCATCCAAAATTTGTTCTACATCACTTATTAGTAAATTACTATTAGCATTTTTACTCTTGAAGTCAACTATCTTTCCATCTTCAAACAACATAATAGCAGGATAAGAATAGATCTTATCATTAACAATATACTTGTCATTTATCTCTTTTAATAATAAATCTTTATCTGCTACATCAGTAATATTGAAATAAACAATTTTATCTTTTAAATGTCTTTTTTGAATAAGCCTCTTTAAAGACACTTCTAAACTACGGCAATCTTCATCATCAGCAACCCCCATATAAAGTATTACTGTTTGATTATCGCTTATGTAATTATGAACTTCATTATATCTCACTTCACTAACAACTCCCTTTAATACTGGAATAGTTTTAGCATAATCCTGATATGATATATACCAACTTCTTAAAAAGAAAACTAAAATAATAGTTACAACAAATATAACTCCAACTATAATATAATTTTTTCTAGGAATTTCTCTTAACTTCTCTTTCTTTGTTTTAAGTTCTTTTACCATATAATCATATCCTTTCCACATATTATTAGTATAACAAAAAAATGATGAAAAAACAAATTAGTTTTCATCATTTTAATTTATATTATTGGTTTCTAGCTTCAGCTTTTTTTCTTAACTCTGTATTTAGTATTCTTTTTCTAAGTCTTATACTTAAAGGTGTAATTTCTACTAATTCATCTGAATTAATATAATCTAGTGCATATTCCAAAGGAATTGGTCTAGGACGTTTTAATACAACAGTCTTATCACTACCAGCAGCACGCATATTAGTTAATTGCTTACCTTTTACAACGTTAACTGCTAAATCATTATCTCTATTATGTTCACCTACTATCATACCTTCATAAACTTCAGTACCTGGTTCAATAAACATAACACCACGTTCTTCAAGTGAACCCAATGCATAAGCAGTAGCTTTACCATTTTCCATAGAAACAAGAACACCAATACTACGTTCACCTACTTCAACATTAGCAACTGGACGATACTCTTTAAATGTATGGTTAATAATACCGTAACCTTTAGTTAATGTTAAGAAGTTAGTAGTAAATCCAATTAATCCACGTGAAGGAATAGTATAAACAATCTTAACTTGTCCATTAACATTAGTCATACTTTCCATAATAGCACCACGAGTACCTAATTGTTCAATAACTGTACCTACGGTATCTTCAGGAGCATCGATCATTAACTCTTCATATGGTTCCATTTTAACGCCATTTTCTTCTTTTAAGATAACTGCAGGTTTTGATACTTGTAATTCAAATCCTTCTCTACGCATATTTTCTATTAAAATGCCTAAATGAAGTTCACCACGACCTGATACAATCCATGATTCACTATCATTTTGTCTAACTTTTAAACTTACATCTCTTTGAGTTTCTTTAATTAAACGTTCTTCTATTTTTCTTGCTGTTAATATTTTACCTTCCCTACCAACAAATGGAGAAGTATTAACACCGAAAGTCATTTGAAGTGTTGGTTCATCTATATGTAATATTGGTAATGGATTTCTCTTACCTGCTTCACATAAAGTTTCACCTACAGAAATATCCATAAGTCCTGCTACAGCGCATATATCTCCTGCTTCTGCTTCTTCTATTTCAATTCTTTTTAATCCTAAATATCCAAATAATTTTTGTACTCTAAATTGTTTAACTGAACCATCAAGTCTCATACAGTCAACCATTTGACCTACTTTAATTTTACCATTATGAACTCTACCAATACCAATTCTTCCTACATAATCATTATAATCTAATAATGCTGGTTGAAATTGTAAATCAAGATTAGGATCTCCACTTGGTGCAGGGATTTCACTAATAATTAAATCAAGTAATTCAGTAAATCCTGGTGTTTGTGTACTTAAATCATCACTTAAACTACAAGTTCCATTAATAGCAGATGCATAAACTACTTTAAAGTCTAGCCAATCTTCATCAGCACCTAAATCAATAAATAAATCTAATACTTCATCAAGTACTTCTTTACATCTTGCAGATTCTTTATCTACTTTGTTAATTACAACAATTGGTTTTACATGTGCTTCTAGTGCTTTTTTTAATACGAATCTAGTTTGAGGCATAGTACCTTCATAAGCATCAACTACTAATAAAACACCATCAACCATGTTCATGATACGTTCTACTTCACCACCAAAGTCAGCATGTCCTGGAGTATCTAATATATTAATACGATATCCATTATAATCTACTGCTGTAGTTTTAGCTAAAATAGTAATACCACGTTCTTTTTCTATTTGGTTGGAATCCATAGTAACATTACTTAAATCTTCATTATCACGAAATGTTCCACTTGTTTTTAATATTTCATCTACTAATGTAGTTTTACCATGGTCAACATGCGCTATAATTGCTATATTTCTCTTTTTCATAATTACACTTCCCTTTAAAAACTTTTTAAATTATACCACAAATTACGAGAAAATCAATATTTTAGCCTTATAAAATACTTTAATGTATAATTATTAAGAATAAACATCACTATATAATGGTGATTCAAATGAATAATAGTTCAATATGGTTAAAAGGTATTAAAACTAAGCTATTACCACAATTAAAAGAAAATATAACTACCGATGTACTAATTATTGGAGGTGGAATAACAGGAATTACTACAGCATTTTATTTAAAAGATACTAAGTTAAATATAACTATAATAGATAGTAATAAGATAGCACATGGAACTACAGCTAAAACAACTGGTAAGTTAACATATCTTCAAGATTCCCTATTAAATAAAATTAAAAATAATTATGGTTATAATGCCACCACCAATTACATAAACAGTCAGAAAGATGCAATAAATCTAGTAAAAAATAATATTTTAGAATATAACATTAAATGTAATTTTGAAAGTAACAGTTCTTATATATTTACTGATAAAGAACAAGACGTTTCTAAAATAGCAACTACTGCCAAAATATTATCTAAAGCTAAAATAGATTATAAATTAAGTAAAAACATTCCAATTAAATATCCTTGTAAATACAGTCTAAAAGTTAATGATACAGCAGTATTTAATCCTGTTAAATATATATTAGGCTTAAAAGAGGTACTTCTTAAACAGAAAAATATTCATATATACGAAAAAACTAAAGCTATAGATATGTATAAAGATGACGAGTTTTATATAGTTAAAACAGAAAAATATGCAATTAGAACTAAAAAGGTAGTTCTTGCTTGTCATTATCCATTCTTCTTAACCCCTGGACTTTTTCCTTTTAAAACTTATTTAGAAAAGTCATTCGTAACAAGTGGATTAATTGAGAAGAATAAAATGTTTAACGCTATAAGTATAGATGGTAAACATTCTATTAGATATTATTCTGATTCAAAAGATTATATAATTTATGTTGGACTTTCTAATACATTGAAAGATAATATAGATAATGGAAAAAAATATAATGAACTATTATGGCATGTTAAATCGCATCTTACAAAAGACATAAAATATTATTGGTTTAATTATGATGTTATAACACCTGACGGATTACCTATTATTGGATACTATGAAAAAAATAATCCTAATTTATTAATTGGAACAGGTTTTAATACTTGGGGAATGACTAATGGAACTATTGCAGGTAAAATTTTGAGCGATTTAATTAAAAAGAAGGATAATAAATATTCATATTTATTCGACCCTAGACGTTGCACAACTCCTACCAAAATAATTAATACTATTGGATATAATTTTGAGAATGGTATGTCGTTTGTTTGTGGAAAGTTTAAAAATAATTATAAGTTTTATCCTAAAAATGTAAAAGTAGAAATGCGTGATGGCAAAAAGTGTGGCATTTATATTGACGAAAATAATAAAGAACATATTGTTTCTAATATATGTCCCCATATGAAATGCAATTTAATTTTTAATACAACAGATAAAACTTGGGATTGTCCTTGTCATGGATCTAGATTCGATATTGATGGTAAAGCTATAAAAGGTCCAAGCGTTTATAATATAAGTATAAAATAATACAAGTTATGTATTATTTTTTTTAATTGAAATAAAATTCTTTATCATTTTATATAACCATGATAGTACTAATATAATTAATAATATTCTAATAGGTACTTTTATTCTAGAAGTAATTTGTTCTAGAATAACCCAATTATTACCTAGAGTATATCCGAAATAAACAAAAACAAAAGTCCAAGGAATACTACCTATCGTTGTATATATTAAAAACTTTTTAAAGGATAGTCTTGCAATACCAATAGGAAGAGATACTAATGTTCTTACAATAGGAACATTTCTTCCAATGCAAGAAGCAATAAGTCCATATTTGTCATACCAAGAATTACTCTTTTCTATTTCGTTATCCTTCATAAAAAAATATTTTCCATATTTTTTAGCAAATTCTTTTCCACCACAATATCCCATATAATAAATGATAACTGCACAAAAAACGCTACCTAAAAGACCTGTAATAAAAGCACCCCAAAACGAAAAAATACCACTTCCTGCTAGTATTCCACCTGTAGCTAATATAAGTTCACTTGGAATTATAATTATAACTGCTTCTAAAACCATGCCTAAAAACATTCCAAAATATCCAAAATTACCAATTAAATTTAATACATAATTATCCACACTATCACCTTTTAAATTATATGTTTTTATTTTTAACTAATGAAATTATTTGACCCTAGCTATTTAATATCATATAATTATAAAGAAGAATAAAAGAAAGGAATTATTATGACAGAAAAATTAGTAAACTTTTTTGTAAAACTCTTTGGAGGTAACAAAAATAGTGAATTAGGAAAAATAGCAATAATAGCAATACTATCTATGCTACCAATTATAGAACTACGTGGAGGATTAATTGCAGCAGCATTATTAAATTTAGATGGTTTATTAAGTTTTATTGTATGTTATATCTTTAACCTTTTACCAATTCCTTTTATCTTATTATTAATAAGATGGATATTTAAACAATTCAAAAAGACTAAACATCTAGGTAAAATAGTAGATAAAATGGAAGCTAAAGTAGAAAAGAAAAAAGGTCAAATAGAAAAATATGGTTATTGGGGATTATTCCTATTTGTAGCAATACCTCTTCCTGGAACAGGAGCATGGACTGGTGCTTTAATAGCAGCTATGTTAGATATGGATAAAAAGAAATCTTTCTTAGCAATTACACTAGGTGTTGCTGGAGCAGGAATTATTATGATGATACTATCGTATGGATTATTAAAAGGAATTATTGGATAGAAAAAAGACTTTACATTTTTTGTAAAGTCTTTTTATTAACCCAAATAATATGAAGTATGAAGTAATACTCTACTAATTAGTTGATCTCCTTGATAAGTAGATAAATAAGTCTCATATCCACCAGATGCAACTCTATTAGAAGTAACTATAAACTTCTTACCTTGTAATGCATCATCATTAGACCAAATATCAATAACAACTTTATTATTTTCAACATACCCAACAATATATATCGGATAATCATATTGATTTTTAAATTGATAATCGACCCAATCTCCTCCTACAGTAGCATCTTGTCCTTTTGGAACATAGTTAACAGCATAACCATGATTATACCTCACAACTGTTTGTAATCCTGCTAGTAATTGAGCATTATATAGTGTAGTAGATACTTGACACACTCCTCCACCACAACCATATCCAGAACTTGATTGAACAGGAGCCACTTTATAACCGTTATCACATGTATAAGGCCCTACTACTTGTCTAAAAGAAAATACTTGATCTTTTTCTAATAAAGTACCATTAAGCTTACTTACTGCTATTTCAATATTTTGTCCTCTATTACCATAATTATTAAAATCCGTTGAAAAAGTAGATATTTTTTTATTTATCAAAGATAATTTTGTTTCTTTCTTTTTTATTACGGCACCCGATATTTCAACATTAAAATTGTCTTCGTCACTAATAAATTTACTTTTTTCACTATTCAAATAACTAACTAAATCTTGCTTGGTTTTTTCAATGTCCATTTTATATCCATCACTACCAGCATCAAATACTACAACATGTTCGGGATTTAATACTAATTTTTCTTCTTTAACATCGCAATTAACTTTACTTGCTAAATCCTTTATTATTGCTTCAATTTTTTCATCTACAAAATTAACATTCAAAGAATACTTTCTTAAAGATTCGCCTTTTATTAATTTGATTTTATCAGAATATGAAGCATTTTTACTATCTTCTTTTATTTTATTAATAACAGAATCAACATCTATAATTGGTTCGAAATCTTTTAATTTATATTTAACTGTTTTGCCATTATATATAAAATTTATATCTTTATTTAAAGCATTGTTAATTAAAGTATTAACTTTTCCTTCTAATTTATTAAAATTAACATCAGAAAAACTGTAATCATTAATATAAGTACTTTTATATGTTTTATTCTTGTATTCAATCATTAACTCTTGATAGTAAATAGATACAAATACTCCTAAAAAAATAGAAAGTACGCCTATAGAAGTTAAAATAAATATAACTATATGTCTAGCCTTTATCTTTCGCATACTCCCTACACCTATCCTATCATATACAGTATAATATATCTTCTTTCTATTATCAATATAAAAAGAAATATTTAGGATAATCCTTGCATATAAAAACCCAATTGATTTTAACTCAATTAGGTTTATTTTAAGAATTATTTGTTTTTTTCTTTTTTTACTTTTTTCATAAATTCTTTGTATTGTCTTTTTATTCGTTTTTCGTATCCTTTTTTTTCTTTTTTATATTCATCATTTAATTCATCTGAATATAATTCCTTGTATGGATTACCTTTTACAAGTGATACTCCTGTAACAAGCGCTGAAATACCAAACCCTATAGCAATTGGTACAATACAATCTAATCCATTAGAAGCATCTACACAAGTAAAAGCAGCTGTCCCAGCAAGACCACCAGCACCAATACTAGCTATTAAATATTTTGTATTGTTATATTTACGTTCTTGTTTTTTATCTTCCCAGAAATCACCAATTTCTTCTCTTGTTAATTGATAATCTTCTTCTAATATTCTTGAAAAATCAGCTTTAAAATTATTAATTTTTGACATTTTAATATTCCCCCTTAAAGATGTTTGTTATTATAACATAATCGATAATAAATGTCAAATTACACTAAATTCAACTCTTTATCTATTGGTAACTCTATAATAACATCAGTACCAGAGTACTTTAAAGAAGAATATTTTAAGGTGCCTTTATGTCTTTCAATTATATCTCTTGATAAATTAACTCCTATTCCTGTACCATGAGATTTTGTAGTATAAAAAGCTTCACCTAAATGTTCTAATTCTTCACTAGTCATACCTATTCCATTATCACTAATAATAATTCTTATTTTATTATCAAGAAGTTCTGTTTTAATAGATATAACTAATTTTTGATCTTCCATTTTTGCTTCAATACTATTTTTTATAATATTAATAAATACTTGCTTCAACCTATTATAGTCAGCCATCATATAAACTTCATCATCTATTATGTCAAGTGTCATCGATATATCATTATCTTTAAGTAAACCTTCAATAGATCTTACTAATTCTTCCAAAAGCATAATTATATCTATGATATCCTTTTCAATCTTTATTTTAGAATAATCTAAATAGTCATCCATAAGTGATAATGTTCGATTGATCTCACTTTTAACTATTGGAATATATTTGTTAATTTTATCTTTATTATTAAGATCTATCATATCTAAATATCCTTTACATACTGCTATAGGATTTTTTATTTCATGAGTTATTTTAAATAAAGAGTTCCTTATTGTTTTTTCTTTTTCCAATTCTTTTATAGCACCATTTAAAGTAATAAAATCTTCTATTTTTTGAATTAAATAATAATAACCAATACTAGTCATATAAAATATTGCTACTGTTATAATTATACTTAATAAATTAATGACAAGAGTATTGTTAGGACCTATAAAACAAAATGTTAGAAATGATAAAACAAAACTTTTAATTATAGTAAAACTATTAATTATATATCTTGAAGTAATAGATTTATTATTAGAAATTACATATATAGCAAAATATGCTACATACTCAAAAATAACTATCCAAGGATTATAACCAAACATAATTATAGAATAAATAACTAAAATAATAGAAATAACTACTGCTGTTATACGTCTACCTTTTAAATATGCAAATAAAAGTGGAATGTTTATCAAAACAGATACATAACAGTCACTTTTAAAATATCCAAACTTAGTTAATAAAAATAAAGATAATAATAATGCAACATCAAAATAATTATTGATTGTATTTTTATTCTCATCACTTTTATAAACTATAAAAATAAGATATATAAAAAGTGGAAATAAAAGTAAAATTGTATTTAATACAAAACCATCAAAAAACCTCATATAATGCCTTCTTTCTTTTTACATTATATGAGATTATTTTGTCGAAATTTGTCGAATTTTGTCTAAATATATTATTTTATTTTAAATCATCAATATATTTTTTTAATTGTTTTGAATTAGGTCCTAATATTATTTTTAACTGATTATCAATTTCAACTATACCTTTAGCACCCAATTTTTGAATAGCTTCTTTATCTACTATTGATATATCCTTTAAAGTAACTTTAAATCTAGACAAATTAACTTCAGTAGCTAATATATTATCTTTACCTCCAAGATAATCTACTAACTTGTTTAATTGTAAATGTGCATCTTTTTTTCCAGCCTTTAATATAGCTAAAAGAATTATGAACACTACTACTAAAATAATTATGTATTCAACTTTCATTTTTCTTCACCACAATCATTATACTATAATATATAGTTTTTTCCAAATCTATTTATTACGCAATCTTTTTATAACTTGTATTAAATCTAGTATAAACAATATAACTAATAAACTAGTCATAATATAAGGAATATAGTTAATACCATCACTACTACTAGATGATACTTCGTTATTATCCATTTCTATCTTTATTTTATAAATATTACTATTTCCATCTTCATCACTAACAATTATTTTAATTATACTGCCATCTTTTAAACTTTCATTACCAACAATTTCAGTTTTGTACCCATTACTGGCAAAAGCTATAATATCAAGTTCCTTTTCGTTTTTTATTTTCAAAGTATATTCAAATTTTTCTTTATCAAAATTAATGTCATATCCTTTAATTTTTAAATTATCCAAATAAAGATCGTCTGAAACGTTCTCCTCTTTTATGACAATAATTTTATAAACTTTTTCACTATTATCTTCTGCTTTTACTGTTATAGTTACAGTATTCTTACCCAATTGAAATTTTTCATTACCAGATATTTCTACTTTTGAAGATTCAAGTTCAGGTACTGCTTTTATATCAAGACTATCAACATTCTTACCAACTTTGTACTCATATTCAACAATATCTTTTTCGAATTCTATATCTTTACCATCTATAGTTAACGATTTTAAATAAGCATTGGCATTTCTTGTATCTGGTCTAGAAATTGTAATTAAGTAATTTTTAGTATTTCCATTATTACCAGTTACAGTAACAGTAAATTCATTTCTTCCATATTCTAATGATTTTTCACCTGTACCAGATACACTAGCACTAGTATCACTTGCAGTTGCTTTTATAACTACTTTATCACTATCAACCACAGCAGAATAACTAGTTACACTTCTAGAAAACGTAGGAGATAATGTTCCTTTATCTATAGTTAAACTAGCTAATGAAATATCATTGCTTTTCTCTTTGTTTACAATTACTTTATATACTTTTGAACTACCAGATTCTGAAGTAACTGTTATTTTAAAAGTTTCACTATCTTTAGTTAAATTCTTAGTACCTGCGCCTATTACTTTAGCACTACCATTAGCACTTGCTGATATAGTAATTTTATTAGATTTAGTATATACAATATAAACAGTTGTATTACTTTTAAATGAAGGACTCATCGTACAATTATCGCAATTACTAACACTTAAAGATTTTAATGTATTAACACTAGACTTTACATTAACTTTACTAACAGCATCATCTAAAGACGCCACTAAATTATCATCATTATAAAGTTTTAATGCTGATACCGTTATATTTTTACTACCAGAAGCCTCACTAGGAAACTTTATTTTTAAACTACCAAAATCAGTAACATTAGCACCATTAATAACAAGATTATTATTATTAATAGTAGCATCAACACCATTTTTTGCTTCAAAAGTTATACTTGAAGAATTATCTACTTTAATAACTGCTTCCAATTTATTATAAGTAACATCTTCATCAAGTGTAAGTGACATACCACAAGATAATACATTCCCCGCTACATTAGTACTATCACAATTTAATTTCAAACTAGATGCATAAACACTTCCTGGTAAAATTAAAAATAAAAACGACATAATAATTAAATACTTCTTCATATTACAATCCCTCTATTCTATTACTATAATAATAACAAAAAATATTAAAAAAGTAAATTTATTTAATCTAATTTACAAACATCATCATTATTAATTATTAATTAGAATATTATGAATTATAGGTATTAACACGACACCAGATAAGAAGAGTTGAATATCTTATAATAGAAAAAGATAAAAAGGAGTTGATTAGATGGGTGAAAATTGTTGTTGTTTTACTAAAACATTAAAAATAATCGATCTTTTACAACGCAGTGCTGAAAAAGATGAATGTTTTGATAATACATGTAATAGACCATTTTTAGGAGTAGAAGTACCTACTCTATGCTTAAACACTAGACCTATAACTTTCTATGGATGTAACAATAATTTAATAGAACTTGATTATTCTACAACTATAAATGGTGAAGCAAGTACTGGTAGAAGCAGCATATTTAGAATTGAAAAAGTTGATGACGGATGTGTAGTAGTATCTATTCTTATTGCAAATCCAGATACAACAGATACAACTAGGCCATATATAACTACTAGAAATACAGCTACTATTAATTTAGGATGCGTATGTGCAATAAAATGCTTAGGCGATACTATAGTTGATTTATAAGAAAGGGGGAAGAAAAAATGTGTGGAAACAATAATGAATGCTCTTGTTCTTTTATCAAAACACTAGAACTAATTCTTATGCTTCAACAAAAAGGAGAAGTATGTGATGTAGAAAATGGATGTAGTAAACCTTTCCTAGGACCTATTTTAAATAATGTATGTTTAAATACAAGACCTATTTCATTGTACAGTTGTTGCAATAACACATTATGGACAATGCCTTATACATTAAATGGAACACCAGGAACAAGTACAGTATTTAGAATTGAAAACTTAGATGATAATTGTGCAACATTTAGAGTATTAGCACCAAATCCTAATACTGAAGAGCAAGAAACCTATCCTTATGTAGCTACTAATGATTATTTCACTATTAACTTAAAATGTATTGGTGCAATAAAATGTTTAGGTGATACATACATAAGTGGAGTATAAAAGACCTATGGTCTTTTTTTCTAAAAAAAAAGCAACATAAGTTGCTTAAATACTCCTTAGTTTTATAGATAAAATATCTTCTATTATTATAGTTTTACCATCACTAGTTAATAAGTGATCTCCTACTTTACTTACTATACTAGAATTAAATATTCCATCTTTTGTTTTTATTTCCACTGGTACATTAAATACAAATTGTCTATTCTTAAGCATATTATTTACTGTACCATTTAAACTATTATCTTCTATAATAGATTCATCATTTCTTACTGGTTCTATTAAATTGCCATACTTGGAATAGTATACGTTTTTATTATTGTTAATTTTTCTATTAGGAGTATTTTTAAAAATAGAAGGTAAATCCTTACTCATAACATCACTCTTTCTATAAATATTTTATGTATGAAGTAAATAAAAATTACTAAAAAATTCCATAATAATATTGGTGATATAATGAAAAGAAAATTCAAATTAGATAAGACAACTGTTATATGTATATCAATATTTTTTATAATAAGTGTAATATCTATATACTCTGCATCAATGTATTTATCACCTACTTTAGGTAATCTGGCACTAAAACAAAGCTTATGGTATCTAATAGGTATAATAGTAATAATAATTATTATCAAAACCAAGAATAACTTTTTCTATAAATATGCTTGGTATATATATTTAATTAACGTAATTTTATTAGCTGGACTACTTTTTGTAGCACCAGATATTAACGGTAGTAAATGTTGGTACATAATAAAAGGTATTGGTAGTATTCAACCTAGTGAATTCATGAAAATATCTCTTATTTTAATATTAGCTAAAACTTTAGATAGTTTTCACTTGAATAATAAAAAGCCAAAGTTAAAAGATGAATTTGTTTTATTAATTAAAGTATTTTTTATAGTAATGATTCCTAGTGTTTTAACGTTTTTAGAACCAGATACAGGTGCAGTAATAATTTATTTTATTATTACATTAAGTATGTTATTTATAAGCGGTATAAGCCTTTTTTGGTATTTATTATTAGCTATTATTATTTCTATAATCGGTGGCATATTTTTCTATTTATACTTTTTAAAACAAGATTTATTTATTAGTATTTTTGGTAGTAATTTTTTCTATCGAATGGATCGAATTATTAATTGGAAAATTGGTAGTGGAATGCAATTAGAAAACTCACTAGCTGCTATAGGTTCTAGTTATATAACAGGACACGGTTTTAATAAAACTCCTCTATATTTTCCAGAAGCCGGAACTGATTTTATATTTTCGGTATATGCTTCCAATTTTGGATTAATTGGTTCACTCTTTCTAATAATTGTCATTTTTATATTTGATATTAATATTACTAAACTAGGAAAAGTTACTGTAAATAGAATAGATAAGTATATAACTGTAGGTATTTTAAGCATTTTTTTATATCAGCAAATACAAAATATAGGTATGACTATAGGAATGTTACCTATAACAGGTATTACTCTACCTTTTATAAGTTATGGTGGAAGTAGTTTATTATCTTATATGATATTAACTGGATTACTTTTAAATATTTATAATACCAAAGAAAAGAAGATGAAATATTATTAATCATCTTCTTTAATTAGTTTTAATTACATATGGATTATCAACAGTTCCATCGCCAGTTGTAATTTCTATTGTTGATTTTAGATTTATTACAGGGTTTACCTCATTTCCAGGATCAACAGCATCATCACCTAAATAACCATTACAAGACCAAAAATATAAAGTAACACCGCCATAATAATTAAATGGAGTCATTGTCCAAGAATTAATTTGAACCAATGATGCTAAATATAAATTATTGTTATCTTTCGGATAACTAGCCCCTGCATATGTTACTTCATCCGCTGTTATTAATCCTATTGGATAATCTAGAGCTTTGTTACCTTTATTACTCGTCTTGGTTGTATATAAATCGTTTGCTTGAGGACATTTGAACTGTGGAGTTTTGTTTTCTGCTAATCTAGTGTATGCTGAATATAGAGTATCTATCTCAGAATCATAGTCATCAAATTCCCAACCATCGGTTATACTCCTATCACCACAGAATCCAAAATCAGCTAAATAACTTGAATAACTTATTAAATTATTTTGATACCATTCATCTATAAAAGTCTTTATTGTACTCGAATTAGTATTTGCATGTGTCTCTTCATATGTTGAAGCTCCAGCCATTCCATACATATATCCTACATATGCATTGTCAAATACGTTTATATTAAATGCACTATCTCCTATCGAATCTTGTTTTATTAATCTTATTGAACCATCTTCATTTATTCTTATTATTCTCCATGTAAATCCTGCGAATGTTACATAGTTGTTTTCTACTGCGCCTCTAAAATAATATGTTACTTTATTATCTTCGGTATTGGTACTTGTATAATATAATCCTTTACCATTTGTATCACTACTTATCTTAGAAAAATCTATACTTGTATCCGCTTGTGCTTCATTGTCTTTCAATATTTTTGCTGCTAGTCTTGTTGGTACTATTATAGTATCATCTGTTACTATCGTTTGTCCTGTATCTTGTACATAATTAATATTTATTGTTAATGTACTATCTATTAAATTAGGTTGGCTTGTTACATTGTTATCATATGATATTGTTACATCAAATGTTGTTGTTGTTTTACTTGCTAATTTATCTCCTTTCTTTATCCCTATTATTTCAAAATTTATTGCATCACTTCCGGTTTCACTTGCTGTTATATCATCTATTACTGCATTTAATGTTCCATTATTTGCTACTGTTATTTTGTAGACTATATTGTCTCCTGGACTTGTTAAATCTACATTAAAAGTTGCTGTTGTTCCTGTTGCTGTTGGTACGTTTTTTATTGTTACTCCACTTGTTTTTGATACTTCCTCAATATTAGTAAATTCTACTTTCCAAGTTGACCCTATATTTGATGTTCCTGTTATTGTTAAATTAGTTGCAAACGCTGCATATCCTATTGCCATTATACATATTAAGGTACACATCGTTATAACTATAATCTTTTTGGCTTTCATATACTTCTTTTCCATCCTTCTCACTCCGAATTATATTTATCTATAATTATTATACCCCCCCCCCCTAGGGATTTGGCAATAAAAAAATGACTATTTCTAGTCATTATTTTTTTATTGTTTCTTTTAGTTTTTTTCTATCTTCCCTTTGCTTATTACGGAATTCTTTATCTCTTTTTCTACTTTCCTTCTTATCTATTGCAGGATTTTCTAAGACTTTTTCATAAACTTCCTTCAATTGTTTACCAATAATTCTTAAATCCCTTGAACAAGCTACTTTATAACCTTCTTCAGTTAAATCAGGTAACTTCCCTTCTAAAATATCAACAATTTTCTTTTCAAACTCATCTACATCTTTTGCTTTATATACATTAACTCCATCTTCTAACCATTCATCAAAAACTGGAATATCTCTAATTAATGCTTTTTCTTTACAAGCACATGCTTCTAGTATTGGAATACCCTCAGTCTCTTCTAGTGTTGGGAATATATATAAATCTGCTCCATTCATAGCATTTATAATCATTTCTTGTTCAACATATCCAGCAAAAGTTAAATTTGAAAGCTCAGTCTTAACTGCTTTTCTAATCTTATCAGGAACTGTATATAAAGGAGTAAAACCAAACCAAATAAATTTATATTGTGGTAATCTTTTTGCAAGTTCTACGAAGTCTAATATACCTTTTCTTTCTAAATATAACCCGATTCCCATTACTACTTTATCATTCTTTTTATATCCATATGTTTTTCTAAAAATATCTCCTAATTTTTTATCAGTTACAAATCTTTCTATTTCAATACCATTAGATATAGCAGTAATATCTCTATGCATATGATAACCATCCAATAACTTTTTAGAATATGGTGTTGGAGTTATAATATGATCTCCTAATTTGTAACAAGTAACAATCCATTTTTTAAATATTGGTGCAATTTGATTTGATAAAACGAAACTATTTCTGAAATCCTCTTCTGTAGAATGTGCGTGGTATACTACTTTTTTACCATTTTTCTTAGATGCTTGAGCTAGTGCAAAAGATTTTGGCCCATATGTATTAATGTGAACTATATCATAATCATCATCTGGATCAAGTGTATAACTAACACCTACATAATCTAATGCTTTCATTTGATGCTTAATAGCTTTTCCTAAACCACTTTTACCAATATGTTCAAGTCCTTCTGTATATAATAAAACTTTCATTTTTCACCTCTTATGTTTACATTTTAATTATACACATAAGATAAGAAAAAATCCATAACATTATTTCAAAGTAGTTCTTAAACTTTCAATTGCATTTTTCTCTATTCTAGATATTTGAGCTTGACTAATACCTAATTCACTTGCTATTTCCATTTGAGTTTTTCCTACAACAAATCTTTGATCAAGAATAAACTTCTCACGTTCTTCTAAACTATTTATAGCATCATTAATTGATAATTTAATATCTAAGTCATTATTTTTTACTGTTTTATCTTCTATTTGATCACATAAATAAATAGTGTCTCCTCCATCAGAATAAATTGGTTCAAAGATACTAACTGGATCCCTTAACGAATCTAATGCATTAATAACTTCATAATTAGAAACACCCAAAATATTAGCAATCTCATCAGTAGTTGGATCAATTCCTTTTTCTAAGATAAATTCATCTTTTACTTTTAAAGATTTATATGCTAAATCCTTTAGAGATCTACTAACCCTTATACTACTATTATCTCTTAAATATCTTCTTACTTCTCCTTGGATCATTGGAACACAATAAGTTGAAAACTTAACTCCATAAGATAAGTCAAAATTATCTATTGCTTTTAATAAACCTATACAACCTATTTGGAATAAATCATCCATATTTTCGTCTTTTTTAGAAAATTTCTTTAAAATAGATAAAACTAATTTTAAGTTTCCATTTACTAATTCACTTCTTGCTGATTCATCACCATTTTGTAATTTTTTAAATAAGTCCTCCATTTCTTCACTTGTTAATACTTTGATATTTGCTGTATTCACGCCACTAATTTCAACTTTGTGACGTGCCATAATTATTCATCCCTCCCATTTTATAATGAAAAAGATAAGTTAATATTATTCAATAAATTAGTATTGATTATTTAATTTACCAAATATATAATAATAAGCCAAGAAACGAGGAAAATTTATGGAACAAATAATTAAAGATTCTGTTGAATATTTAAAAACTACAGATGATAAAGTGTGGGAAATATTTACAAATAAGAGTATAGTAATTTGTGGAGACAGACAAGCAAAAAGATATATTCTACATCTGAGAAGAGAATTAATAACGTCTATTAATCACATGAAATTAATCACTTTTCCTATATTAAAGTTTCAACAAGATTCATATGATCAAACTACAGTTACTTCTTTTTCAAGCTATTTTAGTGAAGAAAAAGATTGTCTAGTTAAGTTAAGAAGGCTTTTATCTTGTAAAAACATCCAAGACTGCGACTTAGATAGAGTTCAATTAACAGGTTTATTATTACACACCTTAGGAAACAGTCATAGCAATAATATGGAAAGATTATTAAACTATGTTAGAATAGAAAATGCATTAAATGAAGGAATTAATGTATCTATTAATGAAGAGCGCATTTCCCCTTGTAATCAGCAACTAGTAAAACGAATAAAATTTGGAATTGATAAACAACTAAATAACAAATAAAAAAAATGGTCATACGACCATTTTTATTTATTTAAAGTTTCAAATACTTTTACACTTACTGCTACAGTAGCACCAACCATTGGATTATTCCCCATTCCTATTAATCCCATCATTTCTACATGAGCAGGGACTGAAGAAGAACCAGCAAATTGAGCATCACTATGCATTCTACCCATTGTATCTGTCATACCATAACTAGAAGGTCCAGCAGCCATATTATCAGGATGAAGTGTTCTACCAGTTCCTCCACCACTTGCTACTGAAAAATACTTTTTACCTTGCTCCAATCTTTCTTTTTTATAAGTACCTGCTACTGGATGTTGGAATCTTGTAGGATTAGTTGAATTGCCTGTAATAGATACATCAACATTTTCATGATGCATTATAGCAACGCCTTCTCTTACATCATTAGCTCCATAACATTTTACTTTACTTCGCTCACCATTAGAATAAGCTTTCTCACTAACTATTTTTAAAGTAGAAGTTGCAAAATCATATTCAGTCTCTACAAAAGTAAATCCATTTATTCTAGAAATTATTTGAGCAGCATCTTTACCTAATCCATTAAGTATTACTCTTAATGGTTTTTGTCTTACTTTATTAGCAGATTTTGCAATACCTATAGCTCCTTCTGCTGCTGCAAAAGATTCATGTCCTGCTAAGAATGCAAAGCACTCTGTATCTTCACTTAATAACATAGCACCTAAATTACCATGACCTAATCCAACTTTTCTCTCATCAGCAACACTTCCTGGGATACAAAAAGATTGTAAACCTTCTCCGATATACTTACTTGCTTCTGCTGCTGTTTTAGCATTTTCTTTTATTGCAATAGCAGCACCTACCGTATATGCCCAACAAGCATTATCAAAACAAATTGGTTGAATACCTCTTACTATTTCAAAAACATCGATACCTTTTTCCTCACATATTTTTTTAGCATCTTCTATAGTAGCAATTCCATGCTTATTTAGAGTAGCTTCTATTTGTTTAATTCTTCTATCATAATTTTCAAATAATGCCATAACTACTCCTCCCTTGGATCGATTACTTTTACTGCTTCATCGAATCTTCCATATTTACCACTAGCTTTTTCAATTGCTTCTAGCGGCTCCATTTTCTTTTTTATATTATCCATCATCTTACCTAAGTTAACATACTTATATCCAATGATTTCATTATTTTCATCTAATCCTATTTCTGTAATATATCCTTCAGATAATTCTAGATATCTAGGACCTTTTAATTTAGTACTGTAACAAGTACCAACTTGACTACGATGTCCTTTACCTAAATCTTCAAGTCCTGCTCCTACTAGTAACCCCCCCTCTGAGAAAGCCGATTGACTTCTACCATAGACTATTTGTAAGAACAATTCTCTCATTGCAGTATTAATAGCATCACAAACTAAGTCAGTATTTAATGCTTCAAGCAATGTTTTACCTACTAATATTTCTGAAGCCATAGCAGCTGAATGAGTCATTCCTGAACAACCTACTGTTTCTACTAAAGCTTCCTCTATAATTCCATTTTTAATATTAAGTGTCAATTTACAAGCACCTTGTTGTGGCGCACACCAACCTATACCATGAGTAAGTCCAGAAATATCTTTTATTTCTTTAGCCTCAACAAACTTTCCTTCTTCAGGTATAGGAGCTGGTCCATGATTAGCACCTTTATTCACAGTACACATGTCCTCTACTTCTTTTGAATACATATAACCTCCTATTTTTTATAATTTAAGTATAGCACTTTATTATTCTAAAAAAAAGAACACCTGTAAAGTAATCTTTACAAAGTGTCAATTATTTAGCACGTTTTCTATCATATTTATCTACTATTGTACTAGCAGTTTCTAAATTGTTTGCGATAGACTCATTAAAATATCTTTTTAAGAAATCACTCATTTGTACACCAGTACGTGCTTCAACCATTTCTGGAATTTCACATACGTGTTCCTGTAACAAAGATATTTTTTCTTTTACTAAATCAACGTATTCACTACTAGAAATACGTAAAAATTTATCTAATACTTCCGCTGGATATTTATCACTAGAATTATCAACAGTCAAATATAAAGGTGACTCCTCGTCTTGCTTTTGCCTTAATGCCTTTTCTACAACAACATTTTTATAAAGTCCTAAAATTCTACTATTATCATACATTGGGGCTAGATATTTTCCAGAATCAGTATCAATAATACCCCAATTCTCTGAATGGTCATCAACATTATTAGTCAAAACATCAAAAATTAATTTGTCAACTAATCCGTCCATAACGCGTTTAACGATTCCACTTTTATTATTATAATCTTTATATTTATGTTCTATAATTGACCATATATCTTCTAAGTTATTTAATTTAAGGCAAACATCATCAATTAAATCTTTACTAGTTAAGCCATACATCGATAAAAGCTCTGCACTATCCTCTATTTTTTCATCATAATAATCTAATATAATATCCGTACCATGATATATGGAATCATACTCATCTAAGAAATTATAACTTATAACTCCATTCATTCCATTAAACGTTGCCAAATCATAATGTGCGGTTTTTATTTCCATAACTTTAGCCATTTCCTCAGCTAAAAGTTCAGCATAATCAGCATAAGAGTTTGCTTCTGATACTTTAAATAATGCAATACGTTCGTTATTATCACTAGATAATATCCAAAATTTATCACATATTCCTGATATTTCTGGTTCTATTAATCCTTTGCTTGCTAATTCTTCTAGATCTACACAATTAGGCACTCCTCTTTGACTAAAATATTCATCTAAATCAAGTCGCCCATTAATTCTACTTGCTTTAATTTCTTCCATATTATTTGTTCTTCATTACAAAGTTATATGCATCTTTGCACATATCTTCAATACCCTTTTCCGCTTCCCATCCAAGTTGTTCTTTAGCGTAACTAGGGTCAGCATAACATGCAGCAATATCTCCAGGACGACGTTCAGTTATTTTATAGTTTACTTTAACATTATTTATTTTAGAGAAATTTTTTACTATTTCAAGTACACTATACCCATTTCCTGTACCTAGATTATAATAATCAATTCCTTTACTGTTTTTAATTTTTTCGATTGCTTTTAAATGTCCTTTACTCAAATCAACAACATGAATATAATCTCTAACACCTGTACCATCTTTAGTATCATAATCATCACCAAAAATATTCAAACATTCCAACTCCCCAATTGCAACTTTTACTATATATGGCATCAAGTTATTTGGTATATCGTTAGGATTTTCACCAATTAACCCAGACTCATGAGCACCTATTGGGTTAAAGTATCTTAATACTGCAATACTCCATTCATTATCAGATATATATAAATCTTTTAAAATTCCTTCTATCATTAATTTAGTTGAACCATATGGATTTGTAGTTGATAACGGAAAATCTTCTTTTATAGGTAAACTTTTAGGACTACCATATACTGTAGCACTACTAGAGAATACCAACTTCTTAACATTATGTTCACTCATTACTTCACATAGTGTTAAAGTCGAATCTAAGTTATTACGATAGTACATAAGTGGTTTTTTAACAGACTCACCTACTGCTTTGTATCCTGCAAAATGAATAACTGCATCTATTTTTTCTGAAGAAAAGATTTTCTCCATTAATTCTTTATCACATACATCCCCTTCATAAAAGGTAAAATCTTTATGTGTAATTTCTTTTATTTTGTCTACCACATCTTTTTTAGAGTTAGAAAAATTATCTACTACTACTACTTCATATCCTCCATTTAATAATTCAACGCATGTATGGCTACCAATATAGCCACATCCACCAGTTACTAATATCTTCATTATAAATCCTCCTATTTAAACATTTTATCTATTTCTTTAGATATTCTTTTGAACAATTTAATATTATTAGAATACTTATTTTTATCATCAAATTTAACAATTATATCACATCCACCATCTTGATGAAAATTAGTATCGTATTCCATATCAAAAATCATCAAATCATCTTGTAAATAATTCTTAATTTTATCACAATCAGCTTTTATGTTTCGCATTTCAAGAGAAGTACACATTCCAAAATTATTTGTTTTGCTGTTAAAACCCAAAAACCAATTATAATCATAAATAGTACCATCAGGATTGATTATAAAACCTTTTCCCTTAGTTGAATCCCATTCATGTAATTCTAAAATAGCTTTTTCACGCATTTTATCTAATTTTTCTGCTATTTCTTTTTCAGTTAGTTCCTTCATAGTACCACCTCATTATCATTATACCACGATAAATATAGAAAAAAAAGAGCGCAAGCTCTTTATTTTTGTGGAACGATTTTATCCTTACCACCCATGTATGGTCTTAATACTTCTGGAATAGTAACGCTTCCATCTTCATTGTAATTATTCTCTAGTAATGCAATTAATCCTCTAGGTGTTGCAACTACTGTGTTATTTAAAGTGTGTAAGTAATATGTCCCTTTTTCTCCTTTAGTTCTTATTCCTAAACGTCTTGCTTGAGCATCGCCTAAAGTAGAACAACTACCAACTTCAAAATATTTTTGTTGACGAGGACTCCATGCTTCAATATCACAAGATTTAACTTTTAAATCAGCTAAATCACCACTGCAGCACTCTAATTGTCTTACCGGAATATTCCAACTTCTAAATAAGTCAACTGTTAATTTCCACATTTTTTCATACCATTTCATAGAATCTTCTGGTTCACATATTACAATCATTTCTTGTTTTTCAAATTGATGAACACGGTAAAGCCCACGTTCTTCTAGTCCATGAGAACCTCCTTCTTTTCTAAAACAAGGAGAATAAGAAGTCATGCTTATTGGTAATTCTTCACGTTTAATTATTTGGTCTTTAAACTTACCAATCATAGAATGTTCACTTGTACCAATTAAGTATAGATCTTCACCTTCTATTTTATACATCATAGCTTCCATTTCAGGAAAAGACATAACACCAGTTACAACATCACTATGAATCATAAATGGAGGAATAGCATAAGTAAATCCATTATCTATCATATAATCTCTAGCACACGCTAACATAGCTTCATGAAGCCTTGCAATATCCCCCAATAGGAAATAGAAACCTTCTCCACTGGTACGTCCTGCTGCTTCCTTATCCATACCTTTTAAATTATTAATGATATCAGCGTGGTATGGTATCTCATAACTAGGAACTGTTGGTTCACCAAATTTTTGTACTTCAACATTACATGAATCATCCTTACCAATTGGAACAGAACTATCCATGATATTTGGTATTACTAACATACGTTCTTTTATTTCTTTACCTAATTTTACAAATTCTTCTTCAAGAGTCGCAATCTCATTAGACATTTCAGCTATTTTATCTTTAATCTTACTTGCTTCATCAATCATCTTATCTTTCATTAATTTGCCAATTTCGCCACTCAACTTGTTCTTTTCGGCTTTTAAACTATCTACTCTAGTTTGAACATCTCTTACTTTTTTATCCATTTCATAAACTTCATCTACTAAATGTAGTTTTTCATCTTGAAATTTCTTTTTAATATTTTCTTTTGCTAATTCTTTATTTTCTCTTATAAGTTTAATATCTATCATTTAATTACCCTTCTTTCATTATTAAATCTCTTTTCTAAATCTACCTTGTAAAAGTGATATCCGTTATTAACAGCAACTAATGTACCACCTATTTTATCAACTGATTTTTGACTTTGAGTATTTTCGTTTTTAGACGAATAAACCAATTCTGTTATTCCTAAATCATGGTATGCTATACTAGATAAAATATCAGATACTATTGTTCCTATTCCTTGATTTTGGTATTCTTTTTTCAAACAGCATCCAATATGTCCTCCAGGCTTATCATAAGCTGCTTCATGCTTTAAAGTAGCGTATCCAATAGGAGTACTATCAGACATCACCCAATATGTATTAACAGGAACAACTTTCCTACTAAAAACTTCACCAGTAACCATTGCTACTCTTGCTTTTTTGAAAAATTCAAAATCCTCATACCCAAAATCTTTTGGAACAGGTCTAGCAAAAGCATTTTCATAATTAGCAAGTTCTATTAGCAAATCACAATACTGTCTATCATCATCCAACTCTAACATCTTTAACCATATGTTATCCATTTTTACCTCATTATGAATTACTTTTTAATTTATCCATTATCTTAGCATGAGTTGGAATATATCTTTTCTGAATTCTTTCAAAATCTTTAATAGTAGGATTTTTTATTCTCGATAAATCCATATTATTTTCAAGATCCGCAAGTTTTACGTTTAAAGCCTCAACAGAACCATTTTTAATGATATTATCAATATAATCATTATAATCTATAGGTTTTACTCTCGTTAATATTTCAACATCAGCAACAATTTTCTTTGGAAATCCAATGTCTAATAAATCTTCTTTTGTTACCTTTTTATCTTCTAGTACATCATGTAGAAGTGCTATTACCTTTTCTTCTTTAGTATTAACATGTCTATACACATATATAATATGAAGCATATATGGCATGCCACCTTTATCAGTATCATATTCAAATAAAGTAGATACAATCTCAAGTGCCTTATAAATTAAATCATTCGAGTTTTTTAACTCTTCATATTTTTCTAAATCAAAATAATCCTTAAGCATAATATTCCTCCTAAAAAATAAAAAAGCCAAGTATAGGAGTGAATAATCACGGTGCCATCCTATAATTGACTTAATTTAAATAACGGTCATCCCGGAAATAGATACTTAAATTTCCCTATTTCACTCATGAGTTGATTCAGTAATATTATTATTAGTTTCCACCAACCACTAATTCTCTATAAAATAATTAAAAACTTACTAATCTCAATCTTCGATTTCTAAAAGTATAATAACATAAAATCTTTTTTATTTCAATCTTTTTTCCAAAACATTACCGCTGAATGTTTGAACATTACTGTAGTATTTTGAATTTGATATAACACGTTCTATCTCTCTATCATCATTTATTATTAATGTTAATAAAGATGTTCTTACATTTTTAATGTCTTGTCTAGGAACATGTCTCAAAAACATAACAGCATCAGATTTGCTAGCTTCTAGTACTGCATCGCAATCCATAAATGTACCATCATAATCAGCACTGGCAATTTTTAATTTTTTTCTTCTTTTTTTATTCGGATCAAAATAAGCAATAGAATAATCAAAACAACTTAACCTTTCAGCCTCTTCCAATGAAATTGGTGTTGCAAACATAATTGTTTTCATAAATTACCTCCATGTGTAAGAGGTATTATAGCAAAAGAAAAGGAGTTTTTCAACTCCATATTAATAAGTTATTTTACTATTATCAAAATAGTAAGTTCCATTGTGGCTTAACTTAAACGTATAAGTTACAGTTGAACCTTTATCAAAGTATTCATCACTAGGATTAGAAACATTAGATGCAATTACTGGACTATTTTGAGTAAGGTCTTTAGTAACTCTATCACTGTATAGCACATATGACTTTTCAGTTAGGACAATCGAATCTTTTGTTTTGACTGCTTTAACTAGTTTAGTGTATAAAGCATAAGTAGTTATATCACCACAACCTGGTGCTACGCTTAACTCATAGTTACTTTGATTATACTTTAATGTAGCACATTCTAATCCAAGGCTTCCACCAATACCTTCATTATTATGAGAATATCCATTATCACTACCAAATATTTCATTTATTTGTCCTAATACAGTATCAGCACTTATTGTAAATATTGTAGTCTTAGGAGATGTTGAAGTAGGTTCTTTTATAGTTGAAAAATTATAGTTATTAAAACCATTTGCAAAATAAGCTGTACGTAATTTCATCTCGTTACTTACTGTTTTATTAGTAAGTTCTGCATTAGAGTGAAAATATTCTTCTATATAACGGTCATAACCATTTATATATTTGTATAATTTTACAACAGTATAATCATTTAAAGCTAATTCTTTATCTTCTACTACGTTGTTATCTTTATTATCTTTATTATCTTTATTATTATCAACTACATTATCTTTTGGTGAAGATAAAACTTTATCATAGATAATATAACCTCCTAAAGCTAATACGATAATTACTAAAACTGCTATAATTCCTGCTGAAGACTTTCTTTTACCACTATCCATTTTTTTCCTCCTTCTACTATATATATAATAGAACTAAATAGGTATGTCAAGTTTTAATTATTAACTAAATTCTTTTAATAGATTATCTAATTCAGCTTCTTCTTCTTTAGACATTTCCTTATTCTCAATTTTCTTATCAAACCAGGATGGTAACGATTCTTCTTTAGGTTTATAATGCTTATTTTGTGAATCTTCTTTATCTTTATTTAGTTTCTTTTTTAATTTTTTATGTTCTTTCTCAGCCGTACGCATAGCTGCTTCGACAGTTTCAATATTCAACCTACTCCATTGAGCTGCTACTGTTTCAACATAACTTCTAGTAAATTTTTGATTATTAACTTTTAAAACATAATCAATTAAAACATTAACAACTCCAGGTTTCATTTTTTGTTTAACCATCAAATCTTCAATAATTTGCAATTCTCTTAAAGTTGGTTCACCATTTTTATATTTACTTCTTATATAATCATACGGTGTTATGTTTTCAAAAGTATATACTTGTTTAGCCCAATTAGAAGTATCACCACTAGGAGTTTTCAAATAATCTGGTTGTTTACTATAAATAAGTGTTGGTAGTTTTCCTCCCTGCTCAAATTGATAAAAGTTTCTAGCACTTTTTCTAAGTTCAGTTTTATCGATAAGTCCTTTTTCATTAATACTATTACGAACTAATCCTTGCATATTAAGATCGTCTATATTGTAAACAAATGCTAGCGAATTAATTAAATCTTTTACTTCATCGCTAAAGCACTTCTCACTTACCATACTTTTAGGAATAGAAGAAATTAACAAATTAAAATCTACCCCTGAAGTTATTTCAATATTACCTTTGTTCTTACTTACTATATTATCATTACCTATAAAGGTATTACTGCTAACGCTTGAAAATACTTTATTAAATGACTGAGTAATATCTTCATAATCCCTAAGATTTACTTTAGGAACTTTAAAAACATTTACAATCTTTTCATATTCTTTTTTCCCCAAATTATTATATAAAACAACATTCAAAATAGGATGATTTAAAAATTCATTAACTGATAATGGTGCATATAATAAATAAACAAAATTATTAACATGATCTTTTTTTAAGTACGTTTTTAAAAGACCTACTGCCTCTAGTTTTTCTCTTGCAATTAAAATATCTTCTAATTTTAACTGCATAGTAGCCATCAAATGATGATGAGTTAATTCTTCACTCATAACTTCATGACGTAACAGATCATCAAATAATGTAAAATACAATGTAGTAGCAGTATGCCCTATTATTGGTTGATATAGCATTGTAACTAACTTTCTATCAACATCATCTATAATCGTTTTATTAACAACGATATATGTATCAGCAGGTAAAATTGTATTCACTATATCACCACCTAAATTTAGTATACTTTAATCATAAATATTTAGCAATACGCTTAATGCTATTTTGAGTTTTTGACAAGACTTCTAGCATTATTACTACCACCATATTCTTTACTAAAATCATTTTTAGCTTGTTCTAAAGTTGCTTTTAAAACTCTAGAAACTTGTGATTGAGACATGCCTAATGATAATGCAATCTCTTTTTGAGTTACTGGTTCATCACTATTAAACCCAAATATCATTGTTACTATTTGGCGTTCTCTATCTGGTAGATTTTCTACATATTTTCTAACATTCATATATAATTCTTTTTCTTCGTAATTTTCAACTGGATCATCATCAGTAGCAATTAATAAATCACCCAATTTAACTGATGAATGATCACCATCAACAATTGATTCCTCTAAGCTTATATCTTCACTACGCTTTACTTGTTTTTTCAAAGACATTAGTATTTCATTCCTTATACATTCAGAAGCATATGTACTAAATTTATTCCCCTTATTAGGATCAAATGCATCAATACTTTTCATTAATCCTATTGTACCTGTTGATACTAATTCATCCATATCCCAATTATTAGACTTAAAATAATAAGATACCATTCCTATAACAAGTTTAATATTATGTTTCGCTATTATATCTTTGGCAGTTTCATCACCATTACGCATTTTTAAAAAGTACTTACATAAAGTTTCTTGATCCAATGGATCAGGTAGTTTTATTCCTTCATATACTGAGACATATTCCAAAATAATCACTTCCCCATTAAAGTTAAAAGTGCTTTTTATAATACCACTACTTTCATATTTGTTCAATAAAAAAACTGATAGATTACTCCATCAGTTATTTAAATTATTTTTTTATAACATCAAATTTTACTTCTAATCCATTTAGATTAGTTACTTCAGTAATATCACTTGTTTTAACTAAATCATCACATAAAGTTTCCTTCTTTATAAAATCAATATAATCTTTAATAGCATTTTCAAATTCACTATTTTCTACATATCTTATATCAATTCTATCTAAAATATCAAAATCTTTACTCTTTCTTAATTGTTGAACTTTACTAATTAATTCTCTTGCAACACCTTCATTAATTAAATCTTGTGTTAAAGTAGTATCTAATACGATAAAGTTATCTCCTTCGTAAGATGCGGTAAATCCTTCTTTAGATTCAACTCTTATATCTACCATACTAGCTTCTACTGTAAAGTTATCTCCATCAAGATTGATATTAATACTGTTACCATTTTTTAATTCATTTACTTCATCACTACTTAACTTAGTTAATGCTTCTTGGAATACTTTAATCTTAGGTCCTAGAATCTTACCTACTTCTTTAAAATTAGGCTTAACATTAAAGTTCATATATTTACTTAAGTCTTGTTCAAATATTACCTCTTTAACATTTAACTCTTCCTTAATTAAATCAACTAAATCACTAATGATTTGTTCATTTTTACCATCTAATATTACTTCACTTATAGGTTGACGAACCTTTATTTTAACTTCTTCTCTAGCATTACGACCAAGTGATATTAAATCACGTACCTTATCCATTCTCTCTTCTACTAAAGAGTTAAACTTCTCTTCATCACATACTGGATAACTTGCTAGGTGAACACTTTCACATCCAGTTAAATCACGATATATTTCTTCAACAACAAATGGAGCGATTGGAGCGATTAATTTACATAGTCCAATCAATACTTCATAAGTAGTTTGGTATACTGCTTTCTTACTATTATCTAACTCACTAGCCCAGAATCTTCTTCTGTTACGTCTTATATACCAGTTAGATAAATCTTCATTTAAGAATAAGTTTATTGCTTTACAAGCTTTATTTAAATCATACTCATCCATAGCACTAGTTACATATTTTACTAATCTATTGTATTTAGATAATAGCCATTTATCTATCTCTTCTAAATCATTATACTCAATATGGAACTCTCTAGGATCTAGATTATCTGTATTAGCATATAATTGGAAGAAAGTATAAGTATTTTTTAAAGTACTAAAGAATTTTGATTGAATTTCTTTTATACCATCTTCATCGAATTTTAATGGTGTCCATACAGGTGATGCATTTAACATATAAAATCTTGTAGCATCAGCTCCATACTTTTCAATAATACCAAATGGTTCAACAGCATTACCTTTACTCTTATGCATTTTTTGACCATATTTATCTAGAATTAAATCATTTACTAAAACATTTTTATATGGTGAGCAACCTTTAACAAATGTTGAAATAACTAATAGTGAATAGAACCAACCTCTTGTTTGATCTATTCCTTCTGAAATGAAATCAGCTGGGAATTGATGCTCAAACAATTCTTTATTTTCAAATGGATAATGATATTGAGCAAAAGGCATAGACCCTGAATCAAACCAACAGTCAATTACATCTTTTACCCTAGTCATTTCCTTACCACATTCTGGACATTTAATATGAATATCATCTACATATGGTCTATGAAGTTCAATTGATTCATCAATTTTTTCTACCGCTTTTTCTACTAATTCTTTTCTAGAACCAATCATTTCATCATGTCCACATGAACATCTCCATAATGGGATTGGTGTACCCCAATATCTGTTTCTTGATATTGCCCAATCGTTCATATTTTCTAACCAGTTACCGAATCTTTTTTCCCCAACATATTCAGGATACCAATTAACCTTATTATTTTCTTCAATAATTTTATCTTTGAATGCTGTTGTTTTAATATACAAACTTGGTTTAGAGTAATATACAAGAGGAGTTTTACATCTCCAACAATGTGGATAATTATGTTCCATCTTTTGTTTCTTGAATAGTTTATCTTCTTTAGCTAAATACTTAATTATTTCTATTTCAAGTTCAGGATCTACTACTAATCTACCCTTCCAAGGTCCTTCAGTATAACATCCTTGTTCATCTACTGGATTTAACATAGGTAAGTCGTATTTCAATCCTACTTCATAGTCATCTTGTCCGAAAGCTGGTGCTATATGGACTATACCTGTACCATCTTCCATAGTTACGTAATCAGCACATGTAATATAGAATCCTTTTTTATTTACTTTAAGTATAGGTAAGAATTGTTCATATTCTCTATATTCTAAATCTTTACCAATGTATTCTTCTACTACTTCAAAATCATCCCCTAAAACTTTATGAGCAAGTTTTTCAGCAACAATGAAATTATATCCTTTTGATAAACATTTAACATATTTCTCATTTGGATTAACACATGCTGCTACATTTGCCATTAAAGTCCAAGGAGTAGTAGTCCATACAAGTAAATAAGTATTATCTTCATCCTTTAATTTAAATGGAACAGTAACAGTATTAACACTTATTTCTTTATATCCTTGTGCTACTTCATGACTAGCAAGACCAGTACCACATCTAGGACAATAAGGTAATATTTTTAGTCCATCATAAATTAATCCTTCATCAAAGAATTTTTTTAATATCCACCACTCTGTTTCAATATAATTATTATCATATGTAACATAAGGATGTTCTAAGTCTATAAATTGACCAATTTCTTCTGTAAATCTTCTAAATGCTTCTTCGTTTTTCCATACAGATTCACGACATTTTTCATTGAACTCTTTGATTCCATATTTTTCAATATCTAATTTACCAGAAAAACCTAGTTCTTTTTCTACTTGAACTTCTACAGGTAATCCATGAGTATCCCAACCCACTTTACGTAAAACCTTATATCCTTGCATAGTTTTATATTTACAGAAAGTATCTTTTAATAATTTTGCTAAAATATGATGTACTCCAGGCATACCATTTGCAGTAGCAGGTCCATCATAAAATACAAAATAATCTTTTCCTTTTTCAATACTTTTTTCTAAAACGTTTTCTTCTTTCCAAGATTTACTAATATTGCTTTCAAAAGTATGAACATCTTCTTTTGATAATTCCTTAAATTTCATATTATCCCTCCTTATAAATAAAAAACACGATAACTTCACCCAAAGGACGAAATTACCGTGTTACCACCTTAATTCATAGAATATTATTCTATCTCTTTACTATAACGCGTAACCGTATTTATCTTATCCATAAATCACAACTTGAAAGTGATCTTAATTAATTCTTACTTGCTTTCTTTCACCTTACAAAGCTCTCTATAAAGTAGTTTATTAATTACGTCTTTCGCACTTGCTTTAACGAAATCTAATATAACACACTTTTTTTTCAAATTCAACTATTTTCCACCATAAGAACCATGATCTTCATACGTTCCATTATTTCTTCCATATTTAGCATAATATGTATCTAATTCATTATTTAAATATACTGCAGCATTGTTAGTAGTTGCTATATTATCTAGTGTCTCTTTTTTACCCTCTCTACGATAATGAGCAAAAACTCTAGCTACACTTCCTAAAACTTCAGGATTTTCTAATTGTTTATATCCACTTTCTACACCATTATTTACCATACTATTAAAAACCATTACTGCTGTTTGATCATCAGTAAAGGTAGAGGAATAAACATCACCCAAAACATTAGATGCTCTATCATCATTCATTTTATGATAAACAGCAACATTAACCACATTTTTAAGTAATTCATTCTTTATTCCATCAGCACCAATACCTGCCATATCAAATCTTAAATTATCTTGTCTGGTATAATCACTACACATTCCACTAGGAGAATAAAGAGTTTTTATTATTGCATTACCAGAATACTTAGTAGCTAGGCTTTCTAAATCACCATATGTTATGTTACCAGAACTAACCTCTTTATAATATGCATTCATATAAGCACCTGTTGTAAAAGATGCAGCTTTCTCCATTATTTCTAAATTAGTCATAAGACACCTTCCTATACTATTAGAATTATATCTAGTATTTTTTAAACATTCAATAAATTTGCATAATTATTTTATTACTTTACATATTAATAATGGTGAATATCATGTACTATTATTTAAATATATTTTTCCTTTTATCTATTCTAGGCCACATAATAGAAAATTTTATATATGTTCATGTTGATAGTGGAATTTTGTTAGGACCATGGACACCTATATATGGGATAGGAACATTAGTTATTATTGGTATAAATAACGTTTTAAAAAAGCTTAAAATTAATAAATACATTCATCCAGTTATTTTATTTATCTTATCTGCTGTTTTTTTGTCTACTATAGAATATATTGGTGGAACACTAATAGAAAAATTATATGGCAGAGTCTTTTGGGATTATTCATATCAAAAATTTAATATTGGTAAATATGCTTCTCTTAAAATGAGTTTAATTTGGGGACTTGCTAGTATTTTAGTTATATATATCTTAATGCCTTTCTTGGACAAAATAATAAAAAAAATACCAAAATTCATTACTTGGATTTTGATACTTTTGTTTATCATTGACATAATTTTTACAATAATCAGTTTAGGGCAATTACTAGTTTAATACATCCTTTAACACTATAGCCTTAACTTTAGACATTTCTTCTAAAGAACCTTTTATACCCTCTTTACCTAATCCTGAATACTTGCATCCATCTCTTGTTATTTCCATAACTTGATTTTGAGTACCACCGTTTATAACTACCATACTGCTCTTTATTAGAGAAGCTACTTTCATAGCGATCTTAGTATTTCTTGTAAATACACTAGTAGCATTACCATAAGCAGATGAATTAGCTATATTAATAGCATCATTCAAACTTTCAAACTCAATAATAGATACCACTGGTCCTAAAATATCTAAATTAGTTGCAACTGGCATATTAGGATGAACATCTGATATTATTGTTGGTTCATAGAAAGCACCATTTCTTCTACCACCAATTACTAGTTTAGCTCCAACTTTTATCATATCATTTACTTGTTTTTCTACTTTTTCAGCAGCTGCTTCACTAATTAAGCAACCTAAATCAGTATCTTTATCAGTAGGAATTCCAAGTTTGATCGATCCTATTTTTCTTATTAATTTATTAATAAATTCTTCTTTTAATGAAGAGTGAACGATAAATCTTTTATTAGATGTATTTAATTGACCAGCATTGTAAAATCTACTTTTTGCAACTTCTTCTACTGCTAAATCAACATCAGCATCTTTGCATAAGATAAAAGCATTATTTCCACCTAAACTTAATAGAGGCTTACTCAAGTTCTTAGCACATGTTCCCATAACTCTAATACCATTAGCAGTTGAGCCATTAAATGATATTAAACTAACATCAGGGTGCATTGCTATAGCTTGTCCTACTGTTTTACCATCACCATGGATTACTTGAACAACACTTTCATAAACTCCTGCTTGTCTTAACATATAAACAATTTTAGTAATAGCTAAAGGTGTTTTCTTAGAAGGTTTTACTATAACAGCATTTCCCATAATTAATGCACTAATTATTTTTTGAGCTAACAAATCCATTCTGAAATTATATGGCAAAATAACTCCTACAACCCCAAGTGGCTCTCTAGTAGAAAATTGTAAAGAGTCCGATAAAGATTTTTCAACTCCACCAGGAATAGCTGTACCATATAAATGTTTAGCTCCCTCTACCGTTAATAATACTGATTCACTCAAATATTCTAATTCTTCTATTGATTCCTTTAGTGCTTTCCCACTTTCCTCTGATAAAATATTTGCTAAATCTTCTTTTTCTTCCTTCAATAATTTAGCAAATTTAACTAGTATCTCAGCACGTTCATGTAATGGTGTTGCTTCCCATTTAACTTGAGCTGTCTTGGCCAAGTTAACAGTTAAAACAACATCATCAACAGTTGAATTAGGAATTGTATCGATTAAACTACCAGTAGCAGGATTTTTTACCTCTATAACATTTAAATTAGAGGAATCTCTCCAATCATTACCTATTAAATTTTTCATATTGAGCGCCCCTTTATTCTTTCGTATTTCTACGATACCCTAGTGTAATTATAACAAAAAAAATTCAATATGAACATACCCTTTTTTATTTATTTAATAAATAAAAAAAATCTATTGCTAGATTTTAATTTCTTTAGTTATAATTTCCTTGTTTTTTAAAAGTCGCTCATCGTTTGGTTTCATCGAAAGTGCTATATCGACATTTTTAAGAGATTCTTGATAATTCTTTTTATAATAAAATGCAATAGACAATAAATCATATACCGTATAATCCCAACTAAAAGGTTCATTTATATAAGATTTAGTATGTTTTTCTATAGAAAGTGCTTTATTACAATAACTAATCACATCATCCCAATTAGATAATCTATATTTTAAAAGTGCCATTTCCATATAAGGATCCCTTAAATAAGGTGCTTCTTCTATTGCTTTATCAAGCCACATTTCTGCTTCATTATATCTACCTAAATTAATATAACATCTAGCAATAAATCTCATTGAAGCACATCTTTCATCACGCCACGTTGCTTTAGGTAAGGACAAGTGCTTTATCAGTGTATCTATTGCATCATTCCATTTGCCATAATACATATATTCTCTACCTAAATAATGCATATTTCTATCATCGGTTGGATCTTCTTCAACCGACAATTCTAATAAAGGTAGATAAGAACTTCTTGATTTATTTTTATCCGGATAATGATTTAGTGTAATATTATCTATCACTACTTTTTCTTCCTTTTTATTTCCAATATACTCTAAAACTTCATGTACTGGATGTGTCCATTTATAATCATTACGACTATGGATTTTTTCTATATAGAAGTTGACACTTGGATTGTCATGTTCATCAAAACTCCAATTATAATTATAACTTGCTCTAGTAGTATCATCTTTCCAATTTTGTTCTAATTTTTCTCGCCAACCTTTTTCAAACACTTCATCTAAATCAGTACATACACATATACTAGCATCACTTGGTACTAATTCTAACGATTTGTTCCTTGCTACATCAAAGCGCCATGGAACAATTACTTCTTGAACTACATTAACTCCTAACTCTTTTAATTTATTTACAGTATCATCACTAGAACCAGTATCTAAAACATATATAGCATCAGCTTCACTCATTGATTCAACCCAACGTGATACAAATTTCTCTTCATTCTTAGTAATAGCATAAACATAAACTTTATATTTTTTACTCACAATATCCCCTCTACTCTAATTTATGTAAAAAGGAAAAAAATGTAACAAAAAAAGAACCGAAGTTCTTTATTTAGATAAATATTCACAGATTAAGTTACTAATCTCAGTAGGATTGTCAATAGTTAATCCTTCAATTATTCTTGCTTCTGCATAAAGTATCTTAGCATATTCTTTTAATTGTTCTTTATCTTTCTTATATAAATCATTAAGTTTCTTAGCAATATCATGATTTTCATTTATTTCTAGAATCTTATTAGCTTTAACACTATTCTCAAAAGGCATGTTCTTCATTGTTTTTTCCATTTCAACAGAAACTTCACCTTCACTGCTTAAACATACTGGATGATTTTTTAATTTGTTAGTAAACTTAATTCCTTTCACTTCTGGAATAGCTTCCATCATTACACTAAACATGTCTTTAGCTTCACTATTCTTAGTATTTAATGATTCTTTCTCTTCTTTTGTATCTATATCTAAGTCATCACCACATACATTTTTGAATTCTTTTCCATTATAATTTTGTAACATCATAATAGTAAATTCATCAATGTAATCAGTACAGTATAAAACATCATATCCTTTATCTATTACACTTTCAACTTGTGGTAACATATTTATTTTAGCAACCGACTCACCACATGCATAATAAATACTCTTTTGATCTTCTTTCATATCTTTTACATATTCATCTAATGTTACTAACTTATTATCTTTTGATGATGTAAACATGATTAGATCTTTTAATTTATCATTATTCATTCCGTAACTACTATAGATACCATATTTTAATTGCATTCCGAAACTGTTATAAAACTTCTCATAATCAGAACGTCTATTATCACGCATATCTTCTAGTTCTTTTTTAATTTTTGTCTCAATTGAATTTGCAATAGTTTTTAAAATTCTATTTTGTTGTAAAGTCTCACGAGATATATTAAGTGCTAAATCAGGAGTATCAACAACACCTTTTACAAAGCTATAATAATCAGGTAATAAATCTGAACATTTCTCCATTATAAGAACTCCATTCGAATATAATTGAAGTCCTTTTTCGTACTCTTTTGTATAGTAATCAAATGGAGCATGTGATGGAATATATATAAGTGAATTATATTCAACTGTACCTTCTGCTTTAGTATGAATTCTTGCTAAAGGTTTTTCATAATCAAAGAACTTATCAGAATAGAAAGTATCATATTCTTCATCTTTAATTTTATTTTTATCACGTTTCCATATTGGAATTAACGAATTTATTACTTCTAGTTCTCTTACATTTTCATACTCATCTTTATCATCTTTATCTTTCTTTTCCTTTAAATGACTATGTTCTACTTCCATCATAATTGGATAAGTAATATAATCACTATATTTTTTAACTAGTGCGATTATTTCATGTTCATCCAAGTATTTACTGTAATTATCATCTTCGGTATCTTCTTTAATATGTAATACTACTGAAGTACCATAATTATCTCTAGAATCTTTAGTAATAGCATAGCCATCTACACCACTAGATGTCCATTTATAAGCTTCATCAGTTCCATATTTTCGAGAAATAACATCTACCTTGTTGGCAACCATAAATGATGAATAAAAACCAACACCAAATTGTCCAATAATATCAATGTTTTCTTTATGTTCATTATTATTCTTAAAATCTAGCGAACCGCTCTTGGCAATAGTACCTAAATTAGTTTCTAGCTCTTCACTAGTCATACCAATACCATTATCACTAATAATTAATGTTCTATTATCTTTATCTATTTTAATATTAATTGCTAATTTATCCTTATCAATATCAATATTTTTATCAGTTAAAGACATGTAATGTAATTTATCTATTGCATCACTAGCATTAGAAATAACTTCTCTTAAAAATATTTCCTTATTTGTATAAATAGAATTAATCATTAAGTCCATAAGTTTTTTAGACTCAGCTTTAAATTCTTTCTTTTTCATTTATATCCCTTCCTTTATGTACATAACATAATATAGTCCTCTTGTTAGCAGTTGTCAATAAAGATTGCTAAATTTCATGTAATTTTCAAAAAAAGAGTATTGCTACTCTTTATCTTTTCCTTTTTCTAGTTTTCTATAGTCAACCTTACCAATTGATGTTTTAGGTATATCATCAACATACTCATATTCTTTAGGTAATGCGTATTTAACGATATTTTTCTTAGCATACTCGACAATATTATTTTTTACTTCTTCGGTAAGTTTTATATTCTTTTTTAATACAATAATAGCTTTTACAACTTGTTGCTTTATTTCATCACGTACTCCAACAATAATCGAATTTTCTATTAAAGGATGCTTATTATATATTTCTTCCAAATAATTAGGATATATGTTACATCCGTTAGAAATAATCATTCTTTTTAGTCTTGTTTCAAAATAGAAAATACCATTCTCATCCATACGTCCTAAGTCCCCTGTATGGAGCCAAGCAATACCGTCATCATGTACTCTTATAGTCTTATATGTCTCAACAGGATTATTTAAATAACCTTTCATAACAGAAGGGCCAGAAATACATATCTCACCTATTTCATCAAAATCAGCAGTAATATTAGTGTTAGTTTTAACTATTTTATATTTAGTATTTAGAAATGGAATTCCAATACTACCCTTCTCATAGTTTTCAACTAAACTAACACAAGTTGCAGCAGTTGATTCAGTTAATCCATATCCTATTCTTATAACAGCGTTAGCACCATGATCTTTTAAATATTTTTCTGTTTTAGTCTTTAAATCATAATTTAGAAAATCTCCACCAGACAATACACATAAAACACTAGACAAAGCCTTTTTACTTGCTCTTTTATCTCTTGTCATAACTTCTAGTATTGAAGGAATAACAGGTAAGAAATTAGGTTTAGTTTTTTCAACAATTTTGTTTATTTTTTTAACATTTATTTTAGGAATTAATATACATTTCATACCAATAGATAATGGTGTATGAATACATATTGCAAGACCAAATCCGTGAAATATTGGTAAGTAAGATAAAATACTGTTACCTTCTTCTGTATCATCAACCATCAGATCACACGATTCAGCAATTGAAGAAAAACATAAATTAGTTAGCATTACTCCTTTAGGACTACCAGTAGTTCCACCACTATATAAAACAACTGCCACATCATCTTTATTCTTTCTTGGCAAAATGTATTGAACATCTTTCTTAAGCATTAAGAATTGATTCCACATCAAAGCATTTTTACTAATTTCCTTAGCCTTATATTTCTTTTTAGTTGTAATATTATATAAACTTTTTGTAACAAAATTCATACTATTAGAAATGGGAATTACTATTACTTTTTTTAGTTTTAAATCTTTAACTTTGTAATAAATGAAATCACTAACTAAAAGATATGATGATTTAGCTTCTTTAAGATAATGCTTTATTTCATTCTCACTAGATAAGGGATGAATAATATTTGCAATTGCTCCTATTTTATTAATTGCATAAAAACTAAATACAGCTTCTGGACAATTAACCATACATATCGTTACATAATCATTTTCTTTTACCCCAATTCTTATTAAGGAATCAGCAGCCTTATCTATTTCTTTTAACATCTCTTTATATGTGTATTTTTTCTTAAAGTATTCTAGTGCATAATTACTAGGATATTTTAAAGCAACGTCTTTAATTTTTTCATATACAGTGCCTTCAAAAAAGCTAACATTTTTCCATTCATCTTTATAGTATTTATCCCATAGATTGATACTACTATTTTTTTCTTTTCTAAAATTAAACATTTTTCCCATCACCTTTCACTATTTACATTAAAGGAGCAAATAATCTACAAATTGCTTGTAAACTTCTTATAAAATAATTCGTCTTACAATCTTCTAAAGTTATTTCTAAAGATACATCAACTGTTGATAAAAAATCTTTTTTTATATTCATAATACATTTAGCATCATAAATACAACTACCACATTCAAAATTCAAATATAAGCTTCTAAAATCTAGATTTGCAGTTCCAACAGTTGCAATGTTATTATCGGATACAATTACTTTTGAATGAATAAATCCAAGGGAATACTCATAAATTTTAATTCCTGCTTTAATTAAGGTTTGATAATAAGATCTAGTAGTAAAATGAACTAACTTTTTATCCCATTTATGAGGGACAACAATTCTTACATCAACACCACTTTTAGCAGCCATTTTTAAAGCTTGCATTATGTTATCATCTATAATTAAATATGGTGTATTTATATATACATACTTCTTCGCATGACTAATTATGTATAAATATATATGTTCAATTATATTTTCTCCATCGAGTGGACTATCGGCATATGGTTGAACATATCCATCTGTTGAAATATTACATTTCTTCTTTTTCCATGGAAAGTAATCATAATAGTTTTCTTTTTTATTACAAGATATTTCCCACATTTTTAAAAACATTGTAGTAAAAGTCCAAGCAGCCTTTCCTTCTAACTTTATTCCAGCATCTTTCCAACATCCGAGTCTACAATGTGGATTTATATATTCATCTGATAAGTTTATTCCACCAGTAAATGCAACCATTCCATCTATTACTGCTATTTTTCTATGATCCCTATTATTCTGTATCGTAGCTAAAAGTGGTCTAAAAGGATTGAACACTACACATTCTATTCCATATTGTTTCAAATATTTGTCGAATTTATTTGGTAAAAGTAATAAACATCCCATATCATCATATATAATTCTCACTTTCACTCCTTCTTCTACTTTTCTTTTTAATATTTCAAAAATGCTATTCCACATTTTACCTTGAGCAATAATATAATACTCTAAAAATATATATTTCTTAGCTTTTTCTAGTTCTTCTAAAAGATTCTCATAAAACAATTGACCATTTTCTAAATACGTAGTTTTAGTGCAATCATATAGTGGAAATTTATTATAACAAGTAAGATATCTAACCAATGGATTATCACAATACATAGTATTAGTAAAATAATTAGGTTCTAAATTTTCATCACTAAATTTATCCAGTCTTTTAGTAAATTTTCTAGTAGAAGATTGAAACTTAAATAATAAATAAAACAATCCTCCAAAAAGTGGAAACAGTAAAATAAGAAATACCCATGTCAACTTATATTCACTCTTATCATCTTTTGCAACTACATGAAGCGCAACTAATATACTTATAACTACTAATCCAATATTTATAATTAAATAATTGCTTCCATTAATTATTAAAAAAGCAATTAATAATATTTGTAGTATTAATAACATGACAACTTGAACTCGCCTTTTAAATAGAGCCCTAAACCATTTTTTACCTTTATTCATTTATTCACACTTTCATACTACTATTTTCATTATACACTTTAAATTACAATTAATCTCATAACCGACTATAATTTCACATAAATTTCAAAAATAAAAGAGTCAAACGACTCTAATTATATCTTATTCTAATTAAATTGTACTACTATTCAATTAAAACACAAAAAGTAGTCGATAAAAGTAGATTTTTAAACTAAAAATATAATGATTTTGGTAAAATCTTACTTATATCTTAACATTTATATTAATAAAAATGGTGCCGACTATAGGACTTGAACCTACGACCTACTCATTACGAATGAGTTGCTCTACCAACTGAGCTAAGTCGGCCTAATGATATTATAACATTTAATTTTATAATATCAACGCATTTTTATTTAATAAATGGCTCAACATGAACAATT
Source organism: uncultured Bacilli bacterium (assembly GCA_934122395.1). Taxonomy (GTDB): domain Bacteria; phylum Bacillota_I; class Bacilli_A; order RF39; family UBA660; genus RGIG3091. The sequence continues at coordinate 56,018 of CAKOWQ010000003.1, read as the reverse complement.
ACTTTTTCTACCTTATCAATTTCAGTTACAATTTTTTTCTCTAATTTGTCAGCCACACGATGACTTTTAATAGTAGCCATTTTACCATTCATGTAAACAGTGACAACTACAACATATTTACATCCTATAGGAATTGAATACAAAGTACCTACTCTTTTAATTTCAGGGTAATTTTTTATAAGGCCTAAAATAACATCTTTAGACTTATTATCAATAGATGAATCCATTAAAACATTATAACTATCTCTAAATAATTGTAATCCTACTATAAATATCCATATTGATATTCCAACACCTACAACTCCGTCAAGCCAATAAATATTATATTTAGTTAATATTATAGCTACAGTAGTAAAAGATGTAATAATACAGTCATTACGATGATCTTCCATATTTGCTTTTATTAGTAAGTTTCCTGTTTCATTATATATTTTCTTGGTATATATAAATAATGCGATTTTAACAATAACAGTAACTAAACACACAATAATCAAAATCCATGAAAAATTTAATTTATTAGATAGTACAATTGATAAAATTGAATCGTATAACATCTTTATGGCTATTAACATCATTGAAATACTAATGAACATTGAAAATAAATATTCGGCTTTTCCATGACCAAAATTATGATCTTCGTCATTAGGAACACTAGATATTTTATTACCAATCCAAGTCATTAAAGAAGCAAAAATATCACCAGCACTATTAACGGAGTCAGCAAGCATTGATTGACTTTTACTAAATATCGCAACAATAATTTTAATGACAAATAAAAAAGCATTTCCTATAATGCCAATTATACCCGCCTTTTTGGCAACATTGAACCTATCCATAAATTCACCCACCACACATTAGCACAGTTATAACACAACCAAATAACTTAATACATACTATTTCCTAAATTTAAAAAATATAACAAAAAAACTTAGAAATTAATCCAAGTTCATTTCATAATGGTGTCCTGGGAGAGATTCGAACCCCCGACCGATGCCTTAGAAGGGCATTGCTCTATCCAGCTGAGCTACCAGGACAGGTATAACCAAACAGTAATTTGATTATACACCACTTATTTTACAAATTCAATATTTTTTAAAGTTTTTTTTAAAATTTCTTCGTTATCAACTCTAAAAATGACTTCTTTAACTTCATAATTATCAAAAACAGAATAACTTATTGTATAAATAACTTCTTCTAATATTTCCTTATCACTCATAAATATACTTGTATTAAAATTCAATATCATAGTATCATTGTCTATTTCAAAGTTAATTAATTCTGTATTTTGATTTAAATAACTAACTAAATTAGGTTCATAAATATAATTACTAGATAATTCATCAATAATAATACTTATTTTTTCTCTATTATCATCAATATATTTCGTTATAGGAACATAATACTTTTCTTTGTCTATTTCCTCTATATAATAGATTACTACTTTTTGAATATCTTTAGTTTTTCTTATGTCATATTTTTTATTAATACCATAACTTTTATCAAAAATTATTGGTAAATTTTTATTTTTCCACAGAGTATTTATATTAGATCCATCTACTTGTATAATTACCCCATTCACACCATCAATGTCTAAAAGAGAAAAAGTTACAGCTTCCAATAATTTCTCTTGTCTATCTAATTCAACATTTAAAAGCTCTTTAGAAAAATCAACGTTTACTATTCCTTCAGTATGTGTTAACCCCATTACTTTAGTTTTTTTAGGAATAATTCCATTAAGACCATTAGGTAATAAATCGTTGCTAGCATCAATTAAATTATTTAAAACACTCTTTGCTTTATCTATTAATTCTTTGTCTTTATCTACGAAGGTACTAGTCCTTACCAAAAGATTTTCATTATTTAATAAATAAATATTAATTTGTTCCAAAGACTCTGAATATTTTACTTTTAATTTATTTTTGGTATTATTAGTTACATTGTTACTAGGCATCAAATAAATAGCAAGTAATAAACAGACACTTAATGTGGTTATCATGATTTTTTTTAAAGCTTTTCTTTTTAGCATTATATCACCTATAAAATATTATGATGTCTATTTATTTTTATTCATCTAAAGATAATTCATTCATTTTTAAAAGTTCTACTACAGCACCTGCCCTACCTTTTACTCCTAGTTTTTGCATAACATTAGATATATGATTCCTAACCGTTTTTTCACTTATACCCAATTCTTGAGAAATATCTTTAGTGTTTTTATTAGATATCAATAACTCGAAAACTTCTCGCTCACGAAGTGTTAATATTCCTTTGATAACAATTCCCCTCTTTCTTATATATATTTGCTCATAGTATTCTATGATAATATTTATTTTAGTTGAGGGGATTCACCCATAAAAAAAGCGCATATGCGCCTTAATTATTTATCTTTCTATATGCTACAAATCCAACACCTACTGTAATAACTATTCCAAGTGCTACAAAAACTATATTATCAAATGTACTAGGATTTGGCTCTGGTTCATCAACTATTTTTTCATTATAGAAATCTACTGTTAAAACAGCACCATAATCATCTTCTAATTCAATACCTACTGATTGAGGAGATATTTTAAATTTCAATGGTTTATCACCTTTTAAATATCCATCAGCAGTACTGATTTCTTCTATTTGATATAATCCTGGTTTTAAAGCTTCAGGAGTTATTACTGTTCCATCTGTATCAGTTTCAAAGTATTCTATTTTTTTCTTTTTTCCTGTTGCTAAAGTTATTGTTTGAGTAACATATTCATTAACATCTTTATCATTCTCATCTTTTAACCATTTAATCTTAAATTTAAATCCAGTACTTTCTATTACTTTATCTGTATCTTTATCACGTTTAACAATACGTACTTTAGCTTTATATGGAGCGTTTGCTAAAACATATTTTAAAGTAGTCCCCTCATTTTTTTCATTAATTTCAATATCAATTGAACCAATTGGTTCACTAGTACCATATGGTTCTACTTGTTTTAAAACGTACTTTCCATAAGGAATATTAGATACTGTTGCATATCCATCTTTATCTGTTGTTAATGTTGCTATTTCTGTATTTTGATTATCACCGAATTTTGGATATAACTTAAACACTTTATTAGGTTCAGGTGTTAATATACCTGTTTTTTCATTAGCTTCTACTTTAACAATTTGAATCTTACCTTCAATTATTTGTTCAGTACTAGTAACAGATTGAATTGTAGTTGAATTATCTGCAGTTATCTTTATTGTATAAGTTTTAGTATCTAATCTATAACCTGTACTTGGATGTATTTCTTTTATTATATATGTACCTAATGGTAATTTACCATCATGACTAGTACCTTTAGTAGTTGCATTACCGTTTTCATCAGTTGTTAATTCAAAATCAGGATAACTAGCATCTCCAGTATATTTTACTGAATATACAGCGCCTTTTAATGTTGTATTTCCTAAGAATCCACTAACTCTAGAAGATACTTTTTTTAATGATATATTACTTCCCCTAGGAGTTACAGTAATACTATTTGATACTGCGGGTAGTTTTAATCCCAACGATATAACGTCTTGAGAATCACTACTTGTATATACAACACTACTTATATCATTAGCCCCTTTAAATATTTTACTTACTGTTATTTTTACGGAGTTTAATGTATTGAATTTTATTTTTAATCCTGAACTATCTTTAGATACTATAGTTGCATCTTTAGTACTTGATAGAGTTACATTTAGCTGGCTATAGTCACCGGTAAACGTTATAGTCTGTCCCACAGTAACAGTTCCTGGTTGATTTATTATAGGCTTTTCTTTAGCTTTAGCAATTAAATTTGATATTTCCTGTGACTTTTCAGCTATTTTATAAGTGTCAGAACTATCTTTTGCGTTATCATCAGTAAAGTATATTGTACGAAATCCTGGATATACTGTTTGCCACACTAAATTCTGAGTAGCATCATAGTAACTAATGTCAGAATGATTTACTCCATCAGCTGGCGATAAATATCCAAAGTATGAAATCCATGCCATGTCTTCTGAATATATACGTGCATGCTTTTCACCATCATATTGATAATTAGTATCATATTCAATACTCTCATAACTTGCATATATTCCTGGCTCAACGCAATAAACAGGCTTACCATTTATCATAAGTACCACACTACCATGAATTGAACCATCAGGGTCTACCCTATATAAAGGCATTGTCTTCCATTTTGGAGCATATCCTAGTATATCAGAATAAACATTTTGAGTAACATCCGGCCAATAATGACCACTTCCAGTTGGCTCACCTCCAGTAATTTGTGCCGTTGCAGCAGATACTACCGTAATACTACAAATAAATGCTACTACTATTTCTAAAAAAATTAATATGTTCATTTTTTTCATACTATCACCTACTATCCTATATATTAATAAACTATCACAAAATAGAAAAATGTCAACTATGCAGTAAAATTTAGTAGATTAACATGTAAAATAAATGTAAAAAAAATAACACTATTTTCAATGTTACTTTTTTTCAAATTTAACTGTTATATGCATTTTATCTTCATAATTATCTTGGATAATTCTCATAATTTTATTAGCTAAAGTATTATCATGTTTTTCACTAATAGCAACAACATTTATTTGATTACCATCTATTTCAATAAATGATTCAATATCTAAATCTGTTTTTATTTTAGCTTCTAATGACTCTTCTTGTCCTGTTAGAATATTTAAATATTTTAACTGTTCAAGAGCTTCGTTTTTTTCCTTAGCAGTTGCTGAGTTACTTGTAAGAAGACCTTCTAGATCAGATTTTTTTGCTGCTCTTTCTTCTTCTAGATTAACCCTCATTGCTACTAAGAGTTCGCTTTCTTCTATCACCGCTCCAGCTTTCTCAGTTTCTTCTTTTTTAGTATCTTTATTATAATTACTATTATTAGTTAATAACAATTCATTAGGCATTGTAATATAATAAACACTAAGTACTAAAATTAAACTAAATAATGTTAAAAACCACAAACTTTGTTTATTTATCATATAAAGTCCTCCTAATAAAAACTATGCAAATTATAAAAAAAAAAGAACATATATTTATGCTCTTGATACATAAGATGAATCTTTAGTTGAAACAACAATTGTTTCTCCCTCATCTATAAAAATTGGAACTTTAATTTCCATACCAGTTTCTAATGTAGCATCTTTCATAACACTACTAGTAGTATTACCTTTTACTGCTGGTTCTGTTTTAATAACTTTCATTTCGATCTTATCAGGTAAATTTATACCTAAAATCTCTCCTTCATAAGATACGATAGTAACATTAATATTTTCTTTTAAGAACTTAGCATCGTCACCAAGTGAACTTTTATTTAATTCTATTTGGCTATAGTCTTCCATATTCATAAAATAATATACATCACCCATAGCATATAAGAATTGCATATCTTGTCTTTCAATTCTAGCTGTTTCAACTTTAATAGCTGAATTAAAAGTATGTTCAATAGTAGCTCCTGTTCTTAAATTTTTTAATTTAGTTCTAACAAAAGCAGCACCTTTTCCTGGTTTTACGTGTTGAAATTCAATTACTTGATAAAGATTATTATCTAATTTAATAGTAATACCAGTTTTAAAGTCATTAACGTTAATCATAGAATTTTCTCCTTTCTAGTTGTCTTTTACTTTTTCTCTTTATGAGTTGTATGTTTTTGACATCTTGCACAATATTTATTAATTTCTAAACGATCTGTCGTATTTTTTACATTTTTTTCAGTACGATAGTTTTCTTCATTACAAACAGTGCAAACTAGAGTTTTTCTTTGTCTATTACCTACTTTTGCCATACTATCCCTCCTCGTTTTCTATTGGTATTATATCAGATTTTCTGAAAAAATCAAAAGATTTTTAGTAATTTTATATATATTAATTAAAAAATGTGTACAAATAATTAAAAAACTATTCTTATGGGTATATTAATTATAGGTGATTTTATGAAAATAAGACTAGGATATGTATCAATATCAAAGGCATTAACTAATGTCACATCATCACATTCTATAAGTTATACCAACTACGTAAAAAATAATTGTGATATTAACAAAGTTTATTATCAAATAGAAAAAAATCTAATCGATCTAGATAAGATAATTACTTATAACATTAAAAACAATATTCATTTTTATAGATTAAGCGCCAATTTAATCCCATTAGCAACTCACGAAAAAGTAAATTTTAATTATGTAGAAAAATTTCAAGATCATTATAAGAATATAAGAAAAAAAATAAAAGAATCTAAGATGCGAGTTGATATACATACAGATCAGTACACTATCATTAATAGTACTAATAAAGATGTTCTAACTAATGCAATCAAATCGTTGGAACATCAATATAAAGTTTTATCTTTACTTGGTGCATCTAAAACTCTTATCGTTCATATAGGTAGCAACACATTTGGTAAAGAAAACTCTCTTACAAGATTTATTAATAATTTTAATAAATTACCAGATTACCTTAAGAAAGCAATAGCAATAGAAAATGATGATAAAATTTTTAATATTTTAGATACACTTGATTTATGTAAAAAATTAAACACTTCTTGTGTTCTTGATTACCATCATCACATATGCAATGGTAAAGATAATATAGATATTAAAAAGTATTATCAAGAAATATTTGCTACTTGGAAAAGCAAAAACCCTAAAATACATTTTTCTTCGCCTAAAAATAACACTAAAAAAGATATAAGAAGCCACAATGATTATATTGATTTAGATTCTTTTATTGATTTTATTGAAGAAGTAAAAATATATAAAACAGATATTGATATAATGATCGAAGCAAAAGAAAAAGACGATGCAATGTTTCGTCTTATCAGGGGATTAAAATATAAAACTAATTATAAGTTTATTGATGATACAACCTTTGAAGTAAATTAATTGTTGTAACTTTCAAAAAATCTAGTTGCTATTCTTCTAGAAATTCTATTATTAGCATAACTGTTATAATCAACATTAGTATTAGGATTAATTAAATCAGGAGAAGTAACAGTTAAGGTCATAACAGGATTATCATAAGGTGCATATCCAGCAAAAGTTTTAGATAAAGTTGCTGTATCTACTTTTCCATCGTTATTAGTATCTAAAAATGATTCGCTTGTACCAGTTTTGCCAGCTGGATTATCTATATATCCCATAATATTAATCCCAGTACCATAACTAACAACTGCTTTTAATCCTTCTTGAATTCTTTTTAGGTATGAAACATCAGTTAAAGTATTTAACACCTCTCCTTCCACCTTATAATCCAAAGTACCCAATTCATTATCATCAGATGAATTATAGACTTCTTTTAACAAATGTGGACGATATCTCTTACCATCTGACGCAATTGTATTCATATATTGTGATAATTGCATAGTAGTATAAGTATCATATTGACCAATGGCATAATTTAATAACAAATCAGCATTTTTACTATTGCCTATATTTCCTACACTTTCTATAGGTAAATCAATTCCTGTTTTAACACCAAGTCCAAATTCATTAAAGGTGTTTCTATACTTATCAAAAACATCATTATTTATAACGAACTTTTTATTATAATGATAATCAAACCCTGCGATCTTCATAGCTATCTTAAACTGATAAACATTAGATGATTGAGCTAAAGCAGTAATATCATTAATATAACCGAGTCTAGACCAAGAACATTTTTTTGGAACTGAATAAAGCTTAATGCATTCATCCATTTGATATTCACCAATACTAATAGCATTATTTATATACCCAACATACATAGAAGCACCTTTAACAATACTGCCTACAGTCATAGGACTAGTTAACATTTCAGGTGTATAATCATATATTTCATAATTACCATTTTTATAAACAGCCTGTTTACCACTCATTGCTAATATTTCCCCTGAATTTGGTTTTTGAATTACAACAAAACTATGATTGTAATATTCAGTATTTACTTCACTCTTAGCTCTTAGTATCTCTTCTTTTAAAATTTCTTCAATTTCTTTTTGAAGATTTATATCTATAGTTAAAACAATATCATTGCCTCTTTTCCCTTCTTCAATTAAAGAAAGTTTATTACTATCATGAACTTTATATGTAGCTTTCTTCCCTCTTAATACTTCTTCATATTGTTTTTCTAAATAACTAACACCAACTACATCATCTAATGAGTAACCTTTTTTTATATAATAATCTCTATCTTCCTTAGTTATGCTTGATATATTTCCTAGAATACTTCTAAAAGTATCTCCATACAAATAAACTCTCTCCCACGTATATTTAACATTAAAGCCATTTAACTTATCACAATTTTCGGCAATATATGCATATTCTAAATCACTTATATCTTCCTTTTTTATTATCTTCTCTTCATAAGAATAACCTTTATTCATTAAATAAAAGATATATGCTGCTTTTTTGTCAACATCATTGTAAATAGATAAATCATCATCTAATATTCTAGATAGTTGCAAATTATATATATCCTTAGAATTAAGCTTTCTATTTTTAAACTTTATCCATTCATCATTAGTAATTTTTGCTTTTGCTAAACTAGGGTTATCAGCTATCCAAAATTCTTTAAAATTTGTTAAAGTTAATTTTGAAGAGTCTATATCTATAAAATTCAAAATATTATAAGCATTTTCTATTTCTTCCTTAGATGTTATTTTGTTTGGCTTTTTATAGTAAATAACAGGAACTGATTTATTATCAACTAATAAATTATAATTTCTATCATATATTCTTCCTCTAGGCGAAGAAGCGCCATAAATAATTGATGAAGTTAACTTTTTTAAAGATGCCATATGAATATCATTTTCAAATACGATAACTTTAACTAAAAAAAAGCACAATGTAGTAAATAGTATTGTAGTTATTACACCAATTATGTTAAAACGTTTATCCTCTTTTTTAGCTTTTTTCTTTGCTTTCATTTTATCACCATTATTATTGTGGATCATATTTAAAATCTTATAGCATATATTTTTATAGGAGGAAGATTATGTACGAATTTTTAATCAAGGAATATGTAAACAAACTTACGGAAGAAGACATAAAAAAATATGCTAAAGGATATAATATAGATATTAATGATGATGAAGCAAAAATTTTATATTTATACGCTAAAAACTACTGGCGTGAATTTTATATAGGCGAACCTAAAGATTTATTAAATGAGTTAAAAGAAAAATTAAGACCAAATACTTATGAAAAATTATATGATTTTTATAAAAATGCAAAAAGTAAGATTAACTAATAATCTTACTTTTTAAGTCTTTGTCAAATTTTTTATCTTTTATCATAGCAATTTCATACTTATAAGGAGGAAATCCTTCTACCCACGGAGTTTCTAATATTTTAGGTATATCATCTAGTCTTGGATTATAAATAATATTAATTAAATTATCAAAACCTAAATAACCAAATCCGATATTTTCATGTCTATCTTTATGAGAACCTAAAGGATTTTTACTATCATTAACATGAATACATTTAACATAATCTAATCCTATAGTTTTATCGAATTCACCTAACAAATCATCAAATTTACTAATATCGTATCCAGCATCACTTAAATGACAAGTATCAAGACAAACTCCTATATTTTTCTTGTTATTTACTTTATCTATAATTCTTTTTAACTCTTCAAAGCTTCTTCCAATTTCTGTACCCTTACCCGCCATAGTTTCAAGTAAAATAGTTACATTAGTATTTTCTAATATAATATTTAAAGCATTACTAATATTATCTATACCAACATCTACTCCTAAACCTACATGACTACCAGGATGTAGAACCATATAACTTATACCTAATTTTTCACATCTTTTTACTTCTTGTTTCAAAAAGTTTATTGAAAAATCATATTTTTCATCTTCTTTATTATTAGCAAGATTAATAATATAAGGAGCGTGAACAACAACTTTAGAATAATCAATGCTATTTTCTTTCATAACTTCCAAAGCTTTTAAAGTAATTTCATCATTTATTTCAGAACGAGTTGTATTCTGAGGAGCCCCTGTGTAAAACATAAATGTATTAGCTCCATAACTTAAAGCGTCATTCAAACTACCTAGTAATTGATCCTTACTATTAAATTGAACATGAGAACCTATTATTAACATATAATCACCTATAAATATTTTACCACAAAAAAACTTAAGTAAAATACTTAAGTTTTAATTCATCACTAAGCTCCTAATTTAGATTCACAAGTAGATCCAGGTGTAATAACTTTAGCTGTTAATTCACCCATATCTGATAAAGATAATGAATATACGCTTTTTCCATCAGCAGTTGTAGTTTTAGTAATTGCTGCTGGTGTTGCATCTTTAACAACTGATGCAGCATCAGATTTAGCCAATTTAACTCCATAACCTGTTTCATCCAAAGCTGTAACTCGATAATCAAATCCATTAGATTCATTTCTTGTAACAACTACATAAGATTGCAATGGTAAGTAATTAGAGAATGGAGATTTTTCACTACTACCTCTTTCTAATTCTACACACACAATTGGTACCACCAAATATTCTTTAGTATTGAAAGTATAATCACCAGAATATGAGTTTACTTCTGTACTAACAGCATCAACAATCTTAGATAAGTTAGTTACGTATGTTTTCTCACGTGATTGTTGAATATATTTACTAACACTTGGAACAGCGATAAGTAAAAGTACTCCTAAAATAATGATAACTGCCAAAAGTTCAATTAAAGTAAATCCCTTTTTGTTTAACTTTTTCATTTTATTTTATCCTCCTTATTATTATAACTAAATACTATCATAATTTAATATGTTAGTCAATTTTTTTTAATCTAATTTATTAAAAACTTTAATATCAGTAGCACCTGTTATTGCTTTTATTTCATCTTCGCTAACTAATGCTCCATCACTATTAATTAATCCTAAAGAGACAGTTACATCAGGTCCTTCCTTGACATAACTATATTTGTTACTTCCTGATAAATCCTTTGAAGGCATTAAGTTAATTCCTCTATTCCTATTAACTGAATTATCTTCCGTATTTGCACAATCCAAATCTGTACAAGCTACTAAATGAACATAATAATCATACTTGATAATGTCTCCAGAAGAAATGTATCGTCTTATATAATATATATCTTTAGTATCTAGTTCTCCATCTCCATTAGCATCAGCAATAACTCTTTGTTCCTCAGTAAAACTAACTTGCCCACCAGTTAGAACTTGCCTTATCATATCTACATCCTTTTCATCAGTAATACCGTCACCATTTACATCGCCTATCTTACCATCATTAGTTGAAGAATTAACTATAACTACAAATGATTTACTTGGACTGTACTTAGTGTTGTAAGGTGAAGTAGAAACATCATCAGTATTTAAATATTCAAGTGTTAATAAAACGGCAGTTCCCTTTTCACCAGGAAATTCAACATTATCATCTTTCCTTAAAGTATATTCTGCCTGTGTAACCATAGTTTTAGCATTTTCAATAAAAGTATTTTTCTTATTTCTATCCAATGTAGATAAAACATTTGGTATTGCAATTGTCATAATTACTCCCAGAATTACAACTACAGCTAAAAGTTCAATTAAAGTAAAACCTTTTTTGTTCATAAACATAGCCTCCTAATATAAAAATTATATACTTTTTCTCAATCATTTTCAACTATACCGCTTCTTTTTATTCTAATTACCTTTTTCTCGCATAAAGTTTAATAAAAGAAAGAGAGGAATGAATCAATTATGGAAACATTAAAAGTTTCAACAAAATCTAACCCTAATTCAGTAGCAGGAGCATTAGCAAATGTTTTTAGAGAAAAAGGCAGCGTAGAAATACAAGCGATTGGAGCAGGAGCCCTAAATCAAGCAATAAAAGCAATAGCTATAGCAAGAGGATTTGTAGCGCCTTCAGGTAAAAACTTAGTTTGTATACCTGCTTTCACTGATATTGTAATAGATGGCGAAGAAAGAACTGCTATAAAATTAATCGTAGAAGCAAGATAATAAGATTGAAGAAAAAGCTACAAAACAAACAAAAAGTTGACAAATCAAGGATAATATGCTATAATACAAACATCTTCGAAAATAGGGGTTCGAGATTTCAGGGAAAAGGGGTTGAATTAAATATGAAACAATCATATATTTTTGAGTACCAAAATGAAAACGACTTTAGAAAAAAAGAAAGAACAGTAAGAAAATACAACATGTTAGCATATAAAAAACTAACTTTTGAATATTATCCAGAAATAAGAAACGGTAGCTTCTTAGGTGAATTAGTAGCTGTTAATAAAAAAGAAAATTCTAAATCATATGAATTAAAATTACCTACTGATGAATTATTTGCTAAAGTCCATGGTGAAATCAGATTACATTATACAGTTTATGAAGATAAACATATAATCTTACTTACTAATATTACTCCTGAAGGAATATTAGATGAAGGTCATAGAGCTGAGTTAGGTACTTATAAAGGGGTTATGATTTCTAAATCTAATCCAGAAAAAGATATGTTTAAAGTCAATTTATTAAATATGTTACAAAAATAACGAGTCATATAACCCGTTATTTTTTTTGCTTTAAACTCTCTTTCATAAGGTCGCCAATAGCTTTTTCCAATTTTTCATTAGCTTCTTCTAAAGGCATATCACTTGGTACCTCAAACGGAACACCAAACCTTGCAGTTAGGTTCTTGCTTCTAAATTTATAGTCACCAGTTATTCCAAAAGGAACTATCTTAGCTCCTGTTTTTTGAGCCATTGACACTGCTCCATATTTAAAGGGAAGCAAAAATTCCTTAGTTCTATTTCTAGTACCTTCTGGGAAGATACCAATAGCTCCACCCTTTTTTAAATGTTCTATTGCACAATCTTTGGCATCCGTATCCTTTATGCTTCTATTAACAGGAATACATCCAACCCATTTAAAAAACCAAGCAGTTTTGCCATCAAAATATTCTTTTTTGGCCATATATCTTAAAAACCTTTTAGTAGAAACTATTGGAAGACATTGATCATATAAATGCTTATGATTACCACAAACTATAATAGCTCCATCCTTTGGGATATTTTCTTTTCCAATAACAGTAGGATGATAATATAGTTTAAATATAGGTCCTAAAACACCTCTTGCGATTTTATAACCTAAAGGTACTTTTACCCTTTCCATTTTATCAGTCCTTCCCATTTTCTTTTTCTAACTCTCTATAATTAACTTTACCTAATAACGTTTTAGGTAAGGCTTCACGATATTCATATTCATATGGTATTGAATACTTTGCTAAATTTTTCTTGCAATGTTCTTCAATACTTTTTTTAACGCTTCTCTTGGCTTTATATTCATCTTTTAAAACTATATAAGCCTTAGCAACCTCTACCTTATATGGATGAGGAATACCCACAACCGTACAATTTAAAACAGCTTCATGTTCTTCTATAACACTTTCTATATGTTGTGGATAAACATTATATCCAGATGAAATAATCATTCTCTTTAATCTTTGTTTAAAATATAAAATACCATTTTCATCCATGCATCCTATGTCACCAGTATGTAACCAAATATTTTTATCTTTATGCCTTTGTAAAACTTCATTTGTTTCCTTTTCATTATTTAAATAACCAATCATAACTGTAGGGCCACAAACACATATTTCGCCTTCTTCACCGATTGGCACTTCATCTTGTGTCCCAGGATATACCATTTTAAAATAATTTCCAGGGAATGGTATACCAATACTACCCTCACGATAACTTTCACCATGTGATACCGCGGTAGCTGCTAAACTTTCAGTCATACCATATCCTTGAAGTACCTTAACATTAGCACCATGTTCAACTAAAAATTTATTTAATCTATCAGCCATCGCAACCGATAAAGAATCACCACCTGAAACCACATACTTTAAACAAGATAAATCAACATGACGCATTCCAGCATTTGTCATCATAGCTTCATATAATGTTGGTACACCTGTTAATACAGCGGGTTTATATCTAACTATTAATTCATCTAACTTTTTAGCATTAAATTGAGGAATCAATACAAGTTTTAAGCCAATAGAAAGTGGAAAATGCATTGAAACGCCTAATCCAAATCCGTGAAAGTTAGGCAAAATGTTTAATAAAGAATCACCAGGAGTTAATTTTTTAAAAATAGTACCTGTTTGTATAACCAAAGCATTGAAATTATAATCGGATAGCAATATTCCCTTAGGATTTCCTGTAGTTCCACCACTATGTAAAATTACTGAAGGTGTAGAAGGATTAGATTTAACTACAACCGGAGTTCTGTATAAATATCCTTTTAACATAAATTCATTCCAATAAATATACTTATCGTTACGTCTAGGTTTCTTTACTTTATATCCCTTAGTAACTATATACCCTATTCCCAATAACATTGGCATAGAATTTCTTGCTGATACAACAATTGTTTTCTTAACAGTAGTATCATCTATAATATTTCTTACCTTCTCATAGCATATATCAATCATAATAAATGCCGTACTATCAGTTTCCTTTAAATAATTCTTTATTTCTTCTTCACTAGATAAAGGATGAATCATATTAGCAATGGCACCTATTTTATTGATTGCATAAAAGCTTATCAGGGTTTCTGGAGTATTAGGCATACAAATAGTTATAATGTCTCCTTCACCAAATCCCATTTGCAAAAATGATCTAGCACATCTATCAATTAATTGTAAAAATTGTCTATATGTAATATTTTTTCCCATATATTCTAGTGCAATACAATTTGCATACTTCTGTGCTGCTTGTTCTATTTCTTGATATATTGAAATTGATGGAACTTTAATATTTAATTCTTCCTTTGTATAATACTTTTCCCAAGGGGCATATGGTTTCTTTTTCTTACCAAACATGTCTAACATCTCCTACGTTTATTCTCAATATAATTCTATTATAACATATTCAAAAATATTTTTAATAAAAAAAAGGCCGACGGCCTTTTAAAATTCTAATGTTTCTATTTCACTATCTCCACTAGGCACTTCATTGTTACCATTGTTATCACTAGTATTAAACATCTCAGCACCTGTCATTGGCATTGGTGATACAGCAGGTTCAACCGCTGGCATTACACTAGGCATAACTGGTTCTGGTGCTGCTGGCATAGGTTGTGGAGCTACAACTTCAGGTTGTTGTACCACTGGTTCTTCTGGCACTGCTGGCATTTCTACTGGAGCTGGTGCAACAGGAGCCACTGGAGTTGGTATATTATATGCTTCATGTGTCATTGTAGGTAATGTTGATGTATGTTCTAACGGATCAGCACCACCATATATAACTGGTTTTACTTCATGATGTGCTGGCGCTATGTTAGCTGGATCCACTCCTCCATATATTGAGGGCTTAACTTCAACAGAAGTAGTTGGCTCTGGTGCTGCAGACATAGGTTGTGCTACAACTTCAGGTTGTTGTACTACTGGTTCAGGTGTTGCTGACATTTCTACTGGAGCAACATTAACTTCAGGATAAGTTACCGATGCAACACTAGAATTATCCATATTTACATTTTCATTATAGCTAGGAACTGTTGGTACTTCAACACTTGGAACCACAGTGTTATTTTGATTATTCATTTCAACATTTTGATTAACAGTATTAAAATCATTATTAACTGATAATGGTTCAGGTGTTACTGGAGCTGTAAAATCAACTACATTCGTTGGAGTAGCTGAATTATAATTAGGCACTTCTGAATTATTAATAGTTGGAATACTATTCATAGCCATACCATTGTTAAAATCTTGACCATAAAAATTATTGTTCATATTGTTCATGTTGTCCATATTATTCATATTATTATCCACTGGATTCATAGCACCCATATCAGGAGTATTGAATCCATTGTTATTAAAATCTGCTACTGGTGTATTACCCATTTGCATATTCATATCAACACCATTATTAAAATCATTAAGTGGCATTCCCATATTCATACCATCATTTGGCATATTTAAATTACTATTGTCTACTTGTGCAACCTCTGGAGCATTGTTCTTTTTGTCTTTCTTATTAGATGCAATAA
This sequence comes from uncultured Bacilli bacterium, assembly GCA_934122395.1. Lineage (GTDB taxonomy): Bacteria > Bacillota_I > Bacilli_A > RF39 > UBA660 > RGIG3091. Next base: position 39,986 of record CAKOWQ010000003.1, on the reverse strand, counting down.
AAATAATTAATGCAATCAATAAAACTACTACTCCTCCAGTAATTAAAATTCCTGGTAAAGTTGTAAACCAAGCAAAATCGAAATCCATGAATTCAGTTATATTCATATTTTCATCTCCCTTATTTATCCTATACCAATAATATCAAAAATAGACATTAATTGCAAACACTTTTTAACGCTTGTCATTTGATTGACATTTTTTAAATTTTGCCCACATTCCGATAGATAGTGGATATTTTTCAAATATCATTCTCTCTTTAGAGATAGGATGTAAAAATTCAAGATGATATGCATGTAAGCAAATCTGTTTTTTATCTTGTATGCCATAGCGTTGATCCCCATATAAAACATGGCCATGGTGAGCAAATTGAACTCTTATTTGATGATGCCTTCCAGTTTCAAGATCTATATCAACAAGAGCTAAATTAAGTTCTTTATTTCTTTCTAAAACACTATACATAAGTTTACAATATTTGCCAGTATTTTTGTCTACTACTTTACTACTATAATCTGATTGCTTGACAATATAATCAACGTACTCTCCAGTATCATTTATGTCTACTCCTCTAACAATCGCTAAGTATTTTTTCTTAAATTCTTTGTTTTGAACTTGCTTTGATAATCTGGATGCTGCCTTAGAAGTTTTAGCAAACACCATTACTCCACTTACTGGTCTATCAAGCCTATGAACTAATCCTAAATAAACATTCCCAGGTTTGTTATATTTCTCTTTTATATATTGTTTTACAATCGTAAGCATATCAATATCATTAGTGTTATCACTCTGACTCAAAATATTATTAGGTTTTACTACTACAATTATATGATTATCCTCATACAAAATATCTAAATTATTCATGACTTGAATACCTACTACAAATTCCACAAGGTAAAACTAAATCACTATTTTTTATAGGTAAGCCTATCTCTTCAGAATAAATATCACCATCATATTTTGTTGCTATGGTTTTCTTCAAAATATTAGTAAATACTTCTTTAGATAATCCTGTAGTATAAGAATTAATGATAAAAAATAATGGTATATCACTTAATACTTCCATACATAATTCAACTAGTGGATAAAGGTCTTTTTCAATATCCCAAACTTCACCATTAGCCCCTCTACCGTATGAAGGTGGATCCATAACTATTGCATCATATTTGTTTCCACGTCTTATTTCGCGTTTAACAAATTTAACAACATCATCCACGATATATCTAACTGGTCTATCTTGTAAATTGGATAAAGATACATTCTCTTTAGCCCAATCAACCATACCACGCGAAGAATCCACATGAACTACACTGGCACCCGCTTTTAAGCAAGCAACAGTAGCGCCACCAGTATAAGCAAACAGATTCAAAACTTTAATATTTCTCTTGCTTTTTGCTATCTTATCCATCATAAAATCCCAATTAACCGCCTGTTCAGGAAATAATCCTGTATGTTTGAATCCCATTTGTTTAATATTAAATTTCAAATTTTTATATGTAACTATCCAACGTTCAGGTGTTTTTCTTAAATTTTCCCAATGTCCGCCACCTTTATTGCTTCTAATATAAATCGCATTAATATCATTATATTTATCTTTCAAAACTCCATTATCCCAAATGATTTGTGGATCGGGTCTTAATAACTTAATGTTATCCCATCTTTCCAATTTTTCTCCATTAGAACAATCAATAATTTCATACTCTTTCCAATCTTTTGCTAAAAGCATCTTCATCACCTATACTAATTATAAAATAAAACAATAAAAAAAGGAACTTTAAAGTTCCATTTATGCTATAAATCAAGGAATAATTTATATAATTTCTCGCATTCATCTTTATCCATTTCTTTTTTATCTTTATATGGATAATCTATGCCTAGAGCTTCATATTTTTCTTGTCCTAATTTGTGATACGGAAGAAACTCTACCTTTTCTACATTTGAAATTTTATCGTTTATATATTTTTTCAAAGTTTTAATATAACCGATATTATCAGTAACACCAGGTATTATAACTTGTCGTACCCAAAACTTTTTATTCATGGATCTTGCTATTTCTAAAAATTTTTCAGACTCATCAATATTAGTTCCAGTTAATTTCAAATATTCAGAAGAAACAGCATGTTTTACATCAAAAATAATCAAATCAACATTTTCTAATATCTCATTATACTTCCCTACTCCAACTCCTGCAGTATCTAATACAATATTAAAGCCCTCTTTCTTTAATTTTTTACAGCAATCTATAAGAAAATCAGGCTGTAGTAAAGGTTCTCCACCAGAAAAAGTTACTCCACCAGTATTCTTAATATAACTCTTAAACCTTTTTATTTTATCAACCAGTTCATCACTAGTAATATTATCATTTCGTTTTACCCACATTTCGGGATTATGACAATACTTGCACCTTAACTTACAGCCATTCATAAAGACAACTACCCTTATTCCTGGTCCATCATAAAGTCCTAGACTTTCAATAGAATCAATACTACCTTTAACCATATTATCTCCTTGAATGGAAAGTTCTACTTATTACTTCCTCTTGCTGTTTTCTAGTTAACCGATTAAATCTTACTGCATAACCAGAAACCCTAATGGTAAGTAAAGGATATTTTTCAGGATTTTCCATAGCATCTATCAATGTTTCCCTAGTCAAAACATTTACATTCAAATGATGTGCACCTTGCATAAAATATCCATCTAAAATATCAACTAAGTTATCTAATCTAGAAACCTCATTATCACCCAAAGCATTAGGAATAATAGAAAATGTATTTGAAACTCCATCACGGCAATAACAAGTATAATTAATTTTTGCAACCGAATTTAGTGATGCCAAAGCTCCATTAGTATCACGCTCATGCATTGGATTAGCTCCTGGAGCAAAAGGAACACCAGCTTTTCTTCCGTCTGGAGTAGCTCCCGTTTTCTCACCATAGACAACATTAGATGTAATAGTTAAAACAGATAATGTGTGTTTTGCATTTCTATATAATGGATGTTTACATAACTCATTATAAAATGTTTCTAACACTTCAGTAGCTAATTCATCTACTCTGTCATCATCATTTCCATATTTAGGAAAGTCACCTTCTATTTCGAAATCAATAGCTAAACCTTCTTCATTTCGAATAGGTTTTACTTTTGCATATTTAATAGCTGACAAAGAATCGGCAACGACAGAAAGACCAGCCACACCAAAGGCCATTAATCTATCTACTTTAGTATCATGTAAGGCCATTTGCCCTTTCTCGTAAGCATATTTATCATGCATATAGTGAATTATATTCATAGTATCAACATAAAGTGATGCTACATCTTTTAGTACACTATAGTATGCTTTTTTAACTTTGTCATAATTTAGAATCTCATCTTTAATGTAATCATGTCCTTCTAAAACCTTTATATTTTTTACCTCGTCTACACCACCATTAATGGAATAAAGTAGTGCTTTAGCCAGATTACATCTAGCACCAAAGAATTGCATTTGCTTTCCAACTCGCATTGCTGATACACAACAAGCTATTGCATAGTCATCACCATATATAGGTCGCATTATGTCATCGTTTTCGTATTGAATAGAATCTGTATCAATAGAAATTTTTGCACAATATTTTTTGAAGTTTAAAGGAAGATTTTTACTCCATAAAACCGTTAAATTAGGTTCTGGTGCTGGCCCTAAATTAATTAACGTATGTAGCATACGATAAGAGTTTTTAGTAACCATACTTCTACCATCTAACCCAACACCACCAATGGATTCTGTAACCCAGGTAGGATCACCAGAAAACAATTCATCATATTCTGGTGTACGTAAGTGTCTAGCTACACGCAACTTAATTACAAATTGATCTATCAACTCTTGAGCTTCATTTTCTGTTAATATACCATTTTTTAAATCTCTTTCTATATAAATATCCAAAAATGTAGAAGTTCTACCAAGGCTCATTGCTGCACCATTATTTTCTTTGATAGCAGCTAAATATCCAAAGTATGTCCACTGTACAGCCTCTTTTGCGTTGCTAGCTGGCTTAGAAATATCAAATCCGTATTTTAAAGCCATGTTTTTTATTTCATCAAGAGTTCGACATTGTTCACTAACTTCCTCACGAAGACGAATTAGTTCTTCCGTCATTACGCCTTGTAAATTATCATGATCTTTTTCCTTTTCTTGTCTTAAATAGTCTATACCATATAAAGCTATTCTGCGATAATCTCCTATTATTCTGCCTCTGCCATATGCATCTGGCAAACCAGTTAGTAAACCTACTTTTCTAGCCTTTCGCATTTCAGTAGTATAAACATCAAATACACCTTGGTTATGTGTTTTTCTAAATTCATTAAAGTACTTATCTATAGTTGGATTAAGTTTATATCCATAAGCATCTAAAGAATTATATACCATTCTTATTCCACCATATGGATTGACAATACGTTTTAATACTTCATCTGTTTGCAAACCTACTATAACTTCATTATCTTTATCTATATAACCAGCATCGTAAGAGTCAATTCCAGACACATGATCAACATCAATATCTAAAACGCCTTTTGCTAGTTCATCCTTTAACAACAAACTACATTTATTCCAAATTTGTTCAGTTTTTTTTGAAATTCCAGTTAAAAATAAAGAGTCACCATCATATGATGTATAATTTTTTTGAATAAAATCTCTAACATTTATAGAATTGCACCATTCACCAGCAACAAATCCATTCCATTCTTCTTTCATATTACCACTCCTTTATCATGTCCTACTATAGATTATTATAGCATAAAATATAGATTTTTAAACGCTATATAAAGTTAATTGACACAAAAAAAGTACTTTACTTTAAGTACTTTATATTTTCATTTTTTTTAATAGCGTTGAAGCATTCGAGAAAGAATTAATTTGTTCTCCACAAACATCGCTTAAATGTTTTTGTAATTCTTCAAAATACAAAACAGGATCATCCAAGTTCTTACGATTGTTATATAAATCTGTTATATCTTTATTTAACCTTAAACTCTTCTTAATACTACCCACTGTAAAATATGAAATCAATACATCTGAAAATTTAAGCATATTAATTCTTTGTATACCAGTATCGCAATCATGGTCTAGATAATCCATAGTGTCCGCTATTTTAAAAATCTTTCCATCATAGTAAATATTAACATCTGCCAAATCTGTTATTTCAATACCTAACGATGAAATCAACGTAATGTCACGTTTACACTTATTGCAAGCACTTATTAGTTGGTCAAATTTTGCTGAAGCCAACTTATATTCATTCAATTTGGGCATATTTATATATGGCATTACTAAACCTCTTAATTTTTGGTTGAATCTAAATATACCCTTTGCAAAAACAAAAGTACTATTATCAATGTTTGAATACCTAGTTATATAATCCTCAGTTGGTAGTAGTCTTTCATCGATTTCAAGACGTGGAAAAGTAAATGTATTATCATTTATAGCCACGCAATAATCTGGCCCCGATAAAACTTTTATAACTTTATCATAATATCTATAACAAACTCCCTCGCTGCCAATTCCTAAAAGTTCTAAATTTCTATCCAAAAATTCTTCCATATTGCCATCTGAATAAAAATTAATATCAAACTGCGCCATAATATATCACCCTTGAACTACAGATTATACTTAAATACTGCAGTTATGTCAAACATAGATTAATCTTTTTAAAGAAAAATCAACTATTATTTTATTAAAACATATAAAAAAATATTATATATAATTAAAATTTATATAATTGTTTTTTTGAAGTGAGATTTAATTTCATTTTACAAAAATGTATATACAAAATAATATTTTTCACAGTATAAAAAGCAGAGCATAATTAAAATCATTGATTAGAATAAGCAGAAAAATAGTGTTATTATAAAAAACAAGGAGGTGAAATCATCAACGCAATAGAAGAATTAAAATTGAAATTCAAAGCAATTCAAGAAAAAAATTGGATAAAGTCAATAAACAACAACAGTAGTGGTATCGGATTAACGTTTGAAAATCTCATTGAAAAAAATCAAGAAAATTTTGAGTTACCAGATTATAAAGGAATTGAAATCAAGACGCATACATCATCCAGCAACGCATATATAACATTATTTAGTTCAAATCCAGATGGAGACTATCTCTTTGAAATACAACGTTTATATAATAATTATGGTTATCCAGATAGAATCAAGAAAGATATGTTGGCATTTGCGGGAAACATTAACGGAAAAACTGCAAAATTTGTTGGAATTAAATATAAATTCAAATTGCGAATATGCACAGATGAAGAAAAAATAAGATTAGAAATATATGATAAAAATAACAATTTCATAGAAGATGAAATATCATGGACATTCGATATATTATCAGAAAAATTATATAGAAAATTGAATACATTAGCTTTTATAACAGCAGATAAAAGAATTCAAAATAGTAACTATTATTACAAATATACACAGATTAAATTTTATAAGTTAAAAAGCTTCGATGTATTTGTTAATTTAATTAAAAACGGAAAAATCATAGTTTCATTTTCATTAGGAACAATTAGAGAAGGATCTAGAACCGGTCAAATGCATAACCATGGAACAGCATTTAGAATATTAAAAGAAGACCTTGAATTATTATATGATGAAGTTCAATAGTTATTCAAAATGGAACTACTTGGAACCCAAGGGGAATAAAAAAAACTATACCTTTCGATATAGTCAATCATCTAAATGGTCGGGAAAACAGGATTTGAACCTGCAACCCCTTGGTCCCAAACCAAGTGCTCTACCAAGTTGAGCCATTTCCCGATAATATGGTGCACCCAATAGGAGTCGAACCCATAACCTTTTGATCCGTAGTCAAACGCTCTATCCAATTGAGCTATGGGTGCAAATACCTTGAATAGGAAACTCCTGTTCAACGCTTTGTAATTTTCAAAAAATGGTGGCTCCGAATGGAATCGAACCATCGACACAGGGATTTTCAGTCCCTTGCTCTACCGACTGAGCTACAGAGCCATATGGCGGTCTCGACGGGGATTGAACCCGCGATCTTCTGCGTGACAGGCAGACGTGGTAACCACTGCACTACGAGACCAAATTGGTTGCGGGAATAGGATTTGAACCTATGACCTTCGGGTTATGAGCCCGACGAGCTACCGAACTGCTCCATCCCGCGATATTAAATTAAATGGCGGAGGAAAAGGGATTCGAACCCCTGCGTCGCTTGCGCGGCCTCCCGGTTTTCAAGACCGGTCCCTTCAACCAGACTTGGGTATTCCTCCAAATAATGGTGCCTAAGGCCGGACTTGAACCGGCACGAGGGTTGAATCTCGCAGGATTTTAAGTCCTGTGCGTCTACCTATTCCGCCACTCAGGCATCAAATACATCGCATAAATTGACATCTCAATTCATACGAGACTATTTGATTATAACTTAATTTAGCTATTTGTGCAATACTTTTTTTGCTTTTTTAATATTATTTTATTAATTTATCCAACTACACACCATGAATTTCTCCATTATGTTTCAATAAGAGTTTACGTATCCAATCAATCGGAATGACAGTAAAAGCAAATGAAATCATTATTAAAAACTCCTTCAAGTTTAATCCAGTAGTTCTAAAAACGTGGCCTCCCTTATAAATTAGTAAAATTTGGACCAATACTATAAAAATCATTATAACCACAAAAACTATATTTTTGCTAAGATTAGCCAGTATATTCAATCTACTTGTTCTAGCATTAAAGCTATTGAATATATCAATAAAAATAAACAATCCAAAAAATGCAGTCATCAAATAGTCATAATCACATCTAAATACTTTCTCTACAAATGGTGACTTTAAAAAATATAGGCATAATAAAGCCGAATATAAACCCGTAAATACAATTTCAGATATCATGTATTTATTTATGATTGATTCTGTCTTTCTTTTTGGTTTTTCCTTCATATACTCAATTAACGGTGGTTCAAATGCAAAAGCAAGTCCTGCCAATGTATCCATTACCATATTAACCCACAACATTTGAATAACAGTAACCGGTGTATCTATCCCTATAAAAGGACATATTATAGACAAACTTATAGCACACATATTTATAGTTAATTGAACAATAACAAACTTACGTATACTCTTGAAAATGGTACGGCCAAACAAAATAGCTTTAGATATCGACAAGAAATTGTCATCCATTATAACAATGTCACTTGCTTCTTTTGACACTTCCGTACCACTACCCATAGCAAACCCAACATCAGCCTTTTTTAAAGCCGGCGCATCATTAACTCCATCGCCAGTCATACCAACAACCATTCCCGCATTTTGTGCTATTTTAACTATTCGGCTTTTGTCTTGTGGCAAACTTCTTGAAATAACCTTTATCTTTGGTAAGATTTCACATATCTCATCATCTGTCTTAGAATTGAGTTCTCCGCTTGTTAATGCAATATCATTATTTGAAGTAATAATACCAACTTCTTTAGCAATCGCCACAGCCGTATCTTTGTTATCTCCAGTTATCATAACTGTTTGAATATGTGCTTCTTGTACAAGTTTAACTCCCTCAACTGATTCCTCGCGAATTTCATCCTTAATAAATATTACTCCCACCAAAGTTAATTGATTAAATCTGTTACATATATACTCATTACTAGTAGCTAGCACCAAAACTCTAATTCCTTGATTTTGCATCATTGTAATTCTTTTCTTTATTGCACTAAAGCTAGCAAATTCTTTGCATTTCTTTCCACTTTCATCATAGTAATACTTACAATATGGTAAAATAACTTCCGGTGCTCCCTTAATAAAATTTATTCTTTCACCGTTACTAACAGTGGCAACAGCATATTTATTTTTACTATCAAAAGGGATAGTTTTTATTTTTGTTAATGTATTAGCAGGAAATTCTGTTAAAAAACGCATCAATGCCCTATCAGTAGTATTACCACCAATTATTTTTTTTGTATTCTTATCAAAAGTACTTGCATTATTATAAAAAATTGAATTTCTAACTATATCTGAATATTTTTTATATTTTTCTATTTCAAAAAAACTATTATATTCTTTTAAAGTGCCAGAAAGCAACCCAACTACTTCCAAGTGTCCTTTTGTAATTGTTCCCGTTTTATCAGTAAATAAAATATTTATACTACCTGCAGTTTCTATACCAACTAATTTTCTAACAAGTACATTATTCTTCAACATCCTTTTCATATTAGACGAAAGAACTAAAGTTATCATCATAGGTAACCCCTCTGGCACAGCTACAACTATTATAGTTACACTAAGTGTTAAGGCATATAACAAATAATTCAGCATTAACGGAAAATTCAAAACTGTCTCTTTCATTAAATTTACATCAAAATTGTTTTTTATTACAATCATCGAAAACAAATAAGAAAAAGAAACCAAAAATGCTCCAATATATCCTATTCTACTAATAATATTGGCCAAATTTCGTAGTTTCAATTTCAATGGACTATCAGGTTGCTTATCCGTTAACTCTTGTGCAAGTTTACCATAAACTGTATTCATTCCAATCATAACTACAAGCATAATAGCTTCCCCCGAACAAACAACAGTGCCTCTAAAAACCTTATTACTTTCAGTTATATTCTTTGATGTACCAGCCTCTTTATATTGTTCTTTGGTTTCACCATTAAGCATTGATTCATCGACATTAATATCACCTTTTACTAAATATCCATCTGCGGGTATCTTATCACCTGCCTGTAATATAACAATATCATTAACCACAACATCCTCTATTGAAATTTCTAATGGTTGGTTATTTCTAATTACTTTGCACTTTATCGAAGAAGCTTCTTCCTGTAAACGAGCAAATGCTTTTTCACTTCCATATTCTGATATAGTAGAAATAAAAGAAGCAACAAATATAGCGATTAAAATGCCTATTGTTTCAAACCAATCAAAATTTTTAAATAAAAATACTATCTTAATCATTAAAGCTATTAAAAGAATCTTGATAATTGGATCTCCAAGTGATTCTAAAAGCAGATTAAAAAAAGAGTTACTATTTTTTAGTGTTATTACATTCTTTCCATATTTTTTACGACTTTCTATTACCTCATTATTGTTAAGTCCACCAATATTAAATTTATTATTCATGGTTTGTCCTCCAATAAAATATATTATTCAAAATATCATTTTATAAATTGAACTATATAATATTAAACGACAAAAAAATCAAACCTTGGTGGTTTGATTTATTACTAAAATGGTGTCCCGCTGGAGATTCGAACTCCAGACCCTTTGATTAAAAGTCAAATGCTCTACCAACTGAGCTAGCGGAACAATTCAATATGGCTGCCTCGGCTAGATTCGAACTAGCGCATGTCAGAGTCAAAGTCTGATGCCTTACCGCTTGGCTACGAGGCAATAGGCAATAAAATTATGGTGGAGAGAGATGGATTCGAACCATCGAACCCGAAGGAACAGATTTACAGTCTGCCGCGTTTAGCCACTTCGCTACCTCTCCAAATAAATGGTGCCGAAAACAGGACTTGAACCCGTAACCTATTGATTACAAATCAATTGCTCTACCAATTGAGCTATTTCGGCACTAAATGGTGGGCGATATAGGACTCGAACCTATGACCCCTTGCTTGTAAGGCAAGTGCTCTAACCAACTGAGCTAATCGCCCAAATAAATTGTCGCTGACAGTTATAAATATACCATCTGGATATATATTTGTCAACAAAAAAATACTTTTTTTATAATTAATTATCTTTTTTTTCGTTAAACTCTGGTAATTTATCTTCAATCCAACGTTCCAAACTGTTTTTTAATGGTACAAAGCCTTCATTTGTTTCCACTATTTTAGTCCTTTTTTGATTGTTAATTCGATAATCAATATCTTTGATGCTTAACTTAACATGATAATTATCATCATCAACATCCACTACTTTTGCCTTTATAGTTTCACCAATATTAACATAATCATTAATATTTCTAACAAAATTGTTAGATATCTCTGATATATGAATAAGGCCACTGTAATATTCATCTAAAGTTACAAATATTCCATAATTTTCTACGCCAGTAACACAACCAGTTATAATTTTTCCTTTTTCATATTTTGACATTACATACACCTTCTTTGTGTATTATAACATCATATTTTTATTTTAGCAAATTCTTTGCTATAAACTTTAAAAAGAGGTATACTATTAGTTGGTGATATTTATGAATACTGAAAATAAAATTATAGAAATTATAGATAAAATAAGACCCTTCTTATTAAGCGACGGTGGAAACATAGAGTTTATCAAGTTTGAAGATGGTATTGTATATATAAAATTATTGGGAGCTTGTAGTCATTGTAGCATGATTGATGTCACATTAAAAGAAGGTATAGAATCAATGCTAGTAAATGAGGTACCTGAAGTACTAGGCGTAATTAACGTGGATGAATAATCCGCTTTTTTTAACCATTCTATTTCTGGAATATTATATTTTTGTTTTAGGATATTCAAGATTTTGAACAAATATTTTTCGTATCCACTCATTTTATCAACAATCCTTGTTATCTCAGAATTACTTATTTTACTATCGACGAGCTTTTCAAAATTATCAAAGAAAAAAGATGGAAACAGCATTCTTGCCATTAATAGTCTCGCTCCATAATCACTAAAACTAACCTGTTCCAAATATTCCTTGATTTTTGAAACCTGTAAACTATTTTTAAAATATATTTCTTTAAAGTATTCCGAAACATCTCGCGAAGGATGATCTATCATTAAAAGAAGCGGGTTGTATAAATCTTTATAGCTTTTATCGGTATTTATTCTTTTGTGGCTGATTACACTTCTATCATATATTTTAGGAGTAGTATCATTTAATGTATTTTTAGCATAAAGTATAGCGCTCTCACCCATTCCAATAAAATAATTGGCAAATTTATTTAAATTTAGATACTTTCCCTTGTTATGTTCTAAATACATTTCGAAATAATCTATCTTTTTTTCCCATAGTTTAATCCATTCTATTTTATTTTTGTCTCCGGTATTTACTGGAATATTAGTATTTATTATGTCAAAAAGATCAAAAGTTCTATCGGTATTAAAATTTTCCTGCAATAAAATATATTGTTTATTATTGATTTTAGTAGCGATTTCATTATTCCGGTTTAGAATTATTTGGTAAAACGAACTGTTATTATTTAACATTAAATTATTAAGTCTAAGCATCATATTATAATCATAATACTCTTCTTTTAGTTGTTGGAATGTAAAATTTTTATTTTTATAATTGAAATAGTAATCATCATTAATCATTCTCAAATTCTCAATACTAAAACCATAAAAATAATTAATAGCATTTTTCATATGCATCCCTCTATAAATTGTATACAAAACATAAAAAAAAAGACTTATTTAGTCTTTTTTATTTTGAACGTCTACCTAAATCAACACCATTCTCTTCAGCAAAAGAACGTATTTCATTAATCTGGCTAGTTATAGCTTCTCTTTCTTTCATAGTAGCTTGAGCACGTTGTTCTCTAGCTAAGCTATCTTCTTCTAATTTTTGTAATAGCAAGTCTCTTTCGCGTTTTAATTCTTCTAATTGAGACATTGAATTTTCTTCAGCTTGACGTGCTTTAGAGTTTCTAGCTAAAATATCTTGGAAATTTGATTCAACTCTTACTGCCTTTGGAGCTTCTTCTTGTACTACTCTATCAGCAGGAACACCTTCAATTATTCTAACATCCTCTAAACCAGCCTTTTTTACAGGTTCTCTAACTATTTCACCGTCTGCATATTGCTTGATTTCATATTCTTGTTCTTCTTCAGGAGCATGTTCAACAACTGGCTCTTCTTTTACTTGCTCATCAACAGCAGGCGCTACCATTATAGGTTCAATATTTTGAGTTTCCTCTTGAGTTTCAACAGTCTGTTCAGTAACAGGAGCAACAGCAACTGGTTCCTCTTTAGTAGGATTGTCCACATCTAAATTATGTACAGTCTCTGGTTCTGGTACAGTTTTGTCAGTCTCAGCAGCTTCATGTACTATTTCTTCATGATCTTTTTCTTCATTTTTATTTTTTGTAACCCCACTATTTGCAATAATTTGATCTAATTCAGCAGTCAAACCAGCTATATATCCATTGATTGCTTCTCTTGCCTCGGATGAAGCTACCCTATTTGCTTGTCTTTCCAAGCCAGCGATACTATTGCTTATATTAATTATTGCCGCTATTTCAGCTTTTCTTCTTGAAATCAAGCGTTGTTCATCATCGGTCAATTCAACTGATGGCTCTGTAGAAGCAACAACAGGAGTAGGTTCTTCCTTCACTACTACATCTTCTTCAACAGGATGTTCATTAACTGGAACTGGATTTACATTTTCTTTAGGTAGTCCAGCAAGCATATCATCAATTGTTACCCTTGGTTGAACAACTGGAGCATCAGTTGAAGCTTCTTCTACAGGTTCTTGTCTATTTGCCAAATCTCCTAATATATCTTCTTCGCTAACTGTTGGAACTGGTCTTTCAACACTAGGAGTAGGCTCAACTGGTGGAACATCCGTAACAGGTCTTTCCACTCTACCTAACTCTTCATCGCTAAGAAAAGATTTTTTACCGTCTTCAGAAATAAATCTCCTTAACCCATCTAAACTATTTCCTTCGCCTACTTTTAAATCTTTAATTGTTTGTTTATTAACAACATCTCTTAACTCATCGTGATCATCATCTTTAAACAAAGCTGAATCTAATGAGCTTATCATAAAGGCTTTAGTTTCATCTCTCATATCAGCAGCACGTAATTTTGCTAATTTCTTCTTTCTGTGATTCTCTATAGCATTTTTAATTGTTCTCATTTTACCAAGTAAAGATTTTGGTGTTTTAATTCGCTTAGCAGGGGCAACAGCAGTCGCTTTTTTGATATCTGCATCCAATAATTTAACTCCTAATTTTGCCAATTTCTTTCCATAGGAATTAACTATATCATAAGATTCAAATAATTCTGTTTGAGTGACATCTCCACCGTTTTTATATTCAGCCTTAACTTCATTAGCATTTTTTAGAGCTTTTCTCATTTTGCCATATGTTTTGTTATATTTTTCAAAGGCCTTATCTAGTTTTTTATCTCTAATTTTACCCCTAAGGCTAGATATTGTTCTACCAGTTAATTTGACAAGTCGAATTGCTACATTGTCTTTGCGAGACCTAGATGATGGCTCAGTCCTTCTTATAATTGTCTCAAACTCCATTTCTTCTTCGTTTGTCATGACAAAACCTCCTTCTATTATTGTACACTATCGTCTTTTGAAAGTTCTTTTAATACATTTTTAATTCTTGCCCATTCTTCATCTGTTTCAACGCTTCCAAGTTTTGGATCTCCACCTTCAACTCTATTTAATGAAGCAACATAAATAGTAACGTTACCAGCATCATCTGTTTCGTTCTTAGTATAAACGATATATTCTTTTTTTGTATCAGTAAATTCAAATGTTAATAACACTTCCACTTCATCTATAGATCCATCCTCTAAAACGATTGACATTATTTTTTTATCCTCTGACATTTTGATGTCCTCCTTTTCATTCCATATATATTAATTTTATCATAAATTCTATATATTTCAACCTAATTTTGCTTTTTTTTCCTCTTCAAAACAAAATATCTACAATCATAAGCACAATATTTATCTACATATTCTGATAAATAACTATATTTATTGATTTCGTTAGCCTTTTTATTATTATCGTCATAAAAACCCTTTAGTCTTAATTTGTTATAAGCATAATCACCTAAAATATAATCAAAATCAATAAAATAATCTGTAGCTAGCTGTTCAGTCTCTTCTAAATTAAATGCATTTTTATAATCTTTTACAATCTCGTATTCATTATTATTTAATATTATTCTCATAACTTACCTCACATACAAATTATACCATCTCGTTTGTCTTTTGTACATTATTTTACTATATCCTTTATCACTGATGATGTTGTTAACCCTCCAAAATAGCAGTTAGGCACTACCCCTTGCATCATCTTAATAGCAATTGGAATTTTCTGACTTATAATAATTCTATCAACTGCAATAGGCATATATATTTGTTGACTAACATCTATATTTACATATACCGTAATTAATGCATTGTTTATACCATAATAATCTATTTTGGTATCTACATAAGATTCTATCTCTCCAGCTATCGAAAGCTTTACTGGTAATTTTGGCCCTAAATTCGACAAAAGTGCATTATCCGTAATAATGCCTATGGGTATTTCTGTAATAATTCCTTGCTTTAATTTATCAACATCTGTATTAATCAAAAAACCATTTGATAAGTTAATAACCTCTAGATTACCACTTTCAATTGCCTTAAAATTATTAATAACATTCTCCGTAATAGAGTTTAATATTTCATTAATCATAACTGGATCAAAATCGACAGTTTGTATTTCATCATTCTTATTTTTATTTACGACAAATAAATCTTTAGCCGCCATTTCTTTTATATTATTAGAAGATACCGAATAATTAACCACATATCTTGCGATTCTTCCAACCTCAACTTTAGCATATTCCATTAGCTTACTGCCTATCGTTTTACCTATAAAATTAATCATTAAAAAAACTGCTACTGCCATTATCAACAAAGTAAAAAAAAGGAAATTTTTCTTCTTTTTGTTTTTTCTCTTTCTATTCTTTAAATGAATTCTTTTATGCATTCTACCACCACTAAAATATATGAAAAAAGAGACTTAATTAGTCTCTACAATTTTTTTGAACCATGCTTGTACATCTATATTAAAGTGTTGAAGTAAAAAGTAAGTAACTATTCCTATAATAGCAAGTAAAATAACTACTACCACAAATATTAAAATACCCTTTTTAATTGCAAATCTCTTCTCTTTTTTCTCATCAAAATTAAAGTCTTCCTCTGATAAATCCATAGACCTAGTATAAAATGAATTATCAACCACATCATCATTTTCCTTTTCAGATGTTTCTTTATCATCTATTACAAATTTATCAGTATCATTATCTTCATAAGCTTCTGGAGACTTGACTTGTAAATCTACACTAGTAGCAATTAAATCACCCAATAAATCTTCAGATTCTTCTTTCTTTATATCAGCTGCCAAAGTTTTTGAAGTAATAGTATTAATTAATTCTTCTAGTCCTTCATATTCATCTTTAGGCTTTGGTGCTTCATCATCTTTAGATAAATATTTCTTGTTTAAATCAGATAATACATTATAGTCTTCATTTTTTAGCTTTCGCTTTTGTTCTAACTCATCAATATCATTTCGATTTCTTCTTGCTTCTTCTAAAATTGCATTGATATCAAAGACTTTTTCTTCTTCTACAGGAGTTACTATCTCATCACGGTTTTCTTCTTTTTTTAATAATCCTTGATAATCTTTTAATTGTTGATAGTTCTCTCTACTTCTTTTAACTTCATTCAACGAAGATAACTCTATTCTTGTTTGAGTATTCAAATCAACCATCTTTTCAAAACCTATTTTGTTATTCATATCATCATATAAATGTTGATTTTTAAGAAGTCTACTACCGGTAACTTCCTCTTTTTTAGAATCATATCTATCCAAACGGCTTCTCATTATCTCCACCTCTTTTACTATTTACATTTTATCATAATATGTCAAAAAAACAAAATATATCTTAGTAAATTATTGTAAATTTAACTAGTATTTTATGAATATTTATTATATACTCATGGTTGAAAGGAAGAATTTTATGAAAGCAAAAGTTAATAAAGATATTTGTATTGGATGTGGTGCATGTCAAGCAATAGTACCAGATGTTTTTGAAATAGAAGATGATGGACTTGCTAAATGCAATAGTGATAAAATAACTAATGAAAATCAAGAAGATGTAATAGATGCTAGCAATAGTTGCCCTACTGGAGCTATTGAAGTAGATGAATAAAAAAAATCCTATCTTTTAGGATTTTTTTGTTGAGTTAAAACATATAATTGTTTAACTTCTTTAGGTGTTAATCTTCTGTATTCACCTGATTTTAAGTTTTTTACATCAAGAAAAGCTATTTTTTCTCTTTTTAATTTTAATACCTCATAACCAACTGCAGCAAACATCTTTTTTACTTGATGATTCTTTCCCTCATGAATTGTTATTTCTATAATTGAAGTATGATTTTCTTTATCTGTCTTTCTTACTTTAACCTTAGATTCACTTGTTTTAACGCCATCAATAATAACACCTTTTTTTAATTTGACAATATCACTAGGAGTCAAAAAACCATCTATTTTAGCAATGTAAACCTTATCGATTTCATTCTTCGGATGCATTATTTCATTAGCAAACTCACCATCATTTGTTAATATCAAAGCACCAGTAGTGTCATAATCAAGTCTACCAACAGGATATATTCTTCTATTATCATTAATTAAACTAGTAACTGTTGCTCTTCCTTTGTCGTCGCTTGTAGTAGTCACAACACCTCTTGGCTTATTTAATAAATAATAAACTTTATCTTCTCTATTTATTTTTACTCCATCAACAATTATTTCACAACCATCATCAACTTTTGTACCTAATTCCGTAACTACTTTCCCATTTACTAGAACTTTCCCCGATAAAATTAATTCTTCTGCTTTTCTTCTTGACGATATACCACTAGCAGCAATAACTTTTTGTAAACGTTCCATTTCCATCACCTAGAAGAATTATAACGTTTTTTTTATCCAAATACAACTCTAACTAAAATAATACTTATAATTACTGCTGTTAAATCAGTAAGTAGTCCTGCCCACATAGCATGACCGATTCTTTTAATACCTATACTTCCAAAATAAAGTGATAAAACATAAATAGTTGTATCAGTTGAACCTTGCAAAGTAGCTGCTAATCTTCCAATAAACGAGTCAACTCCGAACCTTTTTATTAAATCTATCATTACAGCAAAACTAGCATTACCAGATATAGATCTCATAATTGCCATAGGCATTATCTCAATTGGTATTTTTAATAAATCAAAAAGCGGTTTCATATATAAAAAAACTTTATCTAAAAAATTACTTTTAAGAAGAATATCAGTTGCAAATAACATAGCTATCAAATATGGAAATATTGATAAAGATAGTTCTAATCCTTCTTTGGCGCCTTTAACAAAACTATCGTAGATATTAACCTTTTTTTGCCAAGAATAAATTATTATAGCTAAAACAACTATAGGAATTAAATAATTTCCTAATTTTATTAATATCATTTTCTCCTCCATATTCTAAAGAAAAGCCTATCCAATAAAAGTCCTACAATTGTAGTAATTAAAGTAGCAGCAATAGTAGTTGATAAAATCATGGTAGGTGATACAGAACCATACATACTTCTTATAGCTATAATATCAGTTGCAATAATAGTAACACCACTCGTGTTAAGAACTAAAAAGGTTATCATACTTCTAGTAGCTGTTTTCTTATCTTTATTAAGTTCATTAAGTGACTTCATAGCTTTTAATCCAAATGGAGTTGAAGCATTATGAATTCCAAGCATGTTAATAGTAAGATTAGAAGCAATATATCCAAGTGATTCGTGTCCTTTAGGTATATCAGGGAAAATTATATTAAAAACGGGTGCCATAAAATTAGCTATTTTGTCTAAAAGCCCAGCATCTTTAGCAACGTTCATAATGCCACTCCAAATAACCATTAATGGTAACATAGACAAAAATATAATTAATATTTCATTAGGATAATTAATTATTTCATTATTTATAACTTCAACATTTCCGGAAAGTATTGCAAAAACAATGCCTATTACTATAAACGAACCCCATATTTTATTCATCATAATATTTACCTAAAAATTTCTTTAATTCTAGTCCACAAGCTCTTATTATTCTTTTTTTCTCTTACTTTAACAAAAATTGGTGTTCTAAAGATTTCTTCATGATCCAAAGTAACTATTACTTCCCCTACTTTTTCGTTATTTTTATACTTTTTTAATTTTAACAATTCAACTACAACTGAAGTTTTTGATGACTCTTTTTCTGTCATAGGATAAGAAAAAGATTTTTTAATGTAAATTTCGTCTTTATAAAAGTTATCATCTATATCGAAATTATTCTTATCAACAATTAAGTATTTTTTATATTTATTAAAACCATATTCATACATTTCTTTGTGTGACACATATTCATTAGGATCATTTAATGTTACTGCTGTTAAATTCAAGTTGTCCTTACTAGCTGTTGTGACAAGTGTTCTACCCGCTTTAGGAGTGTAACCAGTCTTACCTCCTGTTGCATATTCATATTGAGTTAAAAGTTTATTTCTATTGTGCCAAACATAACTCTTATTATTAGTATTAGTTACCCACTTCTTAGTTTTTGATATTTCGCGATAAACATCAAGCGTATTAGCATAACTAGATAAAACCGCCATATCATATGCCGTTGAATAATTTTTTGTTACTTCATCTAGTCCATGGCAATTATGGTAAGTTGTATTAATCATTCCTATCTCTTTTGCTTTTTTATTCATCATTTCAACAAATTTTTCTTCATTGCCGCCTATATATGTCCCTATCACAATAGCTGCATCATTACCACTTCTAAGCAATAATCCATATAATAAATCACGCAAGGTCATTTTTTCACCTAACTCTATATAAATATTTGAGCCATACATAGTTAAAACTTCTTCACCTACCGTTACTTCATCATCGAGATTACCATTTTCGATTGCTAAAACAGCAGTCATTATTTTAGTAATTGATGCTACTAGTCTCGGATTATGAACATCCTTCTTATAAAGAATTCTTCCACTATCCATATCCATAAGTATAGCTGATGAAGCTGTAGTAGAAATCGCATTAACCGAAATAGGAATTATAAATATAATTGATACAAATATAAATAATAGTTTTTTCATAACGTCACCAATTAACTATATGAAAAAAAAGACCTAATTAGTCTTTTTTGCGTCAAATATTAATAATATCTATATATTAAAATAATCTATACCAATTGCTTTTTCTACCTTTGACATTGTATCTTTTGCTTTTTCTCTTGCTCTTTTAGAACCATCTTTTAATACTTCTTCAACTTCTTCTATATGTTCTTCATAATATTTTCTTTTTTCTTGAATAGGTTTTAAATATTCAATTATGTTTTTAATTAATTCTTTTTTACATGCTACACACCCACGTGCTCCAGCCTTACATTCAC
Source organism: uncultured Bacilli bacterium (assembly GCA_934122395.1). GTDB lineage: Bacteria > Bacillota_I > Bacilli_A > RF39 > UBA660 > RGIG3091. The sequence continues at coordinate 19,814 of CAKOWQ010000003.1, read as the reverse complement.
TACATATAGTTGGAAGTTCATCATTACTAAATAATTTATGATAATAATAAACCATACATTTATCAGGATCAGCAGGATCATCTTTTCTTATTTTATTAGGATCAGTAATAGCACTCATTACTTTTTTATTTATAACTTCTTCACTATCACATAAGTAAATAGCATTTCCTAAACTTTTACCCATTTTTTCGTTTCCATCTAATCCTTTAATTCTTGGATTTGTTCCAATAATTGCTTCTGGTTCAATTAAAGTAGTTCCATAAATATTATTAAATTTTCTTACAATTTCACGGCACTGTTCAATTAAAGGTAATTGATCTTCTCCAACTGGTACAGCTTCACCCATAAAAGCGGTTATATCGGCTGCTTGACTTACTGGATACCCAACGAATCCATAAGTTACACTTTCTCCTTCATTACCAAACAAAGCTTTTTTTTGAGCTATTTCAGTTTTAACTGTAGGATTACGATAAAGTCTTGCCATAGTAACTAAGTTTGAATAATAAACAGTTAACTCTGCTATTTCAGGAATTTTTGATTGCACAAAAATAGTAGCTTTCTTAGGATCTATTCCAACTGATAATAAGTCTATAGCAAGTTCATATACATTATCTCTTACCTTTTTAGGATTATCAAAATTATCAGTTAAAGCTTGTACATCAGCTATTTCAAAATATGAATTATACTCATCTTGCAAATTAACCCATGATTTAACTGCTCCAAAATAATGACCAATATGTAAATTTCCTGTTGGTCTAATTCCAGTTAATATCGTTTTCTTCATATTATCACTTCCTTTAAGTTATTTTAACACAAATAACTACACATTTCCATCATGAATAAAAAAATATTTTTTGCAAACAATAGTTAACAAGGAGGAATAAAATGAAAAAGATATTATTAATAATCATAATGTTAGCTACATTAGTAGGATGTGAAAGTGTAATGAATAATCCTACCAAAAGAGTTGAAGCTTTTTTAAACAAATATCAAGTGATGGATAAAGAAGTATTAGATCAACTTGATAGCACTTTAAAAAATGATGATACTTTAAGCGAAGATCAAAAGAAAGATTATAAAGATTTAATGAAAAAGCAATATCAAAATTTAACTTATACTATTAAAGATGAGGAAGTTAATGGTGATAATGCCACAGTAAAAGTAGAAATTGAGGTATATGATTTCAACAAAGCGATGAAAAAAGCCGATGATTATCTTAATGAACATCAAGATGAATTCATGGATGAAGAAAACAATATCGATAATGTAAAGTTCATGGATTATAGAATTAAAGAAATGAAAAATACAAATGAAAAAGTAAAATACACAATAGATTTTACTTTAACTAAAAAAGATAATAAATGGCAATTAGATGATATTGATGAAATAACTAGACAAAAAATACATGGCATCTACAATTATTAAGTAACAAGAAAAGCGAAGAAAAACTCTTCGCATTTTTTATTTGTTTGGTAAAAGACTAAGTGATACTTTTTGCTTTTCAAGTGATATATCAATAACATAACAATCTACTATATCACCTACACTAACTACTTCACTTGGATGTTTAATATATCTATCAGTTAGTTTTGAAATATGAGCAAGTCCATCATTATGTACTCCAATATCTATAAATACTCCAAAATCAACAACATTTCTTACAGTACCTTGTAACTTATCTCCAATATGTAAGTCTTCAATATGTAGCACATCACTTTTTAATAAAGGCTTAGGCATATTATCTCTAGGGTCCCTATTAGGCTTCATTAAGTCATCTATAATATCTTTTAATGTATATTTATCAATTCCTAGTTTTTCACTTTCATCATCAATTTTTACATCTTTTAATTTTTCTTGTAACTTAGAAGTTCCTATATCGTTAACATCTAGTCCTAAACTACTTAAAAAGATAATAACATCTTTATAATGTTCTGGGTGAATCGAAGTTTTATCAAGTGGATTATCCCCATCTACAATACGCATAAATCCAATAGATTGTTCAAATATTTTAGGAGTTATTCCCTTCATTTTTTCTATTTCACTTCTAGATTTAATCTTTCCTAATTTGTCTCTATTTTCAATAATTGTATCAATGGCTTTTTTATTTAGTCCAGAAATATATTTCAAAATAGATTTAGATGCTGTATTAATATTAACTCCTACTTGGTTAACTACTTTAGTAACAACAAAATCTAATGAGTTATCTAACTTTTTAGGTGTAACATCGTGTTGATAAAGTCCTACACCAATACTTTTAGGATCTATTTTTACTAATTCTGATAATGAATCTTGTAATCTTCTACCTATACTTATTGCACTTCTTTTTTCAACAGTTAAATCAGGAAATTCTTCAATAGCAAGTTTACTAGCCGAATAAACACTAGCACCAGCTTCATTTACAATTACATATTCAACTTTTCTTTTAGCATCTTTTATTACATCTGCTATAAAAGCTTCTGATTCACGAGATGCAGTACCATTTCCAATAGCAATAATATCAATATTGTATTTATCAATTAAATCAAGAACTATCTTTTTGCTTTCTTCTATTTTATTATGAGGTTCTGTTGGATAAATAACACTAATGTTAAGTGGTTTACCTGTAGGATCAATAACAGCTAATTTACAACCAGTACGAAAAGCTGGATCGTATCCTAGAACAACCTTTTCTTTAATTGGTGGTGTTAATAATAGACTTTCTACATTTTGAGAAAAATTCTCAATAGCTACTTCTTCGCTTTTTTCTTTCAAGTCACTTCTTATTTCACGTTCTACACTTGGAAATATTAATCTTTTGTAACTATCTTTAATAGCATCATTAACTATCTCAACACAGCAACCTTTATTAAAACCAATCACTTCTTTTTCTAAATAATTAATTATATCTTTTTCATCTACATCAATAGATACAGATAATACATTTTCATTTTCACCACGATTAACAGCTAATATACGATGTGGTTTTATTTTACATATTGCCTCACTGTAATCATAGTACATTTCATATGTTTTAGCGTCATCTATTGCTTTCTTTTTTAATTTAGATGTTAATACTCCATTTTTATAAATATAATTTCTTATATATTTACGATACTTGGCATTATCACTTATTACTTCTGCAATAATGTATTTAGCACCCATTAGAGCATCTTCGACATTTTTCACTTTATCATTTACAAATTTTGAAGCATATTCTTGTATACCTGAAGCTGGAAAAGTAAGTATATATTTACTTAATGGTTCTAATCCCATTGCAATAGCTTCAGTTGCTTTAGTCTTCTTCTTTTCTTTATATGGTCTATACAAGTCTTCAACATCAACTAGTTTTTGACATTTTAAAATATCTTGTTTTAATTCTTCAGTTAACATCCCTTTCTCATCAATAAGTCTAATTACGTCTTCTTTTCTTTTTAATAAGTTAACTTGATATTCATAAACTTCATTAATACTTCTTATTTTTTCTTCATCAAGCGCACCTGTTAACTCTTTTCTATATCTAGCTATAAAAGGAATAGTATTTCCTTCTTCTAATAACTTAAGTACTACTTCTACCTGCTTCGGTTTAATATTTAAACTACTAGCGATTTGTTTAATTATTTCATCATTCATATATGTTCTCCTTCTAAAATGTTATAAATATATTTTACTATTTCTAGCAAAAAAAGAAAACTTCAAATTGAAGTTTTCTTATATTATTATTGGCAAAAACTATCGCTCTTAATATAACCGACACGATATACTAATTTGAATGGTGCACTACTTTTATTTCCAGCCCTATCAGAACCATAGTAAGTCAGTGTCCAAGTACAAGGGTTATTTTTATCTGTCCAAAGGCAGCCACCACTTGCAGTTACATTACCATTTTTATCTAACATAGAACTACTACTTTGAGTGTATGAGTACATACCACTATTAACAGCACTACCATCATCAGCAAACGCATTCAAAATTGCTTCACCATTCACAGTGAATGAACCCGTAATATTTGCCAAACACAAATCGGCTGAACAACTATCACCACTAGTATTACATGACTTGTTAGTTATAAATGCTGTACTTACAATTTCTCCCTTTTTATTTTTTTGTTGGAAAACAGCATTGTCAAGAATATTACTAGGAACACTAACCCTAGGTGCTGTTTTATCTATCTTTATACGAGTTGTTTTAGTACCACAATTTCCTGCATTGTCACAAACTCTTATATAAGCAGTACTATTTCTTTCTGCACTAAATGTCATAGTTTTTTGATCTTTATAATAGTCTACATTATTATAACTATAATAATAACCTTCTATTCCAGAACCGTGATCAACTGAATTAACTATAAAAGTAATATTTTCATTAGTCCACGTGCCTTCTTTTGGATTAGTAAATACCACTGTAGGTGCTGTTTTATCTATCTTTATACGTGTTGTTTTGACAGTACAGTTACCAGCATTATCACATACTTTTATATACGCCGTATCATCACGTTCAGCACTAAATACCATATCTTTTTGATCTCTATAATAAGTTTTGCCATTATAACTATAATAATAACCTTCTACTCCTGACGTTGCATCAGTTGAATTTACAGTAAAAGATATATTTTGGTTAGTCCAAATGCCATCCTTTGGATTTGTAAAATCTAGACTTGGTGCTGTTTTATCTATCCTTATACGAGTTGTTTTAACTACACAATTATTTGCATAGTCACATGATCTTATATAAACCGTTCTATTTTGATCTTGAGAAAAATAATCCTTATCAGTTCCATCAAATAAAGTAAAATCTGCATTGTTATAACTCCAAGCATAATTTTTTATTCCCGAAAAGCTATCAGTTGATTTACTAAAGTCTAATTTATATTTTTTCGTTGCCCATTTACCATCATAAGGATTAGTTATTACTAAATCAGGATTTGTTTTATCTATTTTTACTGCAACCGTAATGCTAGACGAATTACCAGCTTTATCATATGCAGTTATCTTACCAGTCCTATATCCTTGTGCCGTTAATGTATGTGCACCACTTAATGTATTATGTGTTTCTTTTCCATATGTAGGATCGGTATATTTAGTACTACCGCTTTGATTCCATTCCCAAGTTTCATAATCAAAACTAACATCACTTATTTCATAATTAAATTTTCCACCAGTATTATTCCAATCAATAGTCTTAGATCCTACATTACCTTGCGTAGTAAGAGATTCTTGAAAAGTACCATTACTAGAAGCATCACAACTACCGTTAGAACATTTATATGTTACCAATGTAATTTTAGGAGCTTTCTTATCTATTTTGTTTATTTCATAAGAGTAATTAATAGATACATTTCCCGCTTTATCTTTAACTTGAATTATATTTTTAGTGTTTTGAGAAAAATATTTTATATTCTCACTACCAAATGTTTTTCCACCATCATAACTATAAGAACCAACGCCAGTTATTGTATCCTTAGCTTCAAAGTACACACTTACATTTTTATTAGTCCATACACTAGTCACATTTTCATTTTTTATTAATTCAACTTTTTCTATTTGGTTGCTACTAGTACTTCCTGGAACAGTAATAGCTAATTTGTCATAAGTACCTTTTGTAATTTTTATTACACCAAATTTTTTGCCTACTTGTATTCCACCACTTACTTTCAGACTCTTGTCATCACCTTTAGCACTAATTGCACTATGAACAATACCTAAATTATTTTTTAATGTTATTGCAACACCATCAATATTTTCATATTTTTCTAGATTAGATATTGTTATTGTCTCACCACTTATTACAGCATTTTCCTTAGGATACACTTGATACCCCATATAAATACTACCAGTTGGTTTAGTATTATCTATTTTTACTTCTTTACTACAATATCCCTCGTTACCGACTTTATCTTTAACATAGCCAAATACTGTAACTATTCCACTCTTAACAGTGTAACTATCCATAGAATTATACTTTCTATTCATTAGGCTAGTACCCATTCCAGTCTCTGCTACTCCACTACCTTCACCATCACTTGTACTCTTTAATTTAACTGTTACACTTCCAGCATACCATCCTGTTGATGATGATTGTTCAATTTCTAACGTACAAGTTGGCTTTTCTCTATCAACGTAAGCATTAACTTTACAGTTTACCTTATTACCAGCATTATCTTCTATTTTAACAGTACTTTTCTTAGTAACTTGTCCATCGTAACCAATGCTTCTTGAAAATTCTGTTTTCTTACAACCACTTTCACCGTCAATACATTTAACAGTAATTACTCTATTATTACCTGTCCAGTTATCTTCGCTACCTTCACCACTTTTTTCACCACAAGTAGGAGGTGTTGTATCATTACTATTATTTTCTATGCAACCATTTTCAGTACTTTTATAATTATTACAAAATAAACATACTTGATATTCTATATTTGATACATCTTCTCCACTATTTTTAGCAATAACATAACTCTTATCACAATATCCATCACCGTCTGGATCTTTTAATCTTTTGCTATATCCTTTATCAAGTAATTCTTGATATGTAAGTTTAACATCATTACCCTTTTTAGGAATTACACAATCTTCCTCATTATTAGCCATACAATCTATAAATAAATTCTTAGTAGCGCCAGATAATTCTTTTTTATAGCTTTCATAAGTTTTAGCTTTACTAGATTCAATATATCCTCTAACAGACATAGCACCTACAGTAACTAGTATTCCTAATATTATTACTACTCCTATTATTTCTACTAACGTAAAGCCCTTATTGTTTTTAATATTTTTCTTGCTATCTACATTTGAATGTTTGCTAGGTTTAGTATTTTTCTTTTTCTTAATATCTTTGCTACTCATCACATTCACCTCTATTTTTATCCAATTATATTATAACATCTTTTTTCTATTTGAAAAGAAAAAAAGATTAGTAACCTAATCTCATTATTTCATATTTAATATTTATCTCTTTTCCCATAGGATATGCATCTTTTTCACTAGCAAATAATAAGTCAAATAAATGCTTACCATTTTTACCAATATCTCCGCCTCTATCTAAAACAACAGCATAAAATGGTTCATCGTTAAAAAAATCAACATTTGAAATTCTAACAATAGTACCAAAAGGATAAGAATAATCACCTGCTACTATTCTAACTTTTCCATATGTAGCATCTTCATAATATATATTACCTTCACCTATGTACTTACCTGATGCAGTTCTATTACTTGTACATCCAGTACAATCAGGTCCATATCCAACTAAACTACCAAATAGAGTTTCAAGAACAACTTCTTCTTTAACTTCTTCTTTTTTTGGTTGAGAAACAGTATTATTTTCTTGAGGTTGTTCTATCACTGGAGCAATATCTATCTTTTTATCCTCGGATTTTGGGATTGTAACGATATTATCGTTAACTGTTTCTACTACTTCACTTTTGGTTTCTTCATCTTGCTCTTCTATTTCTATTTTTTCTAAAGTATTCGAACTCTTTTTAACCAAATAACTTATATATTTACCATCTTGACTACCAAAGGCTTGAATTTCTACCGTAGTTGGCTTTATATCATAACTAATAATATTAACAACCGTTAAAACTATTAAAACTATATTACATATATATAGTAAAATTTTCTGTATATTTTTCACAACAATTCTCCTATTCATTATACATTGATAATTGTATCATAACTTAATTATATGTAAATAGTTTTACATTATTAGTGGTGTCAATCTTTGTAAATGCAAAAACAAAAAAGAGTACATAAAGTACTCAATAATTAGTTGTAATTATCCGCCTTTACTTCCATATAGCTTCTAGGATGTTTACATACTGGACATACATCTAATGCATCTTTACCAATATAAACATGTCCACAATTTCTACAAATCCATATTTTATCTCCATCTTTATGGAATACTCTATCCTCTTTAACATTTTGTAATAATGTTAAATATCTTTCTTCATGTTCCTTTTCTATTTTAGCTACCTCTTCAAACAAGTAAGCAAGCTCTTCAAATCCTTCCTCTTTAGCTGTTTCGGCAAACTCTTTATACATTTCAGTCCATTCATAATTTTCACCATTAGCAGCATCTTTTAAATTTTCCATAGTTGAAGGAACTTCTCCCCCATGTAAATATTTAAACCAAAGTTTAGCATGTTCTTTTTCATTATTTGCTGTTTCTTCAAATATTGCAGCAATTTGTTCATAACCATCTTTTTTAGCCTTTGAAGCATAATAACTATACTTATTTCTTGCTTGACTTTCTCCTGCAAAAGCAGCCATTAAATTTTTTTCAGTTTTTGTTCCTTTTAAATCCATATAAATCCTCCTAAATTATTTTTTTTAAACAATTACTACACTTGCCATATAGAATTATTTCTTTTTTGTCAATTCTACATTTGATCTTACTTTCAACTTCGGATACTGATAAATCTACCTCATCAAATATATCAATAATTTTATTGCAAGTAGTACATACAAAGTGATAATGATCACTCATATCACCATCATAATGATCAACATCATTATCAACACTTATTCTTCTTACATTATTAGCTTCTACTAACTTATTCACATTCCTATAAACTGTAGCTTGGCCAATAGTAGAATCAATATTATGAACCTTATCATAAACTTCTTTCATTGTCGGATGTGTTTTGTCATTAGATAACACATTTAAAATCAATTCTTTTTGAGACGTATTTCTAATATTATCACTTCCTTATTGATAACGATTATCAATAATAATTATACATGATTTTTAAAAAAAATCAATAAAAAAAATATAAATTATCAAATTTATATTTTCCCTTGATAAGAAAGTTTTACTACATCATATAGCTTAGAACAATTATTCATTTTAGCATTTTCAATATTTTTAATAAGTGCATTATGGATTAAGTCAATATCATCCTGATCTTTGCCAAAACACTCATAATACAGATATTTAAGCTTATCAATCTTTTTATTCTTATAACTATCCTCTATTTCTACTCTTAATACTTTCTGCATCTCTTGTTCTAATCTCGTATTAAATTCATTATTACTTATTTTTTTTAATTTACTAATCTCAATTTCGCATTCTAATAATTTATTAGAAAGTATCAACGTATCCTGTTCTTCATCTAAAAGTAACCTACTACGATATATTGCATTACCATCATCATCAAACTCTACTGCAATGGTTCGTAATCCATCAGTAAATAATGCTGCATACTTAATACTTTCTACCTTATTTTTCAAATAAATATCAGTCATATTTTCTATTTCTTTTATAAATTGTGGTTTAAGTTTAAACTTATATTCAAACATTATCTTTAAATTAGAACTGCTTATTTTAAACATTGGTATTCTTTTTATATGTTCTAAATCATCATTAAAATTCCATTCAAAAAATTCATATAAATTATCTTCATCCGTCCAATTTAAGACTATATCATAAACGTATATCAATCCTGTCTCCTCCTTTAAATATAGCTAAATTAACCATAATAATTCCTATGATTGCCATAATACATTCATATCTTTTAGAAACAAAACACAAATAATCAATTATTGAATAACCCATTGTTAATAAGTTTAAATAACCAATAACATAAGTAAATCCAATTACTGATAATCCAAATCCTAAAAGAAAAAAGAATACCCTAGCAATCATAGTACCACCTATTTAATTTTATTACTAAACATCAATAATATTATGCCTTTTAAAATAAAAAGTTATTCAAAAAAAGAAACTAACTTTAATTAGCTTCTTCATCATTAATAGTAAGTTTATCTATATCAACTCCACTTATAGCATCGAATTTCTTACTTATTTTTTCAGTAGTAATAGTCATGTTTTCTACATCTTTGTTAACAGTTTGAATACTTCTAGATAATTTATCCCATCTATCTTTATATCTATTAAATTCAATTCCCAACTTATTTAACTCTTCATGAATAATACTTGCATATTTATCACGTTCCATATTTTTAATAATCATTTGAACAACAGTTAAAGTAGAAATTAAAGTAGTTGGAGATGTAATCCACACTCTTTTCTTGTAAGCATAATCAATTATATCTTGATGATATGCGTTTATTTCAGCAAATATTGCTTCGGCTGGCAAGAACATAATTGCTTGATCACTAGTAACACCTGGAATTATGTATTTATCATGAATTGCATCAATATGTTTTTTAACATCCATTTTAAATTGTTTTTCGTAACTAGCCCTAACCTCAGCAGGTAATTTTTTATCAACCATCATACGATAATGTTCTAAAGGAAACTTAGAATCTATTGCAATAGTACCAAGTGGCTCTGGCGCAAAAAGAATAGAATCAGCAATAGTACCATTAGGAAGAGTATATTGTAATGAATAAATCTTATTATTATTTTCACCAAATACATTTGATAAAATATGTTTTAAATTAACTTCCCCAAAGATACCTCTCGTTTTCTTATCAGTTAGTATTCCTTGTAAAGATACAATGTCATTTGATAGGCCATCTATCTTCTTTTGAGCTTCATCTATTTTACTTAAACGTTCTAAAACGTTAGTAAATGTTTTGTTGGTTTTTTCAAAATTTTGATCAAGACGTTCATTAACTTTATCATTAATATTATTAAGTCGTTCTTCAAGCCTCAAATTCAATTTATCAAAATCTTCATTCATACTTTTATTTAAGTCTACCTGAAAATCATGTATTTCTTTATTAATATTAACTTCAAATCTACCTAAACGTTCTGTAATATTACTTTCGTTAACTCCTTTAAATAAAGATATAACAACTAGTACAATTAAAATAACTAATAAAACAATAATAACTATTTCCATAATTTCTCCTACTCTATTTTTAACTTTTTACTAACAATTTTAGATATTAAATAACTTATTAATAATAATAAAACTACTATAGTAATTGTTTTTATATCAGTAATACTTTCTAATAAGCTTCTCCCTACGAATCCCCAGAAATAAACAATAGATAATTTTCCTACTAGTATTGCTGTAACATATTTCTTAAGTTTCATATTAGTAAATCCACATGCTATATTAATTAAAAATGCTGGTGAAAAAGGTAATGCAATTATCAATACTAATTTACTAAATTCCATATTTTTCACTTGCTTAATTACTTTTTCTATTTTGGGTTTACCACTAATTTTTCTAAGAGCAAAACTACTAAATTTATTAAATATAAAATATGATAGAATACATCCAGCACAAGTTGCAATCCATGATATTAAAAAACCAACTAGATTACCAAAAGCCATCATATTAAATGCAATAAAAACGCCTAAAGGTAATACTGGAATAATCGATTCCAATATAATAATACCAATACCAAATGGCATTCCAAATTGTTGCAAATAATTTGTCATTAACTTCACAAACGAATCAATGAACTCTGTCATTCTATCACCAAATATTATTATAGTACAGTTTTATACTTTTTAAAAGATAACAATAAATAATATTTTGATAATTGCAAACACTATATATGGTGATTATATGGAATTATTACTTTTATGTATTAAAATATTTTGTGTAAGAATAATAGATGTTTCATTAGGAACTTTTAGAACTATTATCACAGTTAAAGGTAAATCTTTATATGCAAGTATTATTGGTTTTATTGAAATATTTGTATGGTTCATTATAGTAAGAGAAGCATTAAATACTGATGTTGATAGTATATGGATTGCTATATCATATTCTCTAGGATTTTCAACTGGTACATATATAGGTAGTATCATTTCTAATCGCTTTATAAAATCAACTTTTTCTTTTGAAATTATCACATCAAATTATAATATGGTAAATGTATTAAGAGAAGAAGGATATGCTGTTACAGTATTAGATGTAAAAGGAAAAGATGATAAAAAAGATAAATATATGCTTCTTTTAGAAATAGAAAATAATACATTAGATAATCTTAAAAGGACTGTTCAAAAATTAGATAAAGAATCATTTGTAATTGTAACCGAAACTAAATATGTTCAAAATGGATATTTCAAATAAAAAGACATATCAGTCTTTAATTACATCTGATATGTACCATTCATTGGATTTATTAGTTATTTTACTCTTACAGTATTTACAGTTCTTATCATAGATAGATATAGAAGCTCCACAATTATCACATTTAGTAGTTTTATCATTAGTTTTAATGTAATTGTTATTTCTCTTAAACTTAATCTTAACTCTATTAATTTTTTTCTTTATTTTATTATTCTTCAAAAATAATTTTCTTACTTTAAATCTTACTGTTACATAAACGTTATCTTTATCTACTACTCTAACAAAGTATCCATCATAATCTAAAATATCAAAATCTATTAAATCAATATATTTTTCACTTCCATAATAGTAGTTTTTTAATGCTACTTGAACATCTTTATAAAAAGCCGTTTTATCTATTCCTACCCCTCTTTTTCTAGCAAATTCAATCCAATCATTTTTGTTAGAATTTTTAATTACACGATAGAAGAATAAAGGTATGGCACACATAATGCATGCCATATAGGAAGTGAAAAGTAAACCTGGAAACATAACAATCAAGTATAAAACATATAAAGAATGCCAATCTTCAGGCAAATCATTATTTAAAATTCCTACTATAAGAAAAATGATTGCTACTATAAACACTACTACTTTAAACACTGGTTCACGAACAACCTCTTGTAAAACAGTTGTTACACTATATTTACTTGTTTTATAATCCACATTAAAAGCACTATTACAAAAAGGACACTCATCAAAAAATTCACTACTTTTAGCAGTATATCCACAGTTTGGACATTCAAACATTTCATCTTTATTTTTATTAAGTATAAAAGTATATTTAGTATTTTTATCAAACTTTTTTAAAGTATATATAAGCTTATCATTTAAATAGTATTCTTTTTTTATTCTATAAGCATTAAGAACATTATCATTTTTTACCCCATCAGAAGATCTAACAAAAGTTTTATTCATTTTCTCATTTTGATATACAAAATAATCATTAATTACAATATTTCTACTCTTAAGCCTATTTAAATGGCTTCTCTCACTTACTGGTACCATATCTTAACCTACTTTCTTTTTTATTATAGCATATCATTTGCTAAAACTATATTTTTATAGTACAATGAATAAAGTTTTAGGAGGTTTTTATGATACAAGTTAATAATGTAACTCTAACTTTTGGAAAAAGAACTCTTTTTGAAGATGTTAATATTAAATTTACTGCTGGTAATTGTTACGGCTTAATAGGTGCCAATGGAGCTGGTAAAAGTACTTTTTTAAAACTTTTATCTGGTGAAATTGAAACAACTCATGGAGATATTGTAATTACTAAAGGGGAAAGAATGGCTGTCTTAAAGCAGGATCACTATGCCTATGATAATGAAAAAGTTATGGATGTTGTTATTATGGGTAATGCAAGACTTTATCAAATAATGAAAGAAAAAGAAGAATTATACTCACATACCGAATTTACTGATGCTGACGGAATTAGATTAGGTAATTTAGAAGCTGAATTTGCTGAATTAAATGGTTGGGAAGCTGAAAGTGAAGCAAGTGAACTTCTTAACAATCTAGGTGTTGAAGAAAAATTTCACTATGAATTAATGAAAGATATACCTAATAATCAAAAAGTAAAAGTATTACTTGCTCAAGCATTATTTGGTAACCCTGATATTTTATTATTAGATGAACCTACAAACAACTTAGATATTGATGCAATTAACTGGTTAGAAGAATTCTTAATTAACTTTGAAAACACTGTTATTGTTGTATCTCATGACCGACATTTCTTAAATAAAGTATGTACCCATATAGCAGATATAGATTATGGAAAAATTAAATTATACATGGGTAACTATGATTTCTGGTATGAATCAAGTCAATTAGCACTTAAACAAATGAAAGAATCAAATAAAAAGAAAGAAGAAAAAATAAAAGAACTTCAAGCCTTTATTGCAAGATTCTCTGCTAATGCATCTAAATCACGCCAGGCAACATCAAGAAAAAAGATACTTGAGAAAATCGAGCTTGATGAAATAATACCTTCTTCTAGGAAGTATCCATTTATTGATTTTAAGCCTGAACGTCCTAGTGGAAAAGAAATATTAATGGTTACTAAACTAAATAAAACTATAGATGGTAAAAAAGTATTAAACAATGTTAGCTTTACAGTTCAAAAAGGTGATAAAATTGCTTTTGTTGGAAGCAATGATATTGCTAAAACTACTTTATTTAAAATACTTATGGGAGAACTAGAAGCTGATAGTGGACACGTCACTTGGGGTAAAACTATTACTCCCTCATATTATCCACAAGATAATTCCAAATATTTTGTAAAAGATGAAAATATCATGGAATGGATTGGAAGTTTTTATAATATAGATGATGAAACTATTTTACGTGGATTCTTAGGTAGAATGCTATTCTCTGGTGACGATGTTTTTAAAAGAGTTCCAGTTTTATCAGGAGGAGAACGAGCAAGATGTATGTTTTCTAAATGTATGTTAGAACAAGGAAACTTCTTAATATTAGATGAACCTACTAACCACTTAGATCTAGAAAGTATAACTTCATTAAATAATGGTCTTATTAAATATCCAGGTGAATTAATATTCTCATCACATGACCACCAATTTACCGAAACTATTGCTAATAGAATTATTGAATTAACTGATGGTGGATTTATTGATAGAAAAACTACATATGATGAATATCTTAAAGAAAGAAACAAAAAATAGTTTCTTTTTTTTAACACTTCTTAGCATATACGCATATAATACTATGGAGGTATACGCTATGTCTAATGATATAACTACAACAGAATTAAAGAGTTTAATTCCAGGAGTGAAAATAATCGATATACGTGATAATTACCAATTTAATTTAGGAAGTATTCCAACTTCCATTAATATTCCTAAAAACTTTTTACTTACTAATCCCGATACTTATTTACAAAAAAATAATACCTATTACATATATTGTGAATATGGTAATGCAAGCAAAAAAGTATCTAATATTTTAAATAATCTTGGATATAATATCATCAATGTACTAGGAGGATTTAGTGAGTATAAACTAAAATAAAAAGCCATAAAGGCTTTTTATTTTATATTAATCTCATAATTAAGTTAAACACAAAACATATAACCATTCCACATAAAGTAGGAATTAATATTGATATAAAAGTCCATTTATTTGATTTGGTTTCTTTTTTTATTGTTAAACAAGTAGTAGAACAAGGCCAATGCATAAGTGAAAATAACATAACTGATATTGCAGTAGTAATAGTCCAACCGTTATTAACAAATAACATCTTTAGATCACTTAAATTACTATAATCAGTCAAAGTACCAGTTGCCATATATGCCATTATTATAATAGGAATCACTATTTCATTAGCGGGAAACCCTAAAATAAAAGCTAAAAGTATTACTCCATCCATTCCTAAAAGAGAAGCAAATGGATTAAGAAAATTAGAAGTATAATTAAGTAGCGATATATTACCCACTTTTATATTAGCCATAATCCAAATAACAAGTCCTGCTGGTATTGCAATAGATACTGCTCTTGCTAATACAAATAAGGTTCTATCAAGTATGGATCTTACAATAACCTTCCCTACCTGTGGTCTTCTATAAGGTGGAAGTTCCAATGTAAAAGAAGACGGAATTCCTTTTAACAAAGTTTTAGATAATACCTTTGATACAATAAACGTCATAAGTATTCCAAAAAGAATTATAACCATTAAAATAATGACATTTAGTATTGAACTACCACTATTAACTCCCACTAAAAACATTGTTATAATTGCTATTAAAGTAGGAAATCTACCATTACAAGGTACAAAACTATTAGTAATAATTGCAATTAATCTCTCTCTTGGAG
Source organism: uncultured Bacilli bacterium (assembly GCA_934122395.1). Taxonomy (GTDB): domain Bacteria; phylum Bacillota_I; class Bacilli_A; order RF39; family UBA660; genus RGIG3091. The sequence goes on along the minus strand of CAKOWQ010000003.1, from coordinate 3,961 downwards.
AATCAATAATTCTAGCACCACATACTCCTACTGCATTACAACCAAATCCCATTGCCATAGTAAGCGCTTGTTTTCCACAAGAAGAACACTTCTTGAAAATTTTATCCACATTAAATGCGATTCTAGGCAAATATCCTAAGTCCTCAAGCAAAGTAAATAGTGGGAAAAATATCATCATTGGAGGTAACATTACAGAAACTACCCATGCCAAAGTTCTATACACTCCATGAATTAACATATCGCCGATAATTTTAGGCATAAATGAAGAACAAAAATTAAATAAATTGTCTTCTATACTAAAAAATAATTTATTTAAAAGTTGAGATGGATAGTTAGCCCCTTCTATGGTTAACCAAAATATTAAAGCAAACATTAATAGCATAATAGGTATACCAGTAATTTTATTAGTAACTATTTTATCTATTATTCTATCTTTTTTATGATAATCTTCTTTTTCATAGAAAGTTACTTTATTACTTATATCTTCTGCTAAATTATTAATGGTTTCTACAATAATATCTTCTATCTCAGTTATTAAGATATTGTTTTCTAAAAGATATTTTTTTGCAGTATTAACACTATTAATAACTTTATCATCTAGTATTTGAAATCCTAAATAGTGACTTATAGAATCAACTAGTAATTCATCCTCTTTTAATAGATTTATAGCAACCCATCTAGAGTTAAGCCTATTACCTAGTTTTTCTTTAATTACCTTTTCCACTATCGAAATAGCTTTTTCAAATGTATCTATATATTTTATTTTTATTACATCTTTATTATTCTCTTTATATTTATCAATAGTTTTAGCTAAAATGTCTAATCCTTTACCACTCCTAGCACTAGTACCTACTACCTTTACACCTAATAAATCAGATAATTTTACTAAGTCTATATTAATTCCCTTCTTTTTAGCTTCATCCATTAAATTAACACAGACTATAACATTTTTAGTAATTTCCGTTACTTGTAAAACTAAATTTAAATTTCTCATTAGTGAACAAGCATCACACACTAAAACAGTTAAATTGCTATTACCAAAACAAATAAAGTCTCTTGCAACAACTTCTTCTTCAGAATGAGCTAAAATCGAATAAATTCCTGGTAAATCATAAATTTTATAAATATTATCTTTATACTTAAAAATACCACTAGCATTACTTACTGTCTTTCCCGGCCAATTACCAGTATGTTGATTTAATCCAGTAAATGCATTAAAAACTGTACTTTTACCTACATTGGGGTTGCCAGCTAATGCAATTACTTTTGTTATTTCACTATTTTCTATATTTTTCATGCCAAATCTCCTCTACCAGAATTCTTTTAGCATCATCATCTCTAATAGCAATAAGTGCACCTCTTATCATATATGCAATTAAGTTACCCCCTGGATTAATAAGTGTACACTCAACTTCTGTTCCTCTAGTAAGACCTATATCTAATAATCTTCTTCTAATACTCCCACAAGATTCTATTTTTTCAACGACTGCTCTACTTCCTAACGGAATATCATATAATCTTTTATTTTTCATAAAAAAAACATCTCCTACATATATTAGGTTAGAAAGTTTCCCTTATCTAACTCTACTATACTATATGTATGAGATTAAAAGGAGAATGGGCAGATGGAAGAAAAGTACTATACTTTAACTGGATACAAAATCAAAAATAATTTATTAATAACAGAAACTATGGAAGATTATATTGAAATGATCTATCGCAATACTATTATTGATGAAGACATTTCGGTAAAAGAAATAGCAACTTTTCTTAATGTTAAACCATCTTCCGTTTCAAAAATGATTAATAAACTTAAGAAAATTGATATAGTAAACAGCAAAAAATATGGACATGTATCATTAACTGTAAAAGGTAAGAAATTAGGAAAATTTTATTTAAATAGACACAACACATTAACAGCGTTTTTAAAAATATTAAATAAAGATAAATTTAATCTTGAACAAGTAGAAAAAATAGAACATTTCGTTGATAAAACAACTATTAAAAATATAGAAAATTTTATAAAAAAAGATAATAATTTTTAATTATCACCTATTATTTTAGATCCACAAAAATTACATTCAATACAGTGAGAACTTTTAACTTTGTTTATAGCTCCACACTTACTGCATTGTATTTTTAACGTTTTATTTTTCAAATTATTCTTAGTCTCATCAGAGGTATCATATATTATTTTTTGATTATCAGAGATGTTAGAAAAATTTAAGTATCCAGTATCTTTTAAAGACATTAAATCATTTTGTACCACTTCAATTGGTAATTCAATATCTTTAGCTAACCTTCTTAATGATGACTTCTTATCTATATTTATATATTCAGCATATTTCTGATAAGTTAATAATACTTTTCTAAGATTCTTACAACCAATAAAGATAGATATACATTCTATAATTCCCCATACATATCCCCAAAAATGTTCAGGAATCAAATTAATCATATCAAAGGACATTCCGCTATCATATAAATAAATTATTTCTTTTATTTCAGATATTAAGTCTAAAGTAACAACAGTACAAATAAATACACCTAATATAATTAATCTTTTATACCAAGAATATAAATCTTTCTTATCATTCTTTTTCTTTACCACTAAAAAGTATATTCCTAGCGGCGGAATAAAAATAATTAACAAAAAAATCAAAAATGTAGGAATACTACAAATACATTTATTAATTTTCATAATATTTACACCAATTAACAGCTAGAATCACATACATCATTTAATACTTTATGAATTAAATCTATATATATATCTAATAATTCGTTTTTTTGATCAGTAGTTAAAGCTACATAAGGATTTGTTTGTGATGACACTGTATCAGAATGAACTCCAACTATTTTTCCTTCACGAACGAATAACATTAGTGGAACATAAATTCTTTTTTCACCTGTTTTAACTTCATTACCATTTAAATCTTCTAACACATATTCATCTAAAACTGCATCTAATCTTTTTAATAATTTTTTATACCCTTCTGTTCCTTCTTTAGTTGTTTTCAATGTTCCATCTTCCATAACTTCAATTGTATCGCGTTCATCTTTAAGATTCATGTAATATACATCTTTCACATTTAATTCACTAGCTGCTTCTAACAATACTGGTACAGCATTTCTACACCAAGGACATTCTGGATAGCCTAAATAAATGATACCAGTACCATTATCTAAAACATCTATTATTTTATCTGCATCAGCATATTTAACAGCATTTTTCTTATCTATTTTAACTTCAGGATTTATGTTATCACCATAACCCTTTTTACCATTTAAACTTTCATATTCGTTTTTAAACTTAATCGCATCACTATTTTTAGAAGTACATCCTGTAACTGAAATAAATAAAAATGCAACTAATACCCATAAAAATACTTTCTTCATACTTGTTACTTCTCCTTCGAATTCAAATGTTTTTACTAAATAAGTATAACATACTTTTAATAGATATACACAATAATTCAAGCAAAAACTATAACATATAAATTAAATCAAAACTAATGACATGTTACATTGATTTTCAATATATACTATTTATTTCAATTATTATATAAATATATTATAAATTAAATTTCGAAGAGATTTCATCATGCATATTATTTTTTCAACGGATATCTTTTGAACTTTTTTATTTAAATAAAAAGTATGAATCATTATTGTAATAAAAGATTCATACTTTATCATTAAAAAACTAATTTTTCTATCCAGTTGCGCCAGTTGGGCCAGTAGGACCAGTAGCACCTTGTGGTATTGTAAAGTTTAAAACATAATTCGGTGCAGTTCCTGATATTGTTACTTCTGCACTACTTCCTGGGGCACCAGTAGTAACCGTTCCTATTTCAAAAGTTGGAGTTGCTCCGGTTGGACCTGTTGCTCCGGTTGGACCTGTTGCTCCGGTTGGACCTGTTGCTCCGGTTGGACCTGTTGCTCCGGTTGGACCTGTTGC
>CAKOWQ010000002.1:92500-323541 GCA_934122395.1 uncultured Bacilli bacterium | reverse complement strand
AAAACTAACTATTTCTAGTTAGCATTTATTACTTAAACTCGAAAAGTTCGAGTTTCCTATCAATCTGGAGCGGATGATGGGAATCGAACCCACGTAGTCAGCTTGGAAGGCTGAGGTTCTACCATTAAACTACATCCGCAATTAAGTAGACATCTAAAATTATATCATATAGATTAATAAAGTCAATACATATTTTAACTTTTTTCAAAAAAAATTAAAGGACTTAATGTCCTTTAATCAATACGTCCAAATAAAGTAATCATCTCTTCAATCGCATTATCATTTCCGTTTTTTAAATCTTCTGCAATTTTAGTAGAAATATAATCTTTTAATATAGTCTTGCTAAAACCTTTTAAGGAGTTAATTATAGCTGAAACTTGAATCAAAATATCATCACAATATCTATCATCATTTATCATTTGTTTTATTCCTCTAACTTGACCTTCGATCCTACTTAATCTTGTTGTTAATTCTTGCTTTTTTTGCTCACTAATTGTTTTTGCCACACAAATCCCTCCTAATGAGTATAGTATATACCTTATACAAGTATCTAGTCAAATTATAAGAGTAGAAAATAATTGGTAATTTTTGACATTTTTTGGCAATTTACTACAATGTTTTTTTAAGAAAACGTATAACTAATTTTATTAGTTTCAATAATTGAACAATTAAATTCCTAATCAATCCTTTATTTGTAACTTCTTTGTCTTCATTATCATCATTATTATTATCATTGTCACTTTCATCTTCTTTTGGTTCTTCAACAGGTTCGTTATCAGAAGGAATTTCTTTTGGCGGTTCTTGTGGTTCTTCTTTTTTATAACCGTTTAATCCATAATCAATCATTATCTGCGGAAAATTTTTATAAGAATAATTTAGATCCACTGGTGTTAATCCCCCAACATTACCAGTGCTTGAATATTGCCACATACCATAACTTCCTTTAAATGTATTTTTACTACTCCATTGTGCTACCCATTTATCATATTGCTTTAATTCATTCAAGTTAAGTTTGTTATTTAACCAATATAAATTAGCATATATACCTACATAATACTTTTTATCCTCTATAGTTTTGCAAAAAGCCTTTACTGCTGAAGTTAAACTATCTTTACTAACTTTATCTTGGTAATAATTATCTTCAACATCTATATATATCGGATATTCAAATTGTTTGCCCTCTAATTGTTTTAATACAAATGAAGCTTCATTAATACCTTCATCTACAGTTGTAGCTCTTGAAAAATAGTATGCACCAACTGGTATACCAACAGCTTTAGCATTTTTATAATAAACTTCAAACATTGGATCAACTGCTTTAATTTTACTTGATGCATAACCTGTATAACCTATTCTTAGTATTGCAAACTTAACTCCACTATTTTTTAGGCTAACCCAATCAATATTTCCTTGATAATAACTGACATCTACTCCTAACGTTGCCATATTTCTCACCCCCCTACTATAGGGTATTAAGAATTCCTTTTTCTTTGTGTGTCTATTAACCACCAATTAAATATTTAATTATTATTTGTCTTTTGTATTAACTTATTTAATAGATTAGTAACCATAGTATCTACAAATTTATTGCCTTTAACAGTTACATTATTTCTAAGTGTACTAACATCAATGTTTGAAACATCTAACATATATACTAAATAATCATTAAAACAATTAACAAAGTCAGTGCTGTAGTCCTTATTAGTTATTAAATAAATAGAATCACTTAAAGTTTTTATAGCAATAGCTATCTTTGATACTTGACTTAAAATATTATCTAAAGTAGTGATACCAGATATTACTTCAATATCTCCAGATAAATTTATTAATTCATTATTCCATAATACATACTTATGATTATTGTTAATACTTTTTAATAAATTTCTGCTTAAAGCAGTTACAAAAAAGCAACCATAATCATACAAATCTTTTTTATTGTTTAAAGATACTGAATACATTAATATTTCCTTCATGTATGAAATATTATTATCTTTCAACAATTTATCTAAATATGATATTCTAAACACATTAGAGGTCTTATCTTTACTATATAATAATTGTGAATTAACAGTAGAATCACCAATACTTATAATATTATCATATTTAATAAAACCGTTATTTGCATCTAATGAATAAATTATATATTTTTCATTTATTACATAAAATCCAATATTAACAATATGTTTGCGAATTATTTTGTGTATCTTTGTTTTCCAAAGCTCTATATCACAACAATCCTCTTTTGATGGTAAATTAATATCATTATAGAACATATTAATGCCATTATCATATATTGTTCCAATGCCTAATATACCTTTAAATACTAAATCAGTTAATGAAATCAATCTATTATATATACCAATAGAACATTCAATTGAAGAAATAGTATTAAAATAATTTAAATAATCATCAAACCTGTCATCAGTATTTAAGTCATCAATTGGTTTTAGAAAATAATTTGAATAATCTATATCTTTAGATAAAGAATTATTATCATAATAAATATATTTATTAAATATATCATGTTCTAATTCTTCTATAGTATCATATGAATATATTCCCTTAAAATCTCTTAAGGCATGTTCAAAATAATAATATTTATCAAAAGCTTTATAAGTTATAAACATATGTGATAATGCCAAATTATCGTACCTACCAATAATATACTTTTGATAGTCTATCTTCATTAATTTTAGAAATTCACCAACTAAAAGTGTTGATTCATAGCAATTCGATATCTGATCATTTAATATTTCATCGACAGATCGATGGTGCCATAAATTTCTTTGGGCATAATCTCCCACTTGGTAAATTATTTTTTGATATTCCTTTGATAAAGTTATTTCGCTGGGATTATCTCGATATTGCTTTAAAACTTTGTTCACAACCTCTACATTACTATCTAATTTTCGATAAATTTTTATAATGAATCTAAAAACATTTTCATCATTATAGTTATATATTTTGTTATATTTGGCAGGACCGTTTACCAATCCAAATGGTAATTTATGTCTCCTATTATTTAATGATACTACCCCACCATATTCAAAATTATCATTCATATATTTATAAAGGTCATTTAATGTATATATTCCTTTTTCAGCAAAAGAATTATTATATTTCTTTTCTTTATTAAATTTATCTATCTCTTTTTTCTTGTTTATTTTATCTTTTTCTAAAAGAACATATTGTTCAAGTATCTTATCTTTATTTTGATACTGTTCGTCTTTTTTTACTTTTTCCAAAAGATCATATATGTATTTATTTTGCAAATTGTAATTATCATTGATTTCTAATATTATATTTTTTAAATCCTGATACATATATTTCACCTCTATTATATACACATATAATATCATTTTTATTACAAAAATTCCAGTTGATATTAACGAAATATTTTTATACTTTTCCCAATTAGTGAATTACTATTACAATTTTATTAACCAATGTTTATACTTATAACCAAAAATATTGTAAAAAAAAGGAAAGTTAAATATAAATAACACTTTCCTTTTTAAGTTTTTCACCACTATTATTTGCATACTTTTCCAAACAAACCGCTTTGTTTAGTTTCAAACTTTTAGGTACATCAATAATTCTTTGATTTGATGAACCTCTAAATTTTACATCAGCACTTTTCTTTTCTAATATAAATTTGCCATCTACTACTACATCCAATTCTTTTAATAATTCTAGCATTTTAGGATTTACTTTAGCAATTTCTAATAATTGTTCAAAAGTATATCCTGTATAGCACCAAACATTGAGATCAATGCTATGGCAAAATTTAGCAATATCAAGCGATGCTTCAACTTGAAACATAGGATCGCCACCAGATAACGTAATGCCATCTACTAACTTTAATTTAGAGATTTCTACTTTTAGATCTTCTGTATCTGCAAGAAATCCTCCATTAAAATCATGAGTCATTTGATTATGACAACCTTTACAGTTGTGACTGCATCCCTGCATCCATACAACAGCTCTTATGCCCTCACCATCAACAATACTATCTGGCTGAAGATCGCCAGCTAATCTAATTTTCATTTCAGAAATTAATTACTATAAGAATTAATTCCAGTAGTATCATGTTTAACGCGGTCGTGTTCTTCAGCACGTTTACCATTATTAAATCTATCAACAGTACCAACAAGATATCCAGTTATTCTTCTTATTCTTTCGAATCCAACTCCTTCGCCTACTTGTCTACCTGTTTCTTTTTTTACTTCTACTTTTTCCATTTTTACCTCTCCCTTCTATTTACAATCACAATTTAGACTTGTGATTCTTTCCATACTTACTGATTCACCTTCACGGCGTCCACATTTAGGACATACATCGTGAATAATACCTACATAACCACAAACAGGATCTCTATCTACAGGATGGTTAATAGCTCCATAACCAATTCCTTCTTCTTTCATAACACGAATTATGCTTTCAAATGCATCAACATTTTCAGTTGGATCTCCATCTAATTCAATATAAGAAATATGACCAGCATTAGTTAATGCATGATAAGGAGCTTCCAAATGTAATTTCTTTACAATTGTTATGTTGTAATAAACTGGAATATGGAATGAATTTGTGTAATAATCTCTATCTGTAACTCCTTTAATTTTTCCATATATAGCTTTATCAATACTAGTAAATCTACCAGATAATCCTTCAGCAGGTGTAGCTAAACATGTGAAATTCAAATTATATTTTTCGCTGTATTCATCACATTTATTTCTTATGAATCCAATTATCTTAAGTCCTAGTTCTTGTGCTTCTTCGCTTTCACCATGATGTTTACCAATTAATGCTTTTAAGCACTCTGCTAAACCAATGAATCCAATACTTAAAGTTCCATGTTTTAAAACTCTTCTTAATTTATCCCCTGGTTTTAATTTTTCTGAATCTAACCACACACCTTGTCCTAGTAGGAATGGGAAGTTATAAACATGTCTATTACATTGAATTTCGAATCTTTCTAGCAATTGATCTTTTACTAATTCTACTAATTCACCCAATTCTTCGAAGAATCCATCTATATCTGCTTCTTCACGTCCTGATACTATACCATGTTTAATACCTAATCTTGGTAAATTAATAGATGTAAATGACAAATTACCTCTACCAGGAGTAACAGCTTTATCAGGATCAACGACATTTCCTAAAACTCTTGTCCTACATCCCATGTATCCAACTTCAGTAGTGAAATCTCCTTCTTTATAATATTGTAAGTTATATGGTGCATCTATAAATGAGAAGTTAGGGAATAATCTTTTAGCAGATACCTTACAAGCCAATTTAAATAAATCATAGTTTGGATCATCTACATTATAATTAACTCCTTCTTTTACTTTGAAGATTGATATAGGGAATATTGGAGTTTCACTATGTCCTAATCCAGCATCAACTGCTAATAAGTAATTTTTAATAATCATTCTACCTTCAAGTGAAGTATCTGTACCAAAGTTAATTGATGAGAATGGTACTTGTGCACCAGCTCTTGAATGCATTGTATTTAAATTATGAACAAAAGCTTCCATAGCTTGATAAGTAATACGATCTGTCTTTTTAATTGCTTTATCATATGCTAAAGTAAATAGTCTTTTTAATTCTGATGATTCTTTCGTAAATCTATCAAATATACTTAGATCAACTTCAATACTATCTAATTTATCTATTTCTTTTACTACCGAATTAAAATTAATAAATAAACCAAATTCAGAATAATCAAGTAAATCTGATAAAGTTTGTTTAAATTGCTTTTTGAAAGTTTTTAAAACTCCAGGTGCTAAATAATAATCAAATGCCGGAACGCTTTGTCCACCATGTTGATCGTTCTGGTTTGACTGAATAGCAATAGCTGCTAATGCAGAATATGACATTATATCATTAGGTTCTCTTAAATGTCCATGACCTGTAGAAAAACCATTTTTAAATAATTTATCTAAATCTATTTGCATACAAGTAGTAGTACCCATCGGTAAAAAATCCATATCATGAATGTGAATATCACCATCATCATGAGCATCAGCATATTTTTTCTTCATTAAATAAGCTTTTGCAAACTCTTTTGATACAGTTGAACCATACTGTAACATTGTACCCATTGCTGTATCCCCATCAACGTTAGCATTTTCTCTTTTTGTATCATCTTCATGAGCTGACTTTAATCCTAATCCTTCAAGTGTTTTTAAGAATTTATGTTTTTTCTTATCATCAAAGAACATTTCACGTGATTGATTTCTTTTTTCACGATAACTAGCAAATGATTTATATACATCAACGTATCCTTTTTTTTGTAATTCATCTTCGATAATATCTTGAATATCTTCAATTTTAATTTTTTCTTCATCTTTATATTCTTTTTCAATGCGTTTAATAACTGCTTGATAAACTTTTTGCATATCTTTTTCAGTATATTCTTTACCTTCACTTAATTCAGCATATTCAGCTCTATTTAAGTTATCAAATCCCTTTTTAATTGCAAGAGCTATTTTAGCTCCATTAAATTCTACTTTTTTACCGTTACGTTTAACAACTTTTAAATTTTCTAAAACCTCTTCATTTACAACCATTTTAACTCCTCCATAATTCCTGTCTCTATACTTTAAATTTTAATACTTCCTTTACTAAAGTCAATATATTTTTATAACTTTTAATCAAACTTTTGTTTGTGGTGTTTTGCTCAGCCTTATTTTACAAGCATTTTGTTCAAAAAACAACTTTTTGTCACTTTACACTTTTTCGATTTTTCGATTTTTTCGTTTATTTTTTCAATGCTATATTCAATTAAAAACAGTGCCATTCCCTTACATATCAACGAATAAATGATTTTTTGCATTTTTTTAAAGTATATATTTTTTTCTTATTTTTTATTTTTTTCAGATTTCGCTTTTTTGATTTTCGAGAATTTTTAAACTTTTTGTATTCTAAAAATCCTTATAATTATTGACTTTCAAGGGAAAAAAGCGCATAAAAAAACAGTGTAAACGAAAACTTAAAACTTGACTCTTTCTTTAACACTGTTTTATGTAAAATATTTGTCGAACATTTTATTTATTACTATCTTTATTTTCTTGCTCTTTTATATAGTTTAATATCTTTTTTTGATTAGATAAAATTTGATTCAGATGTTCATGTAATTGTTCTAATATTAATTCGCTTTTCAAATCTATACGATAATCATTCTGGTTTCTTATACTATCTTTCTTGGCTTGCCTATTTTGACTCATCATAATAATAGGTGCTTGTAATGAAGCAATACAAGATAATACTAAGTTCAACAAAATAAAAGGATATGGATCAATTGCATTTATTAACATTATTGTATTTAATACTATCCAAAATACTAGAAAAAAGCAAAATAATATAATAAAGGTCCAACTTCCTGCAATTTCAGATATTTTATCGGCTGCTTTATCTCCAAACGTCATATTAACGTCACTTTCCTTATCAACATTTATGGTTATGGGATTATTTAAAAGCATATCTAAAATTTCTTCTTCATCTTTTTCACCTAAATCTTGGTTTAATAACATTTTTACTATCTCTTTTTTCTTTTTTTCCATTCTACTCACCTCTATAAATTATAATTTCTAATTTCACCATTAGAATATTGCCAATTCTTTATTCCATCAATGCCAGGATAACCAAATATACATACTTCCAATGCTTTTATAACTCCAGCATGTGTAACAATTAATATAGTCTCATTAGGATATTTTTGTTTTAACTTTTCCAAAAACGAATTAACTCTTTCAATAACTTCACTAAACGTTTCAGCACCACCAACAGTATGATTAGCTTTTAAGCTATACCAATTACTAAAATCTATATCCGTAACCTTTTTGCTTGTTAGAACCCCCGCATCTCGCTCAGTTATTCTTTCATCATAACTAATTGGTAAACGTCCATTAACAATAATATCAGCAGTATGCTTAGCCCTTAAAAGCGGTGATGAAATAACTCTATCAAACGATATATCTTGAAGAATTAAAGAAGCAATTTCAGCATCTTCTATTCCCTTATCATTTATATCAATATCATTCCTTCCATTAATCAATCCATTAACATTATTACAAGTACTTCCATGCCTTACAACATATAAATGCATATCATCACAACACTTTCTATTATAGTGATATTATATCACTATAAAAGCAAAATAAAAAGAGTATTGCTACTCTTTAATATTTTATTCAATTTCGATTTTTTTCTTAGTATCTACTACTTCTTTTTTAGGAACAGTAAGTTTTAGCATACCATTATTAAATTCTGCTTTAATGCCATCAGTTTCCAAATCTCCTAAATAGAAAGATCTTTCATATTTGCCATAACTTCTTTCCCTACGAATGTAGTTCTTTTCTTCATCTTTTTCTTCATTTTGCTTTTCAGCTGTAATTGTTAAGTATCCATTATCAACATTGATACTAATATCCTTTTTATCAAATCCAGGAACATCCATTTCAATGTGATAATCGCCACCTTTTTCGTAAATATCGCATTTCATAGCATTCTTTTCACTATTAGAATTTGCTAAGAAATCATCGAAAAAATCATCTAAATAATATTTCTTTGGGATTATATTCATATCCACCCTTCCTTTCATAATTACGTTATACTACTATCATTAGCACTTGTCAATATAGTTTGCTAATTTTCATAAAACTTTCACATTAATAATATGTAAAAAAAATAGAGTTTTTATTCAAACAACTCTATTTTTCCATTAAATCAATAAATTGCTTAGGCACATCGACTTCAAAAGCCATTAATTTATTAGTATTAGGTAAAACTAAAGATAACCTATAAGCATGTAGATACATACGTCTAAATCCGTCTTTTTTGCCATATTTGCGATCACCTACAATAGGATAACCTATATCATTCATATGAACTCTGATCTGATTCTTCCTACCAGTTTTTAGACTTATATCTAATAATGAATAATTATCATTTCTAAGTACTGTTCTATATCTAGTAATTGCTTTCTTGCCATCATGAGGGTTATTAGTTGAATATGTTAAAAGAGTTTTAGTTTCTTTTAAATAAGAAATAATTTCATCACGTTCTTCTATAACCTTTCCATGCACTACAGCAACATAATTACGTTCCTTAACTAAATTATCCCAATCTTTCTGTAACTGCATCTTTAATTTTTCATTCTTAGCAAATAAAACTAATCCAGATGTATCTTTATCTAATCTATGAACAATAAAAATTTTATTATTCTTGTTTTTCTTTTTTATATACATATATACTTTATGAAATAAAGTTTTTTCCTTCTCTTTTTCAGTAGCAATAGTCAATAATCCAGAAGGTTTGTTTATTACAATAATATCTTTATCTTCGTATACGATATCTAGCTTTTCACTCTTTTTCATTTTATTTATCCTTCTTTTTTCTTATAACTTGAAATTTAGAAAAAGCATTTATTAAACGTCTTGTTAATACTGATTCTTTAGTTAATTTTTCTCTTACTTTTTTAGTAATTTCTTCAGTACTATCTTTCTTTATAGAGAAAGCAACATTTTTAAAATTAATAATTATCTTAAACGAAATACAACAATCTATTATAAATAAAACAAATAAAATAATAGATATAATCATTGCAACATTACTAGGAATCTTTTCTAAAAGGCCTATAAAGAAAGGGTTCATAACATACATTGCAAAACAACCTAAAAGACCAAAAGGAACCATTGTTTCTAGGCAAATTCTACCATTTATATTAAATCTTTTATTGCTATAATCCCACCATCTAGCTTTAAATAGTTTTTCCATAATAAAACTAGTCATATATTCTAGAAGTGAAAATATTAAAATTGACATCATAAATAATGCAATAGGATCATCCAAATACTTTCTTAAAAATAAATAACATAGAATTCCCCCAACACCATATATTGGACAATATGGTCCCATCAAAAATCCTCTGTTAACAAATCTCTTTTCTATAAAAGAAACATTAACAACTTCAATTAACCATCCAATTAACGAATAGATCAAGAACAATAAAAAATATAAATAAATATTCATAAAACCTCCTCAACAATAAAATTATATCATAGTTAATACTAATTGATCAAAGATAGCCATTTATATATGAAGTCTACGTTCTAATTCTGATTTCATTTGATGATGGTTAAAAATAGCCAAAGCAAGAATCGAAAAAGCACTAAAAAGGATACACATAATAGAAGGCCATTCTGTTTTTAATATTTTCTCTACTACAAAATAAATAGGAAATAATCCAATTAATGAATTTATATAAATATAAATAACATAATCTTTAAAAATATCTTTCATAAATATACGCAATACAAATAATGTTGTGACATAAGAAATACATAAAAATGGTAATACATAAGTAATACTCCACATATGCCATCCAGTAAAATAATCCCACAGTATAGATGATAAAATAACTACAATAACTTCAGCAAATAACATTCTCATAAAATGATGTCTTCTTTTTATACCAATAATAAAAGTAAACCAAAACGAGAAATTTCCAGCTATTACAAATAAAGACCAATTTATCTTGCCACTAATTTTATAATTAATAATAGTACATACCAAACATCCAAACAAAGACAAAAACAACAATACTTTTAAAAACATACTGTGTTTAGTATACATATTAGGTATAATAGGAAAAACACTATTATCTATTTCATCATTTCCTATCTCAGTACCACACAAAGGACATTTAGATGAATCCGAATTAATAGAAACATTACATTTATAACACTTCTTCATAACTAATATCCTCCACTTCATTTGTATTTATCACTACATCAACATTATTATTGCTTAATTCAGTAAAAAAGTTCTTTTGTATTTCAGGGCTAATAAAATGTGAAGTAAATGATAATGTCATATTATCTAAATAAGAACACATACATATTTGAGTACAATCTGTACTAGCAAAAACATCAAATAATTTAACATAATCTTTTATCTCATCAGGTAAATCTACTATTCCAACATTAGATAAAGCGATAGTTTGTTCCTTCCTAGATTTTTTATAAAAATACTTTAAAACTAAATCTTTTATAAAAACAGGGACAAGTCTTAAAATAAATATATTTTCTAATACAGCTAAAGAATTCATCTGCTTATCCAAATTTTCCTTGGTTAATTTTGCACTGAATTGTGCACTCACTTCTTTTATTATATTATCAAGATTATCATTATCATTATTAAACTTATATTGTACTGTAATAGTATTAAAAAAGTTTCTAGCAGTATCTGACTTAAAATACTTTCTTAAGTTAACTGGTATTGTAACTATTACAGGCTTCCTTTTTTCTTTTCTGGTCATAGTCATACCTATACTTTTAATTAAAATACTAGTTAAATAAACAGTTACCGTAGTATTATAGCTTTTTGCTAATTTAATAACTTCTTTTGTAGGTACAACACCTTCTATAACTTTAAGTCGATATTCAGGATATAATCTTCCTTTTAAAATATACGCTTTAGGGTTTTTAGGTAATTTAGTTCCTTTTACCTTACTATAATATTTTTCAAAACTATCCGCTTCTTTCTCATAAATAGAACTTGTATCAATATGAACTTGCTCTTTTATACCATGCTTTTCTACTAAATAATTAGCAACCAATGTTTTTAAAAAACATATAGCACCAGTACCATCTGTTAATGCGTGATAAACTTCTAAATTTGTTCTTTTTTTATAAAAAGTAACTCTAAATAATAAGTCTTTATCCATTTTGTCACAAATATAATTTTCTTCTTCTAATACCTTAGGAACAACAGAAGAAGTTTCCAAGTAATACCAAAAAAGGCCTTTCTTTAGACTAGATAAAAACATAGGAAATTCCTCTAAAGTTTTATCAAGAGCATTTTGTAAAACCAATTTATCTACATCTTCATATAACTCACAAGCAAACCTAAACACCTTAGGATCGTTCTTATCCGAAGTAGGTGGAAATATCTTTCCAGCGTTATCTAGTTTATACCACTTTTTTACTTTATTACTCATTTTTAATCACCCAAAAATTCTATTATTTTATTATACGCTTCTATCTTGTTCTTTTTTCCAATTGGTTGTGACAAAAAGCCATGGATTGCACCTTCTATGTTATAGTATTTTACAGCATTAAAGTATAGTTTTAGTCTACTAGCATATCGCTTGCCTTCATCGCGCAAAGGATCATTATTAGAAGTTATTATCAAAGTGCGAGGTTGAAAAAATAAATGTTTTGCTTTTAAAGGTGCAACATAAGGATCATTTTTCTGCTTAGGATCTGTTATATATAAGGAAATATATTCTTGTAGTTGCCTTTGTGTTAATAAATAATCCTTGCCATTTTCTATAACTGATTTATATTTAGTCTTATTAGAATAATCAGTTTGTAATGCTGGATATAAAAGTATTTGTTTTTTTACGCAAAAATCCCTAGTATCTCTAGCTTTCAAAGAAACAGCTGCTACTAAGTTGCCACCAGCCGAATCACCCATTAAACATACATCTTCCTCTTTTAAATTTAATGATTCCAAGTTTTCCATAATTAAATTTATAGCCTCATAACAGTCATTAAATCCAAAAGGATAAGGATATTCAGGTGCCAATCTATAATCTATAGCAATAACAATTCGCTTAGTTTTATTAGATAATTCATTACAAGTATTAGTATAAGAATCAACTGACCCTGTAACCCATCCACCACCATGAATAAAAATAATTAATTTAGGATTTTCTACACCATGTACTTTTTTAAAGACTCTAGCTTTAACACTTCTATCATGAAGTTCGAATACTATATCTTCATAATCTTTTTTATTAATAAAAGATGGATTAATAACTTTTTGTAATACTCGAAATAATTTATAATTTTTTTTAATACTAACATCTGCTCTAGAAATTTCTTTTATAACTTCTGTTGCTATCTTCTTCATTATTTTACTCCTTTATCTTTAGATTTATAATCAGCTGCAAGCGAATAAACTTCAGTCAATAAACTATTATTACAATTAAGTTCATCACCTACTTTAAAATGTAGTGCAGAATCCATTTCTAATGGAAATGCATCTATTTCTATATTAGAAAAATGATGTGCCATTCTCCTAAAACTTCTTATAAACTTATCTGTAATATTTCTTTGAACAGAATCATGACTTTTGACCTTTTCTAGTCTTTTCTTAACCACTGAATTATCCAAATCATCTTTATACTTTTCAGTTAATAATTGATATGAAATTTCAACAGCGTTCCAACGATTCACTAAGAAATACGGAGCAACAAATTCATCAATATTAGCATAACTCTTAATTAAAGGGATAACAGTTGCTAAACTAAGTAAATCCCATGGTCCAACAGAATATAAATTTTCTGGTTCTGAAACAGGATCTCTAGACGAATTTTTTTCATCGAATCCTTCGCCTACTTTGCGCATTCTTCGTTCTATTGATTTATCTTTAGAATCATTATCCATATTTTGAATGGCATATATATAGCATTTCCCATCGCTTATTCCAAATCTAACATCTGGTAAAGTATATTTTTTCTCTTCATCATCAACTAATTCTATATGAAAAGCATAGGGTGTCTCTTCAACTATACTCTGCTTTTCTAATGTAACATTTATATTTGATTTTAGGATACTTGAATAACCTATACTTTTAGTTTCTAAAAAGTCTACTAAGGATGAATCAGATACAAAATTAGAATACCTCTTAAATAATTCGCTTATATCGTTAAAATCTCCTGGCAGTGCATTAACTAAACATGAAGATAAAATATATTTTCCCTGATTTGAAGAATCAGCAACTCTAATATCGCTTGAATAAAAGGCACTAGCTAAATCAAGATAACGAGACATACTCTTGTTAAATTGATCTTCATTTTTTATGATAATAGTAGGAGTCATTACATTATAAAAATATTTTGCTTCAGTTACACTTTCTAGTTCCGTTCCTCTTAATATTTTGGTATCAAAGCAAATAGGAATTAAAAAACCACAATCTATTTTACCCGTTGATGCTTCTGTCATAATTTCATCATAAAAAATATTCGCCATACAATCACCTCTATTTACGTGCAATATTATTATAACAAATATAAAAGTATTTTAATAGAAAATAAAATAACTTGATTAATCCAAGTTACTTATTTGTTTCACTATAATAATGAATTTCTGCTAATTGTTTACTTACTTCTTCAAGTTCATAATCCTCTTCATTATTTAAACATTCTTCAATATCAAACAATAAAGACGAAAGATCACTATATTTTTTATAATCAATTCCATTTCTTGTTAAAATTTCAACTTGTCTATCGCTAAGTAGAAGATTATTTTTTCTTCTTTTTAAGAAATCACTTTCAACTTTTGTATATTCTATAGCATCCGTTACACTTATATCTTTCCCATTTACAATCATAAATCCTCCAAAAACATTATAATTTAATTATATCTAAATTTCTATAATTATCTTTAATTAATTCCTTAATAAAAATAGATTTATTTTCTAAAGGAACAAGTAAATGAGCTTTATTCTTAGTCCTAGTTAAAGCAACATAAAAGAGTCTTCTTTCTTCAGCGTACATATACTTTTCATAATTACTACTAACAAATCGCAATATTTTATCATTTTTAATCTTGTTTGGAAATCCTAAAATAGCATTTGATAAATTAATAATAAT
This sequence comes from uncultured Bacilli bacterium, assembly GCA_934122395.1. Taxonomy (GTDB): domain Bacteria; phylum Bacillota_I; class Bacilli_A; order RF39; family UBA660; genus RGIG3091. The sequence continues at coordinate 308,876 of CAKOWQ010000002.1, read as the reverse complement.
TACATTTTCTTCCTCTAATCCTTTAGATTTATGTGCAGTCATATAATTTATTGCAATATTAGGATTTTTTTCTACTTCTAGTACTCCATTTTTATATTTTACTTTATCACAGGTAAGAAGATAAACATCTTTATTATTTCTTCCTATAACCAATATTGGTTTTTGTGTTTCATTGTGTATTTTCTCAATTAGTTTTAAAAATGCTTCTTTAATATCTTTATAATAAACAATACATACAGGATTATCTAAGTGTTTAACTGAACTTAATTGTTTTTTTATTTGATGTTTATTTTTCATAACAAATCTTCCTACTATATTTACTAATTCCTGACTATTACGATAAGTGTTTTCTATTTTTAAAATTTTAGTATCAGAAAAATATTTATCAAAATTCAAAAATAAAGATATATCACATCCAGTAAACCTATAAATTGATTGAAAATCATCTCCAACTACCATTAAATTAGCATTTGTTACATCAAGAATTTTTCTAATTAAATTAAATCTAATAAATGATGTATCTTGATATTCATCTATAATTACATATTTATATGGATAAACATTCTTGGTAGTTTTAACATATTCTGTAGCTTTTATAAGCATATCATCAAAATCTATTTCGCAATTATCTATTAAGTATTTTTGATAAATTAAGTAAATATTAAGTGCTAAAAGTAAAAATGCATTTTCAACTTTTCGATTAAAATTGAAAAGCTTGTTTGACGTTTTTAAAAATTCCCTAAAACTTTGTACATTGTGATTGTTACATTTGAACAGTTTGATAAACGTCGACAATAAATGTTCAAATCTTTCTAAAGTTTCTTTATTATATTTTATGAAGTTGATATAACTTTTCTTAATACCAAAAATATAACTAACCTTAAAGTATCTTAATACCATTTTCATTAACTTATTATTTTCTAAAATATCTTCAAAAAAGAACTTATGAATAACATTCATTAAAGTATCATCACTAGCCACTTCATAATTTTTAAAATCATTTTTTAACAATTCTAGTGACAACTTATGAAAAGTATAAACAGGGACTTTCACAAACAGTTCTTTTTCTATCTTGGCTTTTAGGCTTTGTGATGCAGCATTAGTAAAAGATATACACAATATTTCCTGAGGCAATATGTTCTTATACTTTATTAAATAATAAATTTTACCCAAAATAGTTAAAGTTTTACCACTACCTGCACCAGCTACTACTAATAAATGTTTGCTATCATCTATTACAATTTCAGTTTGCTGTTTATCTAAATAATAACCACATATCTTATCATGCATAAAATCACCAAAATAGTATTACAATGTTAAAATAAAAAAATCAAATTAACAAAATTTGATTTTAATAATAAAATATATAATATTTTCAAAAAATAACTAAATTATAATTAGCTACGATATTGACGATATGACTTAACTAATTGAACTCCTCTTTTAGCTTCTTCTTTTTTTACTTTAGGAATTAAAGCTGCTAAATTGTTATAAGTATATCCAACTATTTCATCTTCTAACGTTAATAAGTCAGCGTGTTCTTTCACTTCATGAACCCAACTACCTAAGCTAATTAATTCTTCCAAAGAACAACCAGCTAAATCTATACTTCCAACACAACTAACTAAATCATCTCTCATATTAGCATTATATAAATCTATAAGTTGCATTTTATCCCTCCTTTTTTGGCGCTTTTTCCATCATAATGTAATTATATGAAAAAGTCAACAAAAAATTACATATAATTCATAAAAATACAATCATATGATATAATTTATTATAGAAAGTTGGTGTTGTTATGCAATACATATATTATGCTAGCCAAGATTTTCCTCAAGAACAATTTAAAAAATTGTTTAAGTCAAAAGAAACTAAAAACACAATTTATAATTATATGGAGATTTTAAAAAGAAACGGAATTAATAACCCCTACATATTTTATGAACTTGAACAAAGAGGATGCACTTATGCCTATGTCACTAATGCCATAATTACTAAAATTATAATGGAATCAAATCAAGAATTAACAGATTCTGACATTAAAGACATCTTTGGATTTTCATTAAGTAGAGATGGTAATACACTAGATTGTAATATGTTAATGATTGATATGTTTGCATCTTTATATGATAAAGTCAAATTAACTCTTCATAAGTATCAAACATATCATTATAAGAGTGCTATTGATGCTGCAAAAGATTTATTTGGTAGAGATTTTAGTAGTGAGCAAGAAGCAGTGATAGAATTATTTAATAATGGTATCGTTTTGGATGGAATTGATGAAACTACTAAGGAAAATAAATACAGAAATATAAAATCTAGCAACGATGTTATATATGGCTCTTATCCCGAAATAGCAAAATCATTATTAAATATTAACGATGAAGGAATGGATAAAGAAAAGCTAAAAGTGCTTTTGATGGATAAAGGTATTACATTTGAAGAACATGATAAATCACCAGAATCAAAGTTTTCAGGTTTAACAAGAGATAATATCAATTCTTGGGTAAACTATTATTTATTAAAGAAAAATATTAACATTGAATTTAAAAGTGAAACAATAGAACAAGATAATATGACATACGATGAATTTCAAGATCACTTAAAAGAGTTATTAGGTGAAGGTTACATTTTAGGTGTTTCATCATCTCCAGGTAGCAATGCTTTTATAACATCAACAGAAGAAAAAATAGGAGTATCTTCAAAACAAGCAGGACACAGCATGTTAATTGTAGGATTTAACGATAATAATGATCTATTAGTTTCTTCTTGGGGAAGAGATTTCATCATTCCTAAAGAAAATTATAGAAATTTTCGATATACAAAAGCTCAAATAAAAACACCAAAAGCAGAAATAACTAATGACAAAAAAAGTGTTTTTAAATATTAGGAGGAACCATGGTAATAGGAAGTTATGAAAATATCGCTAAAGTTCTAGATGAAATTAATGGAAATGAATTAGTGCTAATATCAGGTCATAAAAACAGTGATATGGATTCTATTGCAAGTTCCTTATCGTTAACTAGATATTTAAATAGATTAGGCAAAAATGCAATATGCCTATTAGAAGAAAAAAGTTTAGAATTATTAAAATGGTACAATAATTACGAATATATAATAACTAGTAATGATATGATCAAAGAGCCTTATACATTTATACTAGTGGATGCAAACGAAAAATCAAGGTTGGGACCATTTGAAAATTTTTTTGATAGAGCTAAATTAACAATTCAAATAGATCATCATGAAAATAATGAAGGATTAGCTAACCATATACTAGTAGATACTAGTATTAGCTCAACATCAGAAATGATATATAATATCACTTCAAAATTGGATTTAGAAATAGATAAGAGTACTGCCGAACTACTTTATGCAGGAATCTTAAGTGATACTTGTTGTTTTACCAGAAGAATGACTTCTCAAACCTTTATGGTACTATCTAACTTATTAAAATATAATATTGAATATGATAGAATAGCAAAACAAACTTACTTAAATAAATCTATAGAAGAATTAAGAATAACAGGAAAAGCAATAAATGAGCTAACAATAGATGATGATGTTGCTTATGCAATTATTGATAAAAAAGAAAACGCTTATAAGAACATTAATTACAATACATTTTCAAAAAAGATACTAACTTCATTAAATAACATAGACAATATCAATATAATAGTAGGAATGTTAGTTGATGATGAAAAAATAGAAATAATTATTAGAAGCCACACAATAATAATTGAACCAATATTAAAAAAATTTGGTGGCGGCGGTCATAAATATGCAGCAGGAGCTACAATATACAATAAAAACGTTAACACTATTATTAGTGATATACAAAATGAAATATTGAAATTAAAAAGCACTTCAAAATAATTGAAAGTGCTTTTTAATACCAAACAGAAATGAGATATTCATAAAAAAATAATGCCTAAAAAATAAAAAACCTTGAAAAATCAAGGTAAAATACATCATGGGGCGAATAGTGGGGATCGAACCCACGCATACCAGAGCCACAATCTGGCGTGTTAACCACTTCACCATATTCGCCATCTCTAATTGACTACTATATTTTAACAATAAACTTTACAATATGCAAGTACTTTTTATTGAAATTACATTTGATTTTCACAAAGAAAAGTTATACTATAAAAGTGTATTATATCTAGCATAGTAGGTATAATAATAAAAGGAGGATCGAAATGATTAAAAACTATGTAAGAAAATACGAAAAATATTCATCTATAATATCTATATTGATGATAATTGTATCACTATTTCTAATTTTTAAACCAGTAAAATCATTAGAATTTATAGTACTTATTTTTGGAGTAATTTTAATTGCTAATGGATTAATGAGAATAGTTTCATACTTCAATATTGATGAAGAAATGCGCTTGATGAGCCTAGATTTATTAGAGGGAATAATAACTATTTTAACTGGTACTTTAACACTTGTATATAGACAAGATTTAATTAGTGTATTTCCTGTTATTTTAGGTATTTGGATTATTGCTAAAAACATAGTAAAATTACAATTCGCAATTAATCTAAGTACTATACCTAATAGTGGTTGGGGATGGCTAATAGTTTTATCAATTTTAACTATTATTTTAGGAATCATTATTATAATAAATCCATTTAGTACTTTAATTGCAATTACATTATTATCTGGAATACTATTATTAGTTACAGAATTATGTGACTTAATTGAAAGTATATATGTATTAATTAAATTAAAATAACCTTATGGTTATTTTTTTTATGGACAAAATCCCATACATCTTAGGCGCTATTACATAGATTAAATTGAGGAGGAAAATAATGAATAATTTTGACTATCAATCTTTTTTGAATGGTACAAACAACTTTAATGGGATGTTACCCCAAGACAATTCCTATAATAACAATCAATCTATGAATAGTAATTTATATGGACCATATGAAGGATTTATAAAAGGAAATCTATTTAATAATCTATATGATCCATATAAAAATTATACCCCTACAAGACTAGTTCCTAAAAGTGAACAAGAAGAAGCGTTATTAAATATAGATCAAGTGCAATTTGCTATGCATGAATTAAATTTATATTTAGATAACTATCCAAATGATATGAATATGATTAATAAATTTAATGAGTATCAAAAAATGTATGCCCAATTATTAAATAATTATCAATCTAAATATGGCCCACTTCAAGTTAATAATCCGTATATGACTACTAGTCCTTTTAGTTGGACTAATGATAAATGGCCATGGGATGGAGGTAATAATTAATGTGGAAATATGAAAAAAGACTACAATATCCTATAAATATTAATAGAAAAGATTTACAAATGGCAAAATATCTAGTTGAACAATATGGTGGTGCCAATGGTGAAATGGCTGCTGCTCTTAGATATTTAAATCAAAGATATACAATGCCTGATGAAAGAGGCAAAGCATTATTATCAGATATTGGTACCGAAGAGTTAGCACATATTGAAATGATATGTACAATGATATATCAATTAACTAAAAATGCCACTGTAGATGAGTTAAAAGCGGCAGGGCTAGGTGCTAATTATGCAGGACATAGAGACGCATTATATCCAACTGATGCAACTGGCAATCCATTTACTGTAACATATTTTGCAGCGACTGGGGATCCAATAGCCGATTTATATGAAGACATGGCGGCTGAACAAAAAGCAAGAGCTGTATATGAAAATTTAATAACTATGACCGATGACCCTAATGTTATTGGACCACTACTATGGTTAAGACAAAGAGAAGTTGTGCATTTTAATAGATTTAAAGAGTTATATGAGTATTATAAGTCAATTGGATTAAAATAAATCATTTAAAGTTTATAATAAGAATTATAAACTTTTTTATTTATATATATATATTATTGTTTATTTTTCATCTTTCTTGTATAATATGTTCGTTAGAAAAGAGGGGTATTTATGAAAAAAAGAAATGAAACCGCATTAATTACAGGAGCCAGTAGTGATATTGGTATCGCTATAACTAAAAAATTAGCAAGCATGGGATATAATGTAATTATTCACTATTTTAAAAATAAAGATGCAGCACTAAATCTTGAAAAAGAAATTATCCACAACTATTGTGTAAAAACTTTAGTAGTAAATGCAGATATTTCCAGTACCAACGAAGTAAATAACATGATAAATACTATCTTAAAAGAATTTCCACAAATAGATGTTTTAATAAATAATGCAGGCATTGCTATTGACAATGATATATATGATAAAACCAAAGAAGAATTCTTAAGAGTATTAGAAATAAATTTAATAGGAACATTTTTAGTAACTAAAGAAGTAAGTAAGAATATGAAGAAAGGCACTATTATAAACATTTCATCAACCGATGGAATAGATACATATAACGATCTTAGTATGGATTATTGCGCATCTAAAGCAGGCATTAATTCATTAACCAAAACCTTAGCAATGCGTTTTTCAAATTTAAAAATACTTGCTCTAGCACCTAATTGGGTTAAAACAAAATCTGTATTAGAAATGGACCCTCAATTTTTAAAAAATGAATTAGCACGTATAGGTCAAAAAGAGTTATTAACCACTGAAGAAGTAGCAAATAAAATAAAAGAATTAATAATAGATGATAATATTACAAGTGGTAGTATAATTAGACTAGATAAATAAAGGAGTATATATGAATAATCAACTAACAATAAATGAAGAAATAATAAAATTAAGTGTAGAAGCAGAAAAAGATTGCAAAGAAGAATTTAAAAAAATCGATGAACTTTGCGAATTAAACAGTATTAAAGTATTAAAATCATTCAATAAAAACCATGTATCAGAAATGCATTTTAATTCAACAACTGGATATGGTTACAACGATATTGGAAGAGATACTATTGAAAAAGTATTTGCTGATGTATTAGATAGTGAAGATGCACTAGTTAGAAATCAATTTATCTCAGGCACACATGCATTAACTGTTGCCCTATTCGCTTATTTAAGACCAAACGATGTTATGTTAAGTATTACTGGGAAACCATATGATACTTTAGATGAAGTAATTGGTATCAAAGATAATAACAGTTCTTTAAAATCCTTTGGAGTTAAATATGAACAAATAGATTTAATAAATAACGATTTTGACTACGATAAAATTAAAGAAGTATTAAAATCTAAAAAAATCAAATTAGTTGAAATTCAACGTTCAAAAGGATATTCTACTAGAAAGAGTATTACCATAGACAAAGTAGAAAAAGTAATAAAATTAATTAAGAGTATAGACAAAGATGTAATTATTATGATTGATAACTGTTATTGTGAATTTGTTTGTGATAAAGAACCAACAGAAGTTGGTGCTGATATAATGGTAGGTTCACTTATTAAAAATTTAGGAGGAGGCATTGCACCTAATGGAGCATATATTGCAGGGCGCCACGACTTAGTAGAATTAGCAGCAGAGCGTTTAACTGTTCCTGGCGAAGGAAGAGAAGTTGGCCCTACTCTAGGTATTAACAAACAACTATTACAGGGGTTATTTATGGCTCCATCCGTTGTAGCAAGTGCCCTTAAAACAGCTGTTTTAACTAGTTATATGTTAGAAAAACTAAACTTTGAAGTTGAACCAAAATACAATGATAAAAGAGCCGATATAGTTCAAAACATCATTTTTAATAATCCCGATAAGTTAATTGCTTACTGTAGAGGAATTCAAGGTGCATCCCCTATTGATTCATTTGTAACTCCAGACCCATACGATATGCCTGGATATAGTGATCAAGTAATCATGGCATCCGGTAGTTTTACTCAAGGATCATCTATTGAATTAAGTTGTGACGGACCATTAAGAAGCCCTTATATCGCTTATCAACAAGGCGCTTTAACATACCAATACGGGAAACTTGGAGTACTTAACGCAATAAGTCAATTATTGTCTCGATTTGACTAATCACCCAAAATCTGATATAGTATTGAATGTCGCTCGTTAAAAGCGGCAGGGTGAAAAAATGAAAAATAAAAAAGTTAGTCGATCGAAAAAAAGTACTAATTTGTTATTAATAGCTTTTCAATTTATAATTATAAGTAGTGTATTTTTACTATCTCAAAAGTTGTTTATGACTAGTGAGGTTACTGTTATTACAACTGAAGTAGCAAAAAAACAAGCACCAATTGTTTTAGAAAAAACAGCTACTATAGTACAAGAAGAAAGACAAGTTGTTTATGATAATATGACTATTGATGAGTTAGCTGAAAAATTAAATAAATCAATGTATGGTATTTTCGAAGGAAAAGGAATGGTTTTTGCTAATTATTCTATCCAATATGGAACAGATCCATACTTATCACTTGCAATAGTACTATTAGAAACTGGTTGTAAATGGGGATGTAGTTATGTCGCTACTACATGTAACAACATAGGTGGACAAGTTGGTTACCCATCATGTGGTGGTGGTAACTATAGATCATTTGCAACTCTAGATGAAGGAATACAGTCATTCTTCGAAAATCTTTCTAATAATTACTATAAGCAAGGATTAACAGACGTTTATAGTATTCATAAAAAATATGCACAAGCTCCAAACTGGTCAATAGTTGTTAATAATTATATTGAAGAAATTAAAGCTAAATAATTAGTAACTGAGGTATAGATATGGAAAAGATTTTTATTGTAAATCCAAATTCAGGAAATGGTGATTCAATCAAAATTGCTAAAGAAATAAAAGCATTGCTTGATAGCGATAATGAAAAGTATCATATATATTATACTACGGCTCCAAAAGATGCTACCTATATTGCAGAGTTACATAGAAACTGTATTGTATATAGTGTTGGTGGAGACGGAACATTATTTGAAGTAGTAAATGGACTTGCTAAAAATAATAGTGCTTTAGGTATAATACCAGTAGAATCAGGCAATGATTTTATAAGAACAATTAACAGTGATGATGAGTATACTTATGCTGATCTATGTAAAATGAACGAACATTATTTCATAAATATTGGTTCTGTAGGTATAGACGCTGATATTGCAAATAATCAGGTTAGAATAAAAAAAAGAAAAATACCAAAATCCTTAACATATAAAGCAAGCATTATTGAAACATTTTCTAAATTTGAAGCTCCTCATGTCAAAATAACGATTGATAACGAAACATTAAATCAAGATATTACCATTTTAGCAATGTGTAATGGACGTTACTATGGTGGGGGATTTCAAATTGCTCCTAATGCAAGTATAAACGATGGTAAATTTGATGTTTATTTGGCTGATGGAGTATCAAAACCCCAAATTTTAAAAATGCTAATGCAAGTAATAAGAGGAACTCATGAATCATCAAGATTTATGCACAAGTTTTTAAGTGATAAAGTTAGAATTGAATCAAAAGTTCCACTTAATTGTAATTTAGATGGTGAAATATTCAAACTAACAGATATGAACTTTTCGGTTACCGATAAACAAATACCTATCTATACTGCTGATGATAAAATCAAGAAACTTTGTAAAGCAAGAGGACTATATCGTAAAATATAGTTTTCTTTTTTTGTCGAATTTTGGCACTCTTACTTGACAAGTGCCAAAATAGTGTTATAATATACTATGGAAAAGGAGGAATATGTATGAACGAAAACAATCCATATCAAGAAAATTTAGAAAATGTTCTAGAAAAATATGGTAGAGACATCACAAAAAACGTAAAAGACGGTAAAGTAGATCCTGTAATAGGACGTGATGATGAAATACGTAGTTTAACTAGAATATTATCTCGTAAAACGAAAAATAACCCAGTTCTTATCGGTGAACCTGGTGTTGGTAAAACTGCTATTGTAGAAGGTTTAGCATGGCGTATTGTTAAAGGTGACGTTCCTAACTCCTTAAAGAATAAAACTATATGGGAATTAGACATGGGTTCTTTAATAGCTGGTGCAAAATATCGTGGTGAATTTGAAGAAAGACTTAAAGCTGTATTAAAAGAAGTTAAAGAGTCTGAAGGCGAAATCATTATGTTTATCGATGAAATTCATATGATAGTAGGTGCCGGAGCTTTAGAAGGAGCTATGGACGCTGGTAATATGTTAAAACCAATGCTAGCTCGTGGTGAAATTCACTGTATTGGTGCTACTACATTAAATGAATATCGTAAATACATTGAAAAAGATGGAGCACTAGAGCGTCGTTTTCAAAAAGTTCAAGTAAGTGAACCAACAGTACTTGATACTATTACAATACTTCGTGGTCTTAAATCAAGATTTGAAGTATATCACGGTGTAAGTATTAAAGATAAAGCCTTAGTAGCAGCAGCTACCCTATCCGACCGATATATAACAAATAGATTTCTTCCTGATAAAGCTATTGACTTAGTCGATGAAGCTTGTGCAACTATAAAAGTACAAATGGAATCAGTTCCAGTAGAATTAGATACCCTAACTAGAACAATAATGCAATTGCAAATAGAAAAAGAAGCATTAAAGAAAGAAAAAGATGAAATATCTAAGAAAAGACTACAAGAACTAGATGATAAAATATATAGTTTAAAACAAGATGAAAATAAACTTCGTCATGATTGGGAAGAAGAAAAAGCTATAAACGAAAAAGTTAACAAGAAAAAAGAAGAAATAGAAAATGCTCATCGTGACTTAGAAAGAGCTGAAGATAACTATGATTTAGAAACAGCTGCTAGATTACGTCATGGAGTAATTCCTACTTTAGAAAAAGAATTAGAAGAATTACGTCAAAAGGCAGATTCTAAAGTACTTAGTGACACAGTTGATGATGAATCAATTGCTGCTATCATATCAAAATGGACAAATATACCAATTAGTAAACTAGTTGGTAGTGAAAAAGATAAATTACTACACCTTGAAGACAACATGAAAAAACGTGTTAAAGGTCAAGACGAAGCATTAAAACTAGTAAGTGAAGCAATAATAAGAGCAAGAGCTGGTATTAAAGATCCAAATAGACCTATTGGTTCATTTATATTCTTAGGTCCAACTGGTGTTGGTAAAACTGAAGTAGCAAGAACCCTAGCATATGAATTATTTGATGATGAAAAGCACATGATTCGTATTGATATGAGTGAATACATGGAATCTCATTCAGTTGCTAGGTTAATTGGTTCACCTCCAGGTTATGTTGGATACGATGATGGTGGTCAATTAACAGAAGCCGTTAGACGTAATCCATACAGCATTGTATTATTTGATGAAATAGAAAAAGCTCACAAAGATGTATTTAACATATTGTTACAAATACTAGATGATGGTAGAATTACTGATTCACAAGGAAGAACAGTTGACTTTAAAAACACTATTATAATTATGACATCTAACTTAGGTAGTGAATATATACTAGAAAATAAAGAAAACGCTAATGAATTAGTTATGAGTGAATTAAGACATACTTTTAAACCTGAATTCATTAACCGTATTGACGAAATAATAGTATTTAAATCATTATCTAAAGAAGTTGTATATCAAATATTAGATAAAATTATTGAAAATATTGAAAACAGACTAAGCGATAAAAAAATAAAAATAGATGTCACTCAAAGAGCAAAAGATTTTATCATAAATGAATCATACGATGAAAAATTTGGAGCTAGACCTATAAAACGATATGTAAGTAGAAACCTAGAAACATTAATAGCAAATGATATTATTAATGACAAAATAAAATTTAATAGTACCATTACTGTTGATGTAGAGAATAATAACTTAATAATAAAAGAGGATTAATTTAATTAATCCTCTTTTTTATTTTATTCAACTGTTACTGATTTAGCTAAATTTCTAGGCTTATCAATGTCACAGCCTTTTAGTTTTGCTACTTCAAATGCAATTAATTGTAATGGCACAACAATTAATATAGGTTGTAGCATATCATGAACTTTCTCTATGACAATCTTATGACAATCGAAATCTATTAAATGCGATAAATCACTAGTAACAATCATAGTAACTTTAGCTCCTCTTGCTAGAGTTTCTTTAACATTGCTGATTAATTTTGGTGCTAAGCTATTAACACTCATTAATCCAACAACATTAGTTCCTTCTTCTATTAAAGATATAGTACCATGTTTTAATTCACCTGCTGCATATGCTTCACTATGAATATAAGATATTTCTTTTAATTTTAAACTGCCTTCCATACTTAGTGAATAATCTACTCCTCTACCTAAGAAGAATACATCTTTTGCTTTATAAATATCTTTGGCTATTTTGATACACTTATCCTCATCATCAATTATTTTTTCAATTAAACTAGGAATAATCGCAAATTCTTTTAATACTTCATTAGCAGTATCTCTTTCTATTTTTTTATTAATGTATCCTAAATTAATAGCAATAAGTACTAACATAGCAACTTGCAAAGTATAAGCCTTAGTAGTAGCAACAGCAATTTCTACACCCGCTCTAATATATAAAACTTCTTTTGCTTCTCTTGCAATAGTAGAACCAACTGCATTGACAATAGCCAATGTATCAATACCATCATTATTAACATTTCTTAAAGCTGCAATAGTATCGGCAGTTTCTCCTGATTGTGATATAAATATTACTAATGTCTTATCATCATAAAAATTTCTTTTATAACGATATTCACTAGCAAGTTCCACAGTTACCGGAATCATCGCATATTCTTCTATCAGGCTTTTACCTACAAGTCCTGCATGCATTGCACTACCACAAGCTACTATATGAATATTATTATATTTAGATAAATCAGGCATCTTTTTTATTAAAGTATCAACATTTTCTATATATGAAGAAATAGTATCTTTTAACACGCTTGGTTCATCATGAATTTCCTTTAGCATAAAGTGACTATATCCACCCTTTTGTGCTTGGTTAATATTCCATGATACTTCTAATATTTCTTTACTGATAGGTTTTAAATCATTACCAAATACTTCTACTTTATCATTTGATAATTTAACGATTTCATAATCGCTTATTAACATATAATTTTTAGTATGACCAATAATAGCTGTTACATCTGACGCAATTAAGTTACAATCATTACATACACCTATAATTAAAGGACTATCCTTTCTAACGGCATACAAATGGTTAAAATCATCATCAAAAATAATACCTAAAGCATAAGAACCTTTTAATAATTCAGTTGCTTTTTTTATTGCCTTTACATGATTGGTCTCTTTCTTTAATATATCATCTAAAAGTGCACATATTACCTCAGTATCAGTATCAGACAAAAAACTATATCCTTTTTTAATTAACTCTTTTTTTAGCTCACTATAATTTTCAATAATTCCGTTATGAACTAAAGTTACTTTTCCATTACGATGAGGATGTGAATTAACGTCGTTAGCTTCACCATGAGTAGCCCATCTAGTATGTGCTATACCTAAATTAGCATCTTTTATATTAATATTTTTTAATTTGTTCTCTAGTTCACTAATTTTACCTTTTGATTTAATAATATTAATATTTCCGTCATAAATAGCAATACCAGAAGAATCATATCCTCGGTATTCTAAAACTTTTAAGTCATCTATCAAAACCTTTTTAAGGTCGGTTCTCTTACCTATATATCCTACAATTCCACACATAAAATTCCTCCACAACAAAAACAGTTAGTGAGGATATATACTTTGTTATAATCTTAATTTTATTTTTTGTAATATATCTAACGAATCACTAATCCGTAGTAGCACCCGCCGAATTTTCGAAAACTACTAACCTCGTCAACCCTAAAGATCTGGCGCTCAATATAAAAATATCCTCCATTATTTATTATATCTAATATTAGTATATACTAATCACAATTTACTGTGCAATAAAAAAAGTGTGCACTTTACACACTTTATAGTATTTCTATTTCATCATTACTAGAAGAACTTGGCTGCTCCTTATTTTCAGTATTTACACCTCTTGATTCTATCTCAGGTACTGTAAAACTATCTGGAGTAACAGTATGAACAGTACTATAATCCTTCTTATCAGGTGCCACTAAAGTATTTCTATCACCATTTAAAACAACTTCGTTTTGAATTTCTTCATTAGCCTTTGTATCTTTTACCTCTGGTGTCGGTTTTTGATCCCGTGCTGGTTCAACATCATCATATACTGGTGTAGTAATTGTTCTATTTTCACTAGTATCCCATACTGGCGCTTCTACTTTTTGACCTCCATTTTTTTCTTCTTCTATTATATCTTTAAACATTTTATAAAAAGTAGGCATATCTTTAGTTATAACATCTGGATAAACATTTTTAGTATTTAATATAGCATACTCTACATCAAAAATATTTACTTCTTTACGATTGTCAAAAATAGCATGTGAGAAAGCTTGTTTTAATAACGTTAAAGAAATATCAGGATATCTTGATCCTATTTCATATACACGTTTGTATTCACTAGTTAAATCTACCATAAATCCCATTATTTGCTGTTTAATCCAATTAGTATACTTCATAGTAGCACCAGTTGTTTTTTCAATTTTAGGTAGTGTACCCATCATAATTTCAATTGTTTCTTCTCTAGTAGGTTCTGGTACATCTACTTTTTGAAAACGTCTAGTAAATGCTTTATCTCTTAAAATATATCTCTCATACTCTTCTGTAGTAGTAGCACCAACAACCTTAATAGTACCACGACCCAATCCTTCTTTAAATATATTTGCGAAGTCAAGTGAAGACTCATCAGTAGCACCAATTAACATATGAATTTCATCTACAAATAAAATGATTTTTTCTTTTTCTTTTAACTCATCTATCATTACTTGAACTTTACTTTCACCATTTGCCATTGTACCAAGAAGTGATGCTGTCTTAATATTAATAACACTATAACCCTTTAAAGCATCAGGTACTTTTCCTTGTTGTATGGCATACGCTAAGCCTTCTACTATTGCAGTTTTACCAATACCTGGCTTACCAATTAAAATAGCTGATTTCTCTGGAGTTAACAATATCATTATCAATTCTTTAATTTGATTATCACGACCAATTGCTGGATTAGTAATATACTCTTTTTTAGTATAATCTTCTCCATATCTTTCTAGAATGCTAAATTTTGGTTCTTCTATCATATATACCCTCCTTCGATGCTATTTATAGTATATCACGGATTAATTATCTAATGAATATATTTTATGAAAAAAATGTACATAATGTACATTTTAAATTAATCTAAATCATGTCTACTTAAAATTGCTGCTGGAGTCTTACGAACAGTATTAAATACAGGTAAAAGTCCTACTAAAATATTAAAAGCATAGACTAAAATAATTGAAAATAATACTACTCCTAAATTAACTACACAATAATTATTAAACATTGGTATTGTTGACAAAACTTTCAATATATAAGTCATAAATAATATACCTGGAACACTTGCTAATGTAGTAATAGCAATTATCTCACCCATAAACATTTTATATATATCAATTCGCTTAACACCTATAGCTCTTAAAATACCAATTTCTTTAATTCTAGATAAAAACGAAGATCTAATCATAAGGAAAATTTCTATTAAAGATATACCAAGTATTATTGCAGATATGATTATATTATTTCTAGTTGCCTCTTTGCGATTTCTTAAATAAGTATTTTTGCTATCTTGATAAGTATCCTTTATATTAAGTTTTAATTTTCTTAATTCATCGATAGTCTTATCTTTATTGTTAGAATAAACCATAATACTTGATGCTGAAGTTATATAATTATATTTGATCATGTTATTGTTAACTAAGTACGAATCCATTCCTGTTTTACTATAATAGTAACCAACTACTGTTAATTTAGTATCATTAATCTTAAGAGTTATCTCTTTGTTTAATGGCATTTCATATTCATGTGAAATATTAACTAATACTTCATAATCGTTACTTGGAAGTCTTCCCTTCTTTAATTCTATTTGATCATCTATTAATTGATAATCCAAGTATAATGTAGTATTTCTATCATCAATTTCCCACGAATCATATGAATTTTTATTAGAAGAATTTGCTAAAACATTAACAAATAGATTTCTATTTAGATAAATTGACGGACTATGTAAATCAGTAATACCAACAATAGTAAAGGATTTCATATTATTAATAGTTACTTTTCTATTAAGAAAGCTTTCTACATTAACTATCCCTGTCATTGCTATTTCTTGATTATTATCATTAAGTAAATTATTTATTGTTAATTTATCAACAACAATTTCATATTCATTTTCAGGCATTTTACCTAAAATCAAATTATCTTTATTTATCATTTCTAAACTGGATAATGAACCTTTTAAATTATATGTATACTTACTAGTTTGATAATAATCATTTACTTTAAGTTCAAAATTAACTAAAGAGTCACCAGGAATGACATAAGAAATATCTTCCATTTTTTCATAATTCAAATAGTCATTAATACTAATAGATTTTTTACGAAGTATAAGATAATTTTTATTATAAGTAACAAAATTATCTTCATCTATTTTTAAATTAGCTGCAATACTACTAGTAGAGTACATAATGAACATACCTGCCAAAACGAATCCAATCAATAATATCTTTTTTAATACAGAAAAATCAAATACTTTTCTAAAACCATTAGTAATAAGTGTAAAAATATTAAATATTGAACTATATTTTTTCTTTATGTTTTTATTAATTACTTCATTAAAGTTAAATTGATACTTATTTACCGTTTCTTTATCTATTTTTTTATAATGAGCATTTACAAATTCTATACTAGAATTTTCATCTATTACTTCTATTTTTTCTTTTGTATTGCTTTTAATATATATGTTACCATTTTTAACTACAATATCTAATTTAATTTTATCATTACCTGAAGAATAAACATCAACATCAATTGCTTTCTCTTTAATAGATTCGTAGTTTTCAAAATCTTTCAAATAAAATTTATTGTCTATTTGATAATCTAATGCATCAACATTTTTATTTTCATAATCATTTACTATTGCACCATCTTCTATTTCAATTACTCTTGATGCAAAGAACTTTGCCAAATTATTTTCATGTGTTACTAATATAACTAATCTGTCTTTGGAAATAGCTTTAATTATATTCATAATTTCTAAAGAATTTTTACTATCCAAATTACCTGTTGGTTCATCAGCAATAATAATATCCGGATCTTTAACAATTGCTCTTGCTATTCCTACTCTTTGTCTTTCACCGCCAGATAACATATTACAAGGACGATTACGATAACGATACATTCCTACCTTTTCTAATACATAATCTACTCTTTTTTTTATTTCCTTCTTATCTTTTATTCCTAACATTTTTAATACTAAAGATACGTTAGAATATACACTCATATTATCTATAAGTTTATAATCTTGAAAAATATATCCTATATTTATATTTCTAATTTTGTCCCTTTTATAAGTTAATTTAGAAGTTATTTTTTTACCATCAATATAAATGTTTCCACTCTTAACATTATCTAATCCACCAATAGTATTTAAAAGAGTGGTTTTGCCGCTTCCAGATGGTCCTAGAAGTGCTACTAGTCCATTATCATTAAGTGTAAGACTAACATTATTTATAACGTGAATTTGATTCTTTTTCCCTTTATTAAAGTATTTATTTAAATTCTTAATTTCTATCATTCTTACACCTCCTCTGTTAATGTTTTCATAACACTATTTTTAAATAACTTTCTAGCATATTTTAAACTAATTAAATATGACATTCCTAAAACAATAATGTATAGAATTATATAATCACCAAGTGTTAAAAATTTAAGCATATTATTAACAAAGTTCCAGCTAAATACACCACAATAATTCAAATATATACATATTGCAAAAATTATATATGCTAAATTTGCAACAGTTAATAACTCAATTATTAATAATTGTTTAGATACTTTTCTAGTAGCTCCTAGCATTCTAATTGTTGAAAAATATACATTTCTAGATTTTAAAATTAGCTTAATTATGAAGTAGGAAATAAAGAATAGCGTTGCCACTAATACAAGTGTTACTACTGCTTTAAATATTTTAATTATTTGTGTAGTGCCATAACTTTTTAGTGTATCCTTAATAACTAAAGTATTATATCCCAAATCATTTAATTCTTTTGCTACATCAGATATTTTACGATCATCTTCTACAAATACGCTACTTTGATAACTGCCTTTATCAAATAAAGCATTATATTCATCTACATTAATAAAAATTGCACCATTATAATTATCATAATCACTATATTCTAAAATACTAGCCATATTTTTTTTATTATATAATTTAGTTACACTTAGATTTAATTCTTCATTATAATAAAGATTTGATATTTCTATTTTAAGAGGTTTACCATAACAGTTTTCTTTTTCACATGACCATTTCAAATCTTCACTAATGAAAACCTGCCCCCTCGGAACATTGTAACTTGGAAAGAAGTTGAAACTCATAGAATATGGTGCAACATTATAGTAACTATTTAAGAATAAAACTTTAGAATCACTATATTGTTGATTGACTCTGAATTCTAACTTTTTTAAAATCGAATTACTTAAGTAAAAAATAGTTTCATCAGTATAATCTTCTTCACTATAACATATACCTACTATTTTTAATTTAACACTTTTATCTGTCATATCATATGAGTCAGTCAAATACAATTCTGACTTCATAAGATCATCTTTCATATTGCTTAAATAATAATCGCCACGACCACCATATATAACAACTTCGTTATCATTTTCCGGCAATCTTCCAACATCAACTTTCTTATCCAAATCATCAATCGAATAAGCAGTTCCAGACAGATATAAATCGGAATCATTAGAAAGACTAATATAAGTATCAAGTAATAAGTCTACTTTAACAACTCTATCCACATTATTTATCTTTTTTATGTTGTTTAACTCTTCATCATTAAAAGAAGTACGATCTTTTTTATTTATTACTATTCTTTTTACTGTATTACTATTAGAATTAGAAAATATATAATTATATCCTTCCACAGATGCTTGATATTCTTGTTGCTTAAATGATGCATATTCACTCATTAGTGCCACTACAACAAAAAGATATACCGCAAATAGTAACAAAAACTTAGGAATTATATTAAATGTATTTCTAAGCCCTAGACGTATTTTATTTAAAAAAGTAATATTTTTATATTTAACTGTTTCATCTTTAGCCTCGTTAGAAACGTTAGTCTCTTTTATTACTTTATCTTCTAATACTTTACCATCGTGCATTTTTATTTTTCTTGTTATATAATCTTCAACTTGTTCATAATTATGAGTAACAATTATAACTAGTTTATCTTTAGATATTTTGCTTAATAATTTAATTATTTCTTTTGCTGATTTAGAATCTAAGTTTCCAGTAGGTTCATCCGCAATAATAATTGGTGTATTTTTTGCTAATGCTCTTGCTATTGCAACACGTTGTTTTTGACCGCCCGATAACTTAGACACTTTAGTATTTCTAAATTTATATAGTCCCACTTTTTTTATCAATTCAAGAACATCTTTCTTGATATTTTTCTTTTTGCACCCATTTAAAAGAAGAACTAATTCAACATTTTGATACACAGTATAACTATTTACTAAATTAAAGTTTTGAAAAATATTACCAATGTATTTTCTTCGATAATCTTCAAAATCTTGTTCACTATAGTGACTCGTTTCTTCACCATTGATATACATTTCCCCTTCTTCATAAGAATCAAGTCCACTAATTACATTTAATAATGTAGATTTACCACTACCGGATTCACCTGTTATGGCAACAAACTCTCCAATATTAAATTCTAAGTTAACTCTAGTAAAACCACTTGCAATAACTCCTTTATTGTAATAAAACTTTGATACGTTTTTTAATCTAATCATAATTATTATCACACTCCGATAATACCATTTTACTATATAAATTAAATATTTAATACATCTTTTTACTTGCTTTTTGTCTATTTTAAGTTGCAAAATAAGTTGCAAATAAAAAAGTACTAACCTTTTAAAAAGTTTAGTACTTTTTCTTTATGTGGAATACTACTTGATTTAGTATTAGAAATTAAACTGTTTTTATTGAAATCAACTAATACTTTTTCAACATCAAAACCACCAGTTTTCTTTTCTTTTAAAACATAATAACATGCTGAGGATTGAGATGACTTATCTCCACCCATACCTGTCGCTCTTAATGTATAAATGTCTGTATCGTTTACTCTATCAACCATATGGAAATGTACATGTCCTTGGAATATAGCATCATAAGAATCAATTCCTTTACCACCGAAGATAGGACTATCAAGAGCTGATAAATAACCTCGTGCCGACTCTTCATCGCGGGATGTTTCGATACCTCTTTTTATATCAGCTTTTGCTTCATCACTATTAGTATATAAAAATTGTAATCCAGACACACCTTTTGTAAAATTGCTTTGATATGACCAAGTACTATTATTAATGTAATCCCATCTTACGTCATTGACAAAATGACACAATGCTATTTTCTTGTCACCTACTAACAAATCTATAGAAGGTGGAAATAATCTCATTTTTTCAACCCTACTTTCGCCTAGTCTTTCAAACGTCCACAATTGATTTTCCCAACGATTTTTATCTAAATAAACAAAAGGTTTAACCCCTAAAGTATTATAATACTCTGAATTACCAGCTACAGATTTTACTCCATAATACTCAAGCATATCAAAAACCTCATCAGGATTGGCACCTAATCCTACATTATCACCTAACGAATATATTTCATCAATATCTTTTTGTTTAATTGACTCTAAAACAGCAATAGTAGGTTCAAACATCGAATGAGGATCTGCTATTATAGCTATTTCTCTGCCTGTATAAATAAGAGTTTCTTTACTGAAAACAATTTTACTTTTTAAATCAGTAAATTCTTCTGATAATTTAAAATTATTTTCCATAGGCTCATTTTCTTCTTTATTATCAAAGATTACCTTTGGTTGTTCTATAGCCATATTAACTGCTTGTGTTATTATAAAAGGAAGATTGTATTTTTTATGATATTTCATCTCATCATCAGAAGGTATTTTACCGTCAACTAAAATAAGTCCACATGGTTTTAAGCCTTCTCTATATAATAAAGCCTCAGGATTTTCACCAATTACTGCACTAGTTTCAAGAATTCCTCTTTGAACACGATATATATCTTTTACTTCAAAAGAATTACTATTAATTGCACCATTACTCCCCATATTACTTATAGAACTACAAATATAATTGCCTTTTGGTACTGCATCATATGCTAAAATTACATCTCGTTTATCCCAGTAATAATTTTGACCTAAATAACTTATTGGACTAACAGAAATGAAATTACTATCACTATTAGAAACACCATTCACCAAGTCATCAATATTAGCATCATAACTTAAAACATGCGCGCATAACACATAATTTTTATCAGAAAAGTCAAAAACTTCACCGCCATATTTTAAAGATAATTCTTTATCAATTGCACATCCATTCGCCCTAGCTACTGAAATAGGAGTTAAATTAACTCTAAATTCTTGCTCAAATAGGCTAGATACCTTTTGTTCAATATGATAAGAAAAGTATTGAATGTTCTTTAATTTATCAGTTTCATCAGTCAAAATTTCTCTAAAAAGTGCTTTTAAACTATTTATATCACTAGTATTACTTACTTTTTCAACTAATTCAGCATAGCTTAACAATTCATCAATTTTACTACATATACTAGGAAATGCCTCATTCTTCTTTTTCAATATTTTTAAGTTTGTAGAACCGCCAATATCCTTAATAACTAAATCGGCATCGCAAAAGACAAATTCTTTAAATGCAACTCTTAACGAATTAACTGTCGCATCTTCATCATTTAATAACTCCATATATTGTTGATATATTGCTTTTCTCAAATCATTTATTTGCTCCAAAGATGAGATCTCTACCTGACCATTTCCCCAGTTAAATAAAAATTCTAGATTTGCCTTATCTACACTTGAAAGTTGGGTATTATTTGATGACAACAAATCTAATAATTCACTATTGTTACTATAATTATCTAACACTTTCAAAAAATTTGAAATTTTAGCGACTATAGGATTTGACATATCTTCCTCTTCATAAAGGTTACTATTCAAATATTTATATGCAGCAATTAACTTTTCATCTTTACCACTATCAAGTATTTCAACTAACTCATCAAGCCATGAAGAGTATGTTGAACTTCCACAACCATATTGAATAAAAGAAGAAAAACTAATATCTAATTTACCAAAAAAAGCCTTCACTTTATCGTAATTAATTAAAACTGTTTTAGCATAATTATGTCTTAATAATTCTAAACAATTACAAATGTCTTCCTCTTTAAAATTAAATTTTTTTAAAATAATTGCTCTAACTGCAAACGAAACATCAGGATTATTAAAGTACAAATATAATGTTTCATCGTCAACATTTTCTATTCTTGAGAAAAATATAAAAGAATAACCATCAACGATTTTTTTCTTCAATAAATTAGATTTTATTTGTTTCAATTCAAACAGTTTTTTTGAATCAAGTCCCTGTAAATATTTAGAAATAAGATCTTTTTTTAGAGTTAAAACTAAATCAACAACACTTCTATTGTAGTTATAGCTATCAAATATCTGAAACATGTTACCTTCATTAACTCTTCTTGTAATAAGTACTTCTTTTAAGTCCTGTGCATAATCTCTGAAAAACAAATTATCTATAACATCAGAATTACTCATGGCATCTATTCCTTGTTCAATAACTGCTTTTTTCTTATCTACAATTAATTTCTGTATTTCACGAGGAAGATTACTATCATCCGTTAAATAAATTCTAGCTATTGTGGAAAAATCAAGATCTTCAATAGCACTATTTATAATTTTTTTCTTATTTGAAATTATTGCTTCTTTAAATTCATTTGGTACATGTTCACCGTTTAAAAATTTAAGCACGTCCACTTTGGTCATAAGTGAAATGCACATTTTTGCCTTAATAGGACAGCTTTCAATTAATAATTTTGAAAACTCTTCACTATGTGAGAATAGTAAAAGCATATAAAATTTATTAATATTAGTTATTTTTAAAGTACGAATTATCTCTTTCTTCTTTAATGCAAGAACTCTCGTTTTAATTTCATCCGGAAAAAAAGAAGAATTTAGTTTTTCTAACAATGTTGCGCCTTTTAATTCTTCTACATATCTTTCTATTGTTTCTGATTTCATATCATATACCTTTTGTTGCATTGAAGCAGAAATTAAAGTGGTTTGCAATATATCAAATATGTTATTTGAATCAATTTTTTCATTTATTACTCGCTCTTTAATACTATTACTTACTTTACTATTTGATAGCAAAAATACAATAGAACTTGATGCAGTAAACTTTGAGTCAATAATATAATTCAAAACTTTTGGCTCTAAATCGGAAGCTAAAACATTCAATAGTTCAAATTCAAAAAAACAATAATCTATTATTTTTTTCTTGACATCAAATGAAGTGCTACTATCTTGAACTACCTTTTCAAGGTTATCTCCATATATCTTTTTGGCTACTATCTTTTTTACTGTCATTGGCCAGTAAGGTTTATCTAAATAACTTTCATTTAATTCCGTCTTAGACAAAAAATAGTTTTCTATAATTCCTACCGCATTAAAGTCTAAAAGTAAGTATTCCATTCTTTCAAACATTTTCATTTTAAGTTCTATAGGCATTAACGTCTCATCTAATTTTTTCAATATTTCGACAAGGGACATTTGATCAATAATTTTTGTTAACCTTTCCAATTGTTCAGCTAGATTAAATTTGTTATCAGTTTTTGAATTATGATACACAATGGCCACTCCCTTTTAAAATTGGTTGTTATTATACTATAAACCATTGTATTTGTCAATGTTAGCTAAAAAAGTCCCCACTCTGCAAGTTTTTCAAAACCACCTATTTTTAATATGTAATCTTTAGCTTCATTAACTATTTCACTATAAGGTTTACCATCTACTATTTCATCTCCTATTGCACAACTAAAATACACTGTTCTATTTAATT
This sequence comes from uncultured Bacilli bacterium, assembly GCA_934122395.1. GTDB lineage: Bacteria > Bacillota_I > Bacilli_A > RF39 > UBA660 > RGIG3091. Next base: position 284,896 of record CAKOWQ010000002.1, on the reverse strand, counting down.
CTTGGGCTTTTTTAAAGGCATAAATATTTAAAGAAACATCTGCTTTTGATAAGTCTTTCCCATGAATTCCGCCACCAGTTATACTATCAGCCATATCACTACCTAGTTTTCTATTAACAGCACCAGTATCCGTATTTAATCCTCCTGTCCAATCACCTAATGGATTTATTACAGCTTTTGGATAACCTTTTTTTAATTCATCACTAGATGCATTACTTTGACAAATAATTAATTTATCGTCATTTAATATATATTTACCATCATATGGATATTTATAGTAAATATCTCTAGCAATTTTTGAAAGTTTTTTCTGTTCTTCAGTAAGTGGAACTCCTTTAAAAATTCCATTGTCACCGCATCTAATTTTGCCTCGTTGATTTTGTGATAAATGTCTATCCTGTTCTACAGTTAATAAGTCGAGTTCTACATCACCAGCTATTCTTTTAACTATACAGTCAACCTCCTTAAAATTCAATTTTTCTGATGTTTCTGCTATCACATGACATTTTCCGTGACCAATTAACACTTCTATTGCTATTTTACAGTCAACATTTTTAGAATAGGCAAGATCAACCATAGCTCCTGCTATTCTATCTGCCACCTTATCAGGATGGCTTGGATTTACTTTCTCAATCATAATTTACCTCCTTTTCATCTCATAAAAAAACACCCAAGATAACTTCTTGAGTGGAAAGTTATCTTATCGTTCTAGCTTTACCACCTAATTCAATAGGTTGGTGTGACATCATAGGGCTAGTCCCTCAATCACTCTTTATAAGATGTTAATTACATTCTACTATACTAAATTATAATATTCAATACTAAAATAATATATAAACTAATATCATATTGATTTATAAATCTATAAATAATATAATTGATATAATGATATGATGGAGGTTCATATGGAAAACTTTCTAAATAAATTATTTAATAATAGAATAATTATGATGAGTACAGTAATAATTTTAGTGATAATTTTTTTTATAGAAATTATTATAGGAATAGTACAGTTAAAAGAAAAAAGAGAAAATGAAGAGACAACTAATAATTATGTAGTATATATAAAATTAAACCCACTATTAAAATTAGAATTCTCACAAACGTGTACTAAAAAAGAATGTGATGAGCCAACAGTTACTAAATATGAATTAATCAATGAAGATGCAAAAAAAATATATAAAAATCTAGATTTACTTAAAGAAAGCAATAATTTGAAAAATGTAATAGATTTAATTTGTGATACCGCTTCTAATAGCAAAATAGTATTTGATGAAGTAAATATTTATACTAACTGGAAAAAAATGGAAAAATACTTAACACCCAACAACTCAAATGGTTCAATATCATTTAATGTTAAAATAGATACAATAAACAAAATAGAAAACATAATTTCTAATTTAGATGATAAAATCAAAACGTATCAAATCGTATTTGACAGCGATGGTGGATCTTACATTAAAAATCAAATAGTTGAAGAAAACAGTATCATAACTGAACCTACTGTTCCAACTAAAAACGGATATATTTTCATAGAATGGCAATTAAACAATCAAAAATTCGATTTTAATACTAAAATAAAAAATAATATAACACTTAAAGCAAAATGGGGAAAAGAAGAAGAAAATACAAGCAACGGTAAAAAAGAAATATATATAAATAAAATAGAACTTAAAAATAAAAACAATAATTATTCTTATAACTTTGTAGAATCAACCAGTATAAAAGTTACATTAATAGCTAATGAAGATATCTTAAATAAGATGAATACTCAAAACATTAAACTATATGTTGATGTATCTAAACTAGAACTAGGAGAACATAATGCTAATATAAATATAGATGGAATAGATTCAAGTATTACATATGCATTATCATCTCAAACAATAAATATTATTGTATCCGAGAAAAACTAAATAATCAAAAATAAAAGTACTAGATAATTAAGTCTAGTACCTTTTATTATTAATCAATGTCTTCTATGCTAAGAGAATTTATAAAACCTTTTTGATCATAATCAAATGACAAATCATAATCTTTTCTTTCATCTATAGCATTACGTATTTCTTTTATTTCTTTTTCATTAGTTGTACTTTTATCTTTGTATTTAACTTTAATTATATGATTATGATTAGTTTTATTACTTGTTACAATATCATCTAGTATACCCGTTAGGAAAAAGCCAGAAGTTTTACCAGCATGAGTTTCATAACTAGAATTAAAACTAGTTACATCAAAACTACTATCCCCAATTTCAAATCGAATTATATTAAAAATTATAAAGCCAAACGCAGCTACAAATATTACAACTGCTATTATAGATACAACTTTAGAAACTTTAGTAACCGGATTGTTTTTCATAAACTCATTCATTTTTTCAAAAGTTTCTTCTGCATGTTCTTCTTGAGCTTTATAAATCCCTTTAGTATATTTATAACCTTCTGTGTAAGCATCATCTACTGAAAAAGTAGTATTACAAAATTCACATTTAACTTGTGTTACACCTTCTTCAACCTTTAAATTTGCTCCACAGTTCTTACATTTCAATTCAACTAATTTCATATAAATTCACCTTTCATAGTATATTAAATTCTAAGTAAATAGTAACATAAATTGCTACAACTATCAATCTAATCTTTATCTAATAATTAATTTTTGAATCTTTAAATACTTTTTTGAATTTATCAGTTATCATGTCATCTTTTGTAACTATATTAACATCAGATGAATCAAATATTGCTATTTTATTTTCTTAGATAGCCATGAAATTCCAAAGATTGTAGCTAGACCTCCAATAATTTCTAATAGCATATTGTTTTCTGAATTTTCACTTGGTTCATTATGAGTATCCTTATCATAAGAATATGTACAACTGCCATCATCTCTATTAGCATTCGAATTATAATTGATAGCGTTTTTGTCCGTACATCCATATACATCATTAACAACAGGAGTACAAGTACATGTTGGACTAAGGGTTCCATCTCTACATACCTGTCTACCACTACTATTACATCCACTTACACCTCCGTGATGTGAACAACATCCCCTTCTTGCCTCTATTTTAATTGGAAAAAATAGAACACCAAAAATAAAAATTAAAATAATCATCCTATTAGTCATTTTAACACTTCCTACAACAAAAAAGGCCAATACAAAACCTATAATAATAAGCCTGTACTAGCACTTTTTATTAATTCTATTATATCACTTAAATTTATTTTTGTATTATAAAATAGTCTGCAATTTAAGTATTAATTTATTATTCTACCTTTAATATAAACAAAAATGAGAGCTTTCGCTCTCTTCAGGGGGTTTTGGTTGAATTCACACTCACATTATATAACCGTAAGTGTGGTTCATGCACGATGTTATCATCATGCATCTTAATAATAATATGTCCTCATCTAAAAGTCAATTAAATTGGAAGAATTTTACTTTCGTTTTTTTCTTATTTACACTTTTTAACTTCTTTGAATCGAATCTATCAAAAGTTGTTTTAATTTATCATTATCACTATCTTTATCTTTTAAATACTCCATCGAATCTTTCTTAGCTTGTACCAAAATCTTATAGTCAGAACGTAAATTTGCTATTTTAAAGCACATATCACCACTTTGTTTAGTACCAAACAAATCCCCAGAACCGCGTAGTTTAAAATCCTCTTCACTAATAACAAATCCATCATGAGTATTTTTCATAATATCTAGTCTTTTTGTATCACTATCACTAATTAAAATACATTTAGATTCAATCTTGTTTCTACCAACACGACCTCTTAACTGATGAAGTGTTGATAATCCAAATCTATTAGCATCAAAAATAACAATCATAGTAGCATTAGGAACATCCACACCTACTTCAATAACAGTAGTACTTATTAAAATATTAATATCATTTTGTTTAAATTCACTCATTATAAGTTCTTTAGCTTCCGGTTTCATTTTACCATGAACAATGTCAATTTTATATTTACTTCCAAAAGCAAGATTCATCTTATCTCTTAAATTAGTAACAGTTGTTAAATCAGTATTTTCACTTTCTTCAATCAAAGGCGCGATAACATATATCTGATGATTATTTTGAAGTTCATTATACATAAGTTCCAAAACTTCTTTCATCTCGGACTCTTTCTTTACATATGTCTTAACTGGTATTCTACCTTTAGGCATTTCCTTAATAATAGAAACATCCATATCACCATAAATAGTTAAAGCATAAGTTCTAGGAATAGGAGTAGCACTCATATAAAGAACATCTAACTTAATACCCTTATTCTTTAAATTAGCTCTTTGATTTACCCCAAATCTATGTTGTTCATCAGTAACAACTAATCCTAAATTTGCATATTCAACTTCATCTTGTATTAAGGCATGCGTTCCAATAATAATATCCACATTACCATTTTTCAAATCATCATATATTAACTTTTTCTCTTTTTTATTAACAGAACCTGTTAACAATTCTACTCTTACTCCAGTATCTTTTAAAAGCTCCTTTATATTATTATAATGTTGTGTTGCTAAAATCTCAGTTGGTGCCATTAAAGCACTTTGATAACCACATAAACTATTGTAATACATTGCTAATATTGCAACAATTGTCTTACCAGATCCTACATCTCCTTGAAGTAATCTATTCATTCGCTTAGAACTATTCATATCATCTATTACTTCTTTTAAAGCATTATTTTGGTCACTAGTAAGTTCAAAAGGAAGACCCTTGATTAACTTTTCTACATCTTTAAAATTGCCTTCTCTTTTAATACCTTCTTGATGTTTCTCATGGTCTAATTTTAAATAATTAATTTTAAACATAAACTGAAATAATTCTTCATACTTCAACCTAATAGTTGCTTCCTTTAATTTTTCAAAACTAGGTGGATTATGAACAATATTAAGTGCTGTCTTTTTATTAGAAAAGTTATATAAATCCATATATTTTGTAGGAATATAATCAGTGATTTCATTTCCATACTTTAAAAGTGCATTATTAATATAACTACTTAAACTCTTAATATTCAACCCGCTAGTAGTATGGTATACAGCTTCAATCTTTTCTTCTTTAGAAAGACTACCAAATCTTATATCAGAAGCATTTAAAACATTTTTTTGCCTATCATATTTACCAATTACAATAACACTAGTACCGATACCTAAATTAGGCTTCAAAAAAGCCCTATTAAATATTGAAACACCAACTACCCCATTAGGCATAGCAAGTCTAAAATTAAGTTTATTTACTCCTCCTCTAAATCTGACAACAAGAGGAATACTTTCTACTTTTCCGTCTAAAATAACTCTATCTTCATCTGTTACTGTTGATAAATCACTTCTACGTAAAACATCATATCTAAAAGGATAATGTTCTACTAAATCATCAACCGTAAATATATTTAATTTATTAAGTAAAGATGTGGTTTTAGGACCTATTCCTTTTAACTCATTTAAACTAACCATAGTACCACTTCCTTGGGTGCTATTATATCATAAATTTAAACTTAATTAAACCATTTTTCCAATTATATAAGTTTTTTTAAAAAATGATTGACAAACAACACTCTTTCGATTATTATAGAAATCACCAATTCGAAATTGGCGAATTGGTCGCTAGTATCACACTAGCCAACCCCTTTTTATTCTTTTTTACGAGGTTGTTCTCAGGGGGACAACCTCTATTTTTTTACCCAACTAAAAACAGAGTTTTTAACTCTGCTTTTTTATTTGCTCTTTTCGCTTAACTCCTTATAGAAATTATATCTTTCAATAGCATCTTTCATATTTTCACTAAGTAGTTCATCTAGCTTAGCCGGATTAGTTCTACCTAAAGTTCTATACCTATTTTCACCTAGTAAAAATTCTTTATATTTTTCAAAATCCGCCTTACTATCCAAAGTGAATTTTTGGTTAATAGGATTATATCTAAATATTGGAAAATATCCAGATTGAGTAGCTATTTTTTCTTCTTCAATACTATTAGACATTCCTTTTAAGATGCCTTGAGCTATACATGGTGCATAAGCAATAATAATAGAAGGACCATTATAATTTTTAGCTTCAGTCAAAGCATTAATAGCTTGTTGCATATTAGCACCAAGTGAAATTGTTGCAACATATACATGTGGATAAGATAAAGCAATCCTTGCTAAATCCTTCTTAGCATTTTCTTTACCCCTACTTGCAAATTTAGCCACACTTCCTTTAGGACTAGATTTAGATGCTTGACCTCCTGTATTAGAATATACTTCGGTATCAAGTACTAAAATATTAACATTTTCATGAGTGGATAATACATGATCCAAGCCCCCGAACCCAATGTCATATGCCCATCCATCACCACCTATTATCCAGAAAGATTTAGCTTTGATAAATTCTTTCATAGCAATAAGTTCTGTAATTTTACTATTTTCAACAACTTCATATAATAAACAACTTGATTGATAATCTAATCTCTTATAGTAGCTAGCATATATTTCCTTATCACGTTCTGGAATTAAAGCTACATTTTTTTCTATTATACTTCTTATCTTGTCTTTTCTAATATGATCAGCTACTGCCATTCCCATACCAAATTCAGCATTATCTTCAAATAAAGAACTAGCCCAAGGAACATTATATGCTGTTCCTAAAACATTACCACCATAAATAGATGAGCATCCCGTTGCATTAGCAATTACTAATTCATTACCAAATAATTGAGTTAAAAGTTTTAAATAAGGAGTTTCACCACATCCAGCACATGCTCCAGGAAATTCTATTTTAGGATTAACAAACTGACTTCCCTTAATAGTTGAAACATTTAACGGCTTTTTCTCTTTTACTTCATTAAATAAATATTTATATTTTTCAATATTATTATTTGTTTTAACTTCGCTACTAGAATTCATTGTAAGAGCCTTATTTCCTCTTTTACCAGGACAAATTTTACTACATAACCCACAGCCAGTGCAATCAGGTAGACTAACTCCAACGGTATATTTAAGTTCATCATTAATGCCTGAATCCAGCAAATCTTTTTGAACACTATTAGGGGCTTTTTCTATTTCCTCTTTATTTAATAAGAATGGCCTTATAACTGCATGAGGACATACTAATGAACACATATTACACATTATACAATTATCTTTATTATAACAAGGCATTCTTTCACTAATATCTCTTTTTTCTAGATTAGACATTCCACCTTCAAAAGTTCCATCTACGTATTGTGATAATTCACTAACTTTTAATTTATTTCCCTCTTTTGATTCAATAATTTCAAAAATTGTTTTAGCCTTATTCACTTCTCTTTTTTCTTCAATGCTGTCAGTATTAACAAGTTCTAAACTCTCTAATGCTCTATTAATAGCCAAAACATTTTTAACAATTATATCTTCACCTTTATTAGTGAACAACACCTTTAAAGATTCCTTAATCTTAGTAATAGCAAAACTAAATGGTATTATCATACTTATCTTAAAAATAACCGTTTCAATAATAGTATTTATTTTACCAACTAGTCCTACTTCATCAGCAATCTTATTAGCATTAACAATATATAATTTAATATTTCTTTTCTTAATAATATTCTTATCATGAGTACTGATTATATCAAGCACTTCGTCTTTATTTTTATTGGTATTAAGTAAGAAAATACCATTTTCTGAAATATTATCTAACATTCTTAATTTTTTTAAATAAATATCTTTAGTACATACTACTAAATTAGGCTTTTCAACATAATAAGTCGCTCTAATCGGATCTTTATCAAATCTTAAATGAGAAATAGTAACGCCACCAGATTTTTTAGAGTCATATTCAAAATAACCTTGAACGTACACTTTAGCATTATCTCCAGTAACTTTAATTAAATCTTTAGAAGCACTTACCATTCCATCAGAGCCAAATCCATAAAGTAACATTTCATAGTCATATGGTTTGATATCAATTGGTACATCACTTAAACTCAAATTAGTAACATCATCTACAATACCTATTGTAAAGCCATTATGTGCATCATCTCTATCAAGAAAATCATATACTGCTTTTATCTGATAAGGAGTAGTATTTTTACTAGATAATCCATATCTACCACCTAGAACTTTTATATTAGAATTATATTTATTAATAACATTTACAACATCTAAATATAATGGCTCAGCACTTCCAGATTCTTTAGTACGATCAAGTACTGCTATAGATGTTACTGTTTTTGGTAATACTTTTAACAAGTAGCTAGCACTAAAAGGACGGTACAAATGAACTTCTATTAGCCCAACTTTTTCACCATTAGATATCATAGTATCAATTGTCTCTTTAATGGTTTCACAAACTGATCCCATTGCAACTATAACTTTAGTAGCATCTTTAGCACCATAATAATTAAATGGTTTATAATCTTTACCAGTTAATTTGTTAATTTTTTTCATATAATTATTTACAATATCAGGTAATTCTTCATAATATTTATTTCTTGCTTCCGTTATTTGAAAATAGATATCATCATTTTGATTAGTACCTTTAGTAACTGCATTATTACTAATGGCTTTAGACTTGAACTCATTTAATTTCTTCTCATCAATTAGTTTTTTTACTTCATCCATTTCTAACAATTGTATTTTTTGTAATTCATGACTAGTTCTAAATCCATCAAAGAAGTTAATGAAAGGTATACTTCCTTTGATTGTGGATAAATAACTAACTGCTGTTAAGTCATGTGCTTGTTGAACAGAAGAAGATGCTAATATGGCAAATCCAGTCATACGTGTAGCATAAATATCTTGATGATCGCCAAAAATTGATAATGCATGAGTAGATAAACTTCTTGCTGCTACATTTATTACACAAGGCAACAATTCTCCTGCAATTTTATACATATTAGGAATCATTAATAAAAGGCCTTGACTAGCAGTATATGTAGTAGCTAAAGTACCATTTAATAAAGCACCATGAACAAGACCAATAGCACCTGCTTCACTTTGCATTTCTACCACTTTAACTGTATCATTCCAAAAGTTCTTTCGTCCATCACTAGACCATTTATCTATATATTCGGCCATAGGAGATGCAGGAGTTATAGGATAAATACCTGCTAATTCGCTAAAATAATATGAAACATAACTACATGCCTCGTTACCATCCATAATTTTATATTTCATCATATCACTCTTTTCTATAGTCACTACTTTTATTATATAATAAATTAACTAAAAAATATATAAAAAAACGAGTATAATACTCGCCTTAAAACATTATTTTCTTATTATTTCCCTAGATCCTTTTGTTGCAATGTTCATAAATTGATCATAATACTTTTGATATCCAGGTAATATTGTATCATCTAATTTTGAAAATGGATATACTTTATATCCAGCACCATAAGTAGCACCAGCTTTACGAGTATATACAAGTTCAGCAGCAGGATTTTCCAATGTAATAGTACTAACACCATCAACGACTGATTTTTTAATAGTAACAGATGCTGCTAGACCAACTAAACGTTCAATACCTATTTGAGCTGATATAAAGTTACCCAATGAATAAATAACCATTGTATTATCAATAAAATCTATAGGTTGAATAACGTGTGGATGGGTACCTATTACTATATCGACACCAAGTGATGCTAAATATTTTGCAATAGTCTTTTCTTCCTGAACAGGAGTATGAGTATACTCTACTCCCCAGTGCATAGCCACCATAACAACATCTACTTTATCTCTTACTCTTTCTACATCTGCTTTTACTTTTTCTTCACTGTATAAATCAAAAAGATAATCTTTGCCAGTTGGTATTCTAAGCCCGTTAGTTAGAGTTGAATAAGAAAGCAATGTATAAGTTATACCATTTTTTTCCATTATTCTAGGTGTCACACGTGATTCTTCTGATTCATATGAACCAGCAGCAATTACACCCTCTTGTTTTCCCCAATAATTTATCGAATTAACAAGACCTTTTTCACCATAATCAAGGGAATGATTAGTAGCTAAGCTGACTAAATTAAATCCCATATTCATAAAAGCATCTCCCACTTCTTGAGGTGAATTAAACAAAGGATAACTAGATAATCCCAAAGAAGTTCCTCCAAGAATAGTTTCTTGATTATAATATCTTAAATCATATTGTTCAAAAACGGGTTTTACTTCAGTGAACATATTATTAAAATCATATACACCATTAGAATAAGCATCCTTATAAACAGCCCCATGAATCAATGCATCACCTACCGCTACAAAAGTTGCACTTGTTTCATAGTTTTCCTTTTCTTCATCAACAGTTTGATCTTTATCATCTTTATTAACAATTTCTTCTTCTTTATTATTATCTTTAAACAAAGATAAAGTAAATAAAGTACCTCCAACTCCAATTGATATAATTGCTAGTACAATAAGAATTATTGCTCCTATTCGTATAGTTTTTTTCTTTTTATCCATAACAACCACCACACTTCTATTCTAAAATCAATCCGAATCCACTTACTACTCGTCTTCCTCCAGTTACAGTTTGTCCATATATGTTTTTAGGATTATTTATAAGTTTACCACCTATTGCTAATTGAGCTGAAGTACCTCCATCTAGATTAGCTGCATTATATGCACCATATAGTTTTAATGTTTCAATCACTTCTAGCATATTAGGACCTGCAGCATGAGTTCCTTCTGTTACTAAGAATAATACAACACCATCTCTTCTTTGAGCTATAGCAACACGAGCGGCCCTTGAATATCCACCAACAGTTGCATCAACATATTGCAACTCTTTACCATTAACAATTAAGAAAGGTCCAAACTCTAATGCATCGCGCATTCCCATCGCAATTGCTTCTTCACCTGTTGCATTAGTCAACAATAATTTATTATCTTTATTAAATCCAATCAAATTAGCTTTACCATCATTATCAGACCAAATAATTTTTCCATCTTTTATTAAATATCCCATTGGAACGTCACTACCCCAACCGTAATCGACGAACATACCACCATTAATACAAACAACACCACCCATGCGGTTACACATGTCTTTTATACGTTCTTGTCCTGTACCACTTCCAAAGGATTTAGAATGTATTAATTGTACTTTAGAAGGATCATAGATTGCTACTAAATGTGCATCGTACTTTCCAACTTTAACCTTTAAATATTTGTAATCCTCATTACCAGGATCTCTTGTTAATATTTGCTCATCATATTCATTATCATAATCTTTTTTAGGTTTAGTATCTATAACTATTTTATCCAAATCTACAGCATCATTAATAGGAATATATGCCCCTTTAGCTAAAATGCTTTGAATTGTTTCATCACTCCAAAAAGTATATGCTATATATTGATGAGTTTTAGTACTCATAGCTGTATTTATAATTAAATTTCTAAATCCTGAATAAGGACCATAAACAACAAAGAAACAGATTCCTACTAAAATATCTAAAATGATAAACAAAATAGTTGTTTTACGTATTCTTCTTTGCTTCTTTTGTTTCTTTTCTTTTTTCTTCATAATTACACCTCAACCTTATAAGGGTTTTCTTTAGTACCATCGCCATCTTTTATCTTAGGTATATTTATAGAAATGACTGGTTTATATGGCCTTGAAATTGCAGGTTTTGAACTTATTAAATCTGTATCATAATAGTATATTCTTCCTTCTCTAGGAGATTTATTCGATACATAATATCCATCAGCATCATTGTCAAATTTTAAATCTGTAACGCTAGGAATACCAACTTTTACTGTTACTTTTTCTTTATAAGTATTTTTGTATCCTTTAGTATATGTAGCAGTATACAAATCAAAATCTAATAATAAATCTTTATAAGATAATCCTTCATAGAATTTTGTATTTAAAAGCTCTGCCAAAGAATTTTTATTATCAACTTTATAATCTAGTACACTAGTATCAAATCTATAAGTGCTTAATCCTTTATTATATAATCCAGCGTATGCAAGTTTTATAATATCTTCATCCTTATCTACAACAACCCATACATCTTCATCAATTTCTAAATAAGAACCAAATTTAACGTTACCATCATTTTTTTCAATTATATATGGATCTTCTTGGCTTCCAACACCACCTAATAAAGCTACTGCATTTTTTAAGGTTACAACTGGTTTTACAAAATAAGTATTACTCATTTCAGAAGTAGATATATTGCTTCCATCTGCTACCCATGCTTTCTTGCTATTTTCATATGAACCTAACCAAACCATATCTTCATCATGTGAAACATAAGTAGTATCATCAACAACACTATTTAAATAATCATTAGCTTGCAACAACGTAACATAATAATCAGTGTTTTTAACTTCACACGTAAACTTATCAACACTTTCCATTACATCAGTACAAATACTAGTTTTAACTAAATAACTTGTATCTAATTGTTTTAAGAAAACATCATTTAAATATTTATTAATATCTGATTCAACATAATCTTTACCATTGAAATCCCAAGCTAATATATTAATATAATCATTAGTAATCATTTCAATAGAACCATCAGCATTAGTTCTTATAATTCTCCATAACATATTTGCATATTTAATATAATTGTTAGCTTTCTCACCTTTAAAAACATATAAGCCGTTTTCTCTATATAATCCAGAGCCTTCTGAAACAATTTCGGTATTTTGAGTTAAAGTTGTTGAAATTAATTCAGCCGAAGCACCACCTTCTATTTTAGGATTATATATCTTGTAATATTTAATTAATCTATTACCATAAAAAATACAGCATCCAATAATAAAAGCAAGACTAACCAAACAAAATGCAGTTTGAAAAAGGCCTTTTTTTAAGCGTCTCTTTTTAGTCTTTTTACTACTTTTCTTATCATTTTTTCCCTTTTTTTTATCATCAACGACATTACTGTCATTTATATCATCATCTAAATCTAATATTTCTATATCTTTGTCTTCCATATCATCACATCCAATTCTATTAGATTATAACAAAATTAACTTAATCTTTCAACCCAATAAAAAAAATAGTAAGCAAAAATTCATCCACTATTTTTTTCTATAAAATATTGATAAAAACGAAGAAAATTTAAATATAATTACATCACTTTTATTTATTGCAAAAGTCTTACCAATAGCTTTACCCCCTATTGTAAGGGAGGCAACTAAAGCAGTAGTAATTAATGATGTTAAAAGTATATTCAGATTAAAATTAGCCGTTAAAATAACAGCAATTGAAGTCGAAGTAGAACCACTAATAATTCCACATATGTCACCTATAACATCGTTACAAAAGCTTGATACCTTTTCTGCATTTTTAATTAATTTAACGGCTAGTTTTGCACCTTTTACATTTTTTGCAGCCATCGAATTAAAAGTCCTTTCGTCAGCAACAGTTATACTAACTCCGATAATATCAAATAATATACCAAGTCCAATAAAAACAAAGACCAATATAACACTAATAACAATATTTGCATTAGGAATAATTGTTTCAGATATTAAAGAAAATAACAACGAAACAAAAAAAGTTATAGTAGTTATTTTTATTATCCAATTATAATTAATTAATTTCTTGTTTTTGACAGGTTTCTTACCTGCTTTATTCGAATATTTTTCTTTATATTTTTTACTTTTCATATAACCTCAATAAAATGAAATGGCAATTGATATAATAAACTTTGCGCCTTTAGGTCAAGTTGGATTTCCCTTATTTTTACTTATTGTTACCAATTAAGCAGTTCCCTTTTAAAAAAATAAATAGTAAGTTACCTTAACTATGACTTGATTACCACTTAGTGCACACTGCAATCCTATATCAATCTACACTCTAGGAGATTTCCTCAACAATACCCCCTATTACTATGCTTTTTTGCAATACTAGTTTCAAGTAGCGATACTTTATATAAGATGTACACCAAATAAAAAGTTGTCTCTATTCCCTAATATCACTCAAGCCAAGCTACTCTATCCATAGCTTTAGCCACAAGATAGGTTCAAGCCTGGTTCGTAAAAGTTTAATTTTCTTTCACAAAAACAGGTCTCCACGCAAAAATGGGTCGGAATCGTATGCCATTACGAGCGCCCATAATCACTTCAAATCCAGCATTCACCCCAAACTGGGCGTAAGAAGCAAACACCAAACGTTTCATAGATATGCTCTTTAACGATATTTTACCCTCGTCTTCATAATAAATGTATCGACTAGAATAGTGCGCCATTTCGTGTTACATTATAACACAATTGTCTAAAAAAGTCAAAGAACGATAATTCTTTGACTTCCTAATTACTTTTTAATTATTCTTACTTTTATTTTCTTAACCCTTGGAGTATATGTTAATTTAGTATCATCACCAGTTACTTTTACTTCTACTTCATGTTCCCCTTCTTTTAATCCGGTTAAATCAACATAAGCTGTTATAGTAGTAGTGTCTAGTGATTCCAACACCGCTTTGCTTCCTTTTACTATAGCTGTTACTGTACTATATTCCTTACTAGAAGCTTGAACAACATATCCTTCCTCTAAGTTAATAGTTTTAATTTGTATATCTTTTACTTCTTTTGAAATAATATCATCAAGTGTAAGCTTAACAGTTATTGTTTTAACGCTTATCTCACGTACACCTGTTGGTTTGGTTAAATTAACTGTGTATGTTTTATCGCTAGTTACATTAGATACATCTATTTTAACTGGTAAGTATTCAATTGATGCTAGTGAAGATTCATCACCATATATTGTTACTTCTTGGACACTAGGAGTTAAAGTTTTAATAGCTCTACCTTCTAATTTACCTTCTGGTTCTACTTTAATAGGTACCGTTTTACTTGGTGAAGCAATTTTAATTACTGCTTCAACTTTATTAGGTACAATTTCGACATCTATAATTTTACCATCCTTATCATACGCAACTAAAGGTATGTCAGTAAGAGTTGTAGTACCTACCGTTGGTTTAGATATGTTTTCAACATCAATTAGTGCTTTTACTGAAGCAACTTGACTAAGTTTATAAGCAGCACCTTTTATTATTACATTATCTCTATTTAAACTAATGCTTTCGATATTTAGTTTAGTATCTAATCTATCTTTATGAATAATATCAGTAGTTAATTCTCTATTTTCTGAAACCTTCTCATATATCATAATAGTCACATTAGAAGTATCAAGTTTATATTCAACCGATGAAACAGATTGTTTATATTTTAAAGTTACTCTATGTTGACCAGCAGATAATCCAGTTAAATCAACAGTAACTTCATCGGCTGGATATTGTTTGGCTAAATAAACATCCCATTTTCTACCAATAAGAGTTACATCAACACTACTAGGGAGCCCTTCAACAACAAATGCCTCCTCATTATAAATCGCTTTTACTGGTTGACCATATAAAACCTCAGCAGAATTATCAACCAAAGTAGTAAATTTATTGTCTATAGTAAAGAATGCTATTAATGCACATACTAACGAAATTATAACCAAAGCTTGACGATTAACCAATATTTTTTCAAGACCATGTCCGTTGTTTTTAAATGCATCAGTTATTAACAATATTAACTTAGTTATTGGAGTAATAATCCATTTATCAAACAAACCAAATATTCTTGAAAATATATTTTTATTTCTATTCCTACTTGTTTTCTTCATATATTTCTTCCTCATTTACATCATTTTCAAAATCAGATTCTTGTTTAGGTCTTAATTCATCAATAAGCATCATTCTAACATCATCAAGAGATAAGTTATAGAATAATTCACCCTTAACAGCAATAGATAATCTACCAGTTTCTTCAGATACAACTAGTGAAATGCAATCAGTCTCTTCGGTAATACCTATAGCAGCTCTGTGTCTAGTTCCAAGTCTTTTGTTATTTTTTAGATTATTACTTGTTGGGAAAACAGCACCAGCACAGCTAATTCTATCTCCTTGAATAATTACACCACCATCATGTAGTGGATTATTTGGGAAGAATATAGAAATTAATAATTCACTAGAAACATCACCATAAATTTTCTTAGCTCTATTAATGTAGTCTGCTAAGCTTGTATCACGTTCAATAACTATTAAAGCCCCTATTCTAGATTTTCTTAAATAATCCATTGCTTGAACTATTTCATACACTAATCTTTCGCGTTCATCAACTGTCAAGACTTTGTGACGACCTAACAACTGACTTCTACCAAGCTGTTCCAAAACAGTTCTAATTTCAGGTTGAAAAACTATTATTAATGCTAAAGGTCCCCACATTATTATGTATTCTAGTAGTACACCTATAGTTACAAAATGAAAAATATCAGATGCTATTTTCAAAATAGCTATTATTATAACTCCTTTAAAAATCAATGTGAGTTTAACATTATTCTTAATACTTTTTAATATATAATAAAAAATTAACCAAACGATTAAGATATCTACAATCTTATTAATTATTGATAAAATACTGTCTATAGTCATAAATTTTCTCCTTCTTTTATTTACCCTCAGTACTATAATATTATACAAAAAAAGATATAATTAGTAAATAGCTTAATTATATCTTTGAATTATTATTGCTGTTAATAACAAGTACTGCTGGAGCCTTTTCTTGAGGATTAACTTGATTACTAGCATTAACCGTTGGTTGATTATTAAGGTTTTGCAAAGGTACAGCATTACTCGTCACTTGTGGATTTGTAACAGGTTGATTATTATTAAATGGTTGTGCTTGAGCTGGCATAGTCCTACTGACTGGAGTAGCAGAAACTTTAGGGATGCTAGTAACACTTGTAGTGCTAACTGGTTTTGTTACATTCATATTAAGAGTATTAGCACTACCCATATTAACTTCGGTATTAATATTAGCTTTCATCAATTGTTCATTACTTTTTTCGCCTAAATAACCAATAATTGCAAATATCAAAATTGTATTAACTACCAGAATTGAATAATATAAAGGTCCATCTATTCCTCTAAAAAAATCAATCAAAAAGTCCATCGAATTCACCCTCTATTCTTCTTTATAATATCACCTTTTTTATATAAATAAAATATTATTTTTCAACCTGCTTTTTTATTTGCTTTTTTGCTTTTCTTCTAACTATTTTTCTATAAAAAGGTACTACCTTAGTGAAGCAAAAATACCAAAAAGGTTTACTTACATAATCAAATTCACCAATAAACTCTATATAATTACCACCAAAAGCTTTTTTAAAAATATGTAATCCATATCTAGAATTTTTAGGATCAAGGTCTCCTATTGTACCAAAATGATCATAATACTTTAGCCCTTCATCATGGCAATATTTAATATGTTCATAATAAACCTTATAGTTTGATTGTGATGAAGATAAAACATTATGATTACCTGCATATAATGTCCAAGCTTTATCACCATATTCTATTATTACATGAGCATTTAATGTGATAACTTCACCATATTTATCTCTAGCAACACTATATTCATTTATATATTCATCTAACTTTTCTAAGCGCATTTCTAATTCTTTTTGCTTCTTTTGATTGGCAGTACTCAAATTATCTTTTTTAGACAAACTATCTAATGAATTTAGTACATCACCTTTTTCCTTATTATAACTATCAATAACTTTAGTAGTATCAATACTACCCATGAACAGATTCATTTTTCCATATTTATTATATATTTCATATAAAGTTTTATAGTAATTAAAATCATGAGATACAAAGTCTTTACGATCCTCTGTTAAATCCATTAATTTACTAAATTCTTTAATATCATTACCATTACCAATTCTAACAGTTGTTCCTAGTGACGTACCCTTTTTTATTCTTTGTTTAACTGTTTTAGAAAATCTATTTTCTATATCTTCCATCGTTCCAGTTAAATCTATTCTAAATGTATATCTTGGTTGAGTAGTTTCAAAATTTTTAGTAAATCCTAAATGTTTAAATCCTATCATTTGCAATGTGTCAAATATTTTCCTGCAATCATATTTAGGTTTTACTTCATCGCCTTTATAATTTTCTTCATGCCATATAAGATCCGGATCAATTTTTAAAAATATAGCTTTTTTCTTTTTAATAAATTTAATTATCTCAATTGAAAACTTTTTTACTAAACTAGTATCTGTAAAATCAATAACAAAACCTCTTGGAGCATAAAAATAACAAAGACCTAAAGGTAAGTGTTTCTGTAGTAATAAGGTAGCCCCTAAAATATTATTATCTTTATCAACTAATCCTAGATAATAAGGAGTTTGATGTTTTTCTATCTTAGCAAACTGTCCCCATGCATAAGACTGCAAAAAATGAGACTTAAAAGGATGATTCTTAACATATTCATCATAAACCATACCATCTAATTCAACCAATTTAGTCATTAATATCACCCATTCATTGTTATACTTAATACTATTATAACAATTTATCATATAAATTAAAACTAAAGTAAGAATTAATTTCAAAGAATTGTAAAATAATTAACAAATAGATATAATATTGTTAGGTGATAGTTATGGGAAAAAGAATTAAGAATATAGTGTTAATAAGTATTATAATTATTGACTTTGTTTTATTGTTATATTCAATTAGTATCAATCATTATGATGAGATAAGTGCTATTATAACACTACCGTTAACTCTTTTAATTCCAACTATAGTAAAAAAAGTCTTAAAAATAAAAATTACTGATTTTTTTGAAATTATTTTTTATACATTTATATTTCTAGCTCAATTTTTAGGCTCTTGCATCAATTTATATGACAAAATATATTGGTTCGATGACTTCACACACTTTTTATCCGGTATTTTTTCTTGCTTAATAGCTATAGCAATACTGAAAATTTTTAAAAAGAACACTAATAAGGATATAGCATTTAATATTATTTTTATCTTCGGAATAGTATTTATAATAGCAGGTTGCTGGGAATTAATAGAATTTGCGATTGATCAAATATTGGGTTCGAACATGCAACATTCAATAGATTCAGGAGTTAATGATACGATGTTTGATATATTAAGTGCCACAATTGGAGCAATAGTGTTTAACTTAGCATACTTCTTAGAAAATAAAAATAAAAAAGGAATAATTTTAAAGATTCAAGATAAATTAATAAAATAAAACTTTTATCATTTAGATAAAAGTTTTTTATTATTACATATTTTTCTTTAAGCGAAATTTTTATCACTTCATACCCATAATCTATAAGTTCTTTTTTGTATTTCAAGAAAGAATGGTCAATTTTAAAATCTAAAACATCATTTATTTCATCATAAGATAATTTATATTCATTTTTCTGATTCGTCTTAATATAGTTCCACAAACTATCATATTTACTCATAATTAATCCTTATAATAAATAGTTAAACCACCAAAAATACATACAGCATTAACGTATATAACTGGTGATTTTGATTGTTCATCATTTTGATTTTTCTCACTTACGCCGCCAAAAATAGAAGTAGATTTAACTTTTACCTTTACATTCTTAGGCACATACAATTCAATGCCCCCAAATACAGAACAAGCATTAACAATAGAATCTTTCTTTATACTAGCATTAGATAAATTACACTTTACTCCACCAAATACAGCTGTTAAATCACATCCCTTGAATTCTTCGCCATCAAAACTAATATTTTGTGCAGAAAATGTTGCGCAATATTCACTTTCTTTATTTTTATCCTGATTGACTTTCTTCATTTCTTCAGTCATTTTATGTGCAAACAAGTCTTTAAATAAAAACGATAATCCTATAACAACCAATATTAATGGTAACAATAATTTCCATACAATATCAAAATCAATAATACCTTGACAGGCAAGTAGTAAACCTACTCCTATTAAAATTCCTATAATACTGCCAGTTTTTTCTTTATCTTTAATAAGACTTATAAAACAAGGGATAATAATAAATAAAGTCCACCATCCATCAAATAATATGTTAATATTAGTAATTCCTAGTGAATTGCATCCTATAATTACTCCTAACACAATCAAAATAATACCCAGTATTCTAATTTCAATTTTACTCATATTTACCTCCTATACTTTAAGTCAATTTTAACATATATTATCTGTTTTTTTAACTATTCTTATTTTATAACATCATTTATTTTTAAGATAAAATCATTTAAAAACAAGTATAACAAAACTATAAATTTATTACCAAGCATATTAAATAAAAAAAATAAAACCGTTGAAATTCAACGATTATTTCACATTTGGTGGAACCGGGGAGAATCGAACTCCCGTCCGAAATAACTCCATCAAAGACCTCTACAAGTTTAGTTAACTAGTAAAATTCGCTATATTATAAGCTAGTTAACGAACAATAATATAACTATCCTATAAAATTCATCAATCTACCTAGGACATAGAAAGATATATTCTGCTAAATTTGAGCCTCTAATATTCTCCGCAGACAAGAAAATAAAAGAAGCGCTTTGCCATTTTTAGATTAAGCAAAAGCTAATTGATTTCTGTTTCCAGTTATTTTTGTTTGCATTTAAGGTTGCCACCTACTTGCAATCTAGGACTAAATTATCCCGTCGAAACCATATTCGGCCCCATGTGCAAATTATAACACAAAATTAAATCTATTACAATTATTATAACAAAAGAGACTAGTATCTATTCTTACTAGCCTTTTCTATAGTTCTTTTTATATCTCTTTCCTTGATTGTTTCCCTCTTATCATAATCTTTTTTACCTTTACATAAACCGATTAATATCTTTGCTTTATTGTTTTTAAAATACAATTTCAACGGTATTAAAGTATATCCTTCTAAACGAACCTTATCATTTAGTTTTAGGATTTCTCTTTTATGCATTAGTAATTTTCTTGTTCTTGTTTCTTCGTGATTAAAAATATTACCTTGTTTATAAATACTAATATACATATTCAATATATATAATTCACTATTTCTTACAATCACATAACTATCATTAAAATTACAAGAACCTTCTCTAATTGATTTTATTTCAGTTCCAGATAAAACAACTCCACACTCATACTCTTCTTCTATAAAATAATCATGTCTTGCTTTTCTATTATATATTTCCATTATATCACTTCCTTATATTGGATATTTTTCTATTTTAGCACTTCTCCTAGTTATTAAATCCATATACTCATCATAATAAGATTTATAACCTTGCAACAATTTATTATTTAATTTATCAAAAGGATAAATCTTAAAATTAGTCTTCGTTTTACCAGAATTATAATAGGTATAAGTTAACCTTGCAACCGGATCACTAATAATTATATCATCATTTTCTTTTTTTACATCAACAGAAACCATCATTCCTATTCTTCTATCAATTCCTTCTTGTCCTGATAAGAAGTTCCCTAAAGAATATATAACTAGCGTATTATCTATATAGTCAATTGGTTGAATCACATGGGGATGATGTCCTATAATAATATCTACACCTAAACTAGATAAATACTTGGCAATATTTTCTTGTTCTTTAATAATAGAATTGTTATATTCTTCACCCCAGTGCATCGAAACAAGTAACAAATCAACTTTATTTTTAATGGAATCTATATCCTTTTTTACTCTTGTCTCACTATAAACATTAACATAATAATTGTTACTAGGCTTAATTCCATTTGTCGTAGTGGTATAACCTAAAAGTGCATATTTTATACCATTAACTTCTTTTATTTGTATATTATTTTGCTCATCTTGTGAATTATAAGAACCTGTTGTTAAAACATCTTTTTTGGTTTTCCAATAATTATTTGAACTAATAACTGCTTTTTTACCTCTATCTAACGTGTGATTATTAGCAAGATTTACTAAATTAAATCCAATACTTGTAAATGCTTCTCCTACTTCATGAGGTGAATTAAATGCCGGATAACTAGATAACCCTAATTTAGTTCCTCCCAAAATACTTTCTTGATTATAAAAAGCTAAGTCATAATTATTTACAATTGGTTTTATCAAAGTTAACATTTTATCAAAATTATAAGTACCATCTTCATAAGCATCATCATAAAGACTACTATGAATTAAAACATCACCAACCATCATTAAAGATAATTTACTTTCTTTATTATCTAACTCATTATTAGTTTCCTTAACTTTCTTACTAATTTTAGAAGATAAAAAAAGGAAAACTATTATTAATATAAAAACAGTTAATAAAAATAATTTAACACTGTTTTTTATTTTTCTTTTTTTCCTTTTAACCATCTTACCTCCTAAAGTTGTTTTAATATTTCAAAGTCTATAGTTTTCTTATCTTTAGATGCAGCCTTAACTTTTACTAAAACTCTATCTCCTAATCTATATCTTACTTTAGTTCTATCCCCAGTTAATGTTTGAGTAGCTTCATCATAGATAAAATAATCACCTAAGTCATTAACATGTACTAATCCTTCAATTAAATTATCAAGTTGAATAAACATTCCAAAATTATTAACACTCGAAATAATTCCCTCATATTCTTCACCAATGTGGTCTTCCATGTATTCTGCCATTTTCATATCTTCTACTTCACGTTCACACTCAACTGATTCACGTTCTTTTACTGAAGAATTATCAGCAATATATATTAACTTTTCTTGCCAATGTTCTATAGTGCTATGAGACATATCATTATTAAATAAATATGTTCTAAGTAATCTATGAACTGTAGTATCTGGATATCTTCTAATAGGTGAAGTAAAATGTGTATAGCATTTACTTGCAAGACCATAATGTCCTAAATTTTGTGGAAGATATATTGCTTTCTGCATATTTCTTAGTAATAGGCTTGATAAAATTTTAAATTCCTTCTTATCACTCAAAAATTTAATTAATCCTTGAATTGTTTTAGGACTTACATCTTTAATATTACCTTTATATGTATACCCTAAAGTTTGTAAGAATGATAAATATGTTCTAATCTTATCTTCTTTTGGATATTCATGAACACGATATATAAAAGGTAAATCCATATAAAATATATGTGTTGCTACACACTCGTTTGCACAAATCATGAAATCTTCTATTAACTTTTCACCTGAACCACGCTCTCTTAAAACGATATCAGTAGGATGACAATTCTCATCTACTAGTATTTTGGCTTCATCTACATCAAAATCAATAAAACCTCTATTTTCTTTAGCTTTCCTTATTATCTTAGATAACTCTAACATAAGTCTAAGTTTATCAGCATATGGTTCGTATCCCTCTGGAATATTATCTTCTTCAAGAACTTTATTAACTTTTTTATAAGTCATTTGAATTCTTGACTTAATAACGCTTGGAAATATCTCATAATCTACAGTTTTACCATTTTCATCAATTTCCATAACACAAGATATTGCAAGGCGTTCTACTTCTGGATTTAATGAACAAATACCATTTGATAATTTATGAGGAAGCATTGGAATAACTCTATCAACTAAATAAACGGAAGTACCACGTTCCATTGCTTCTTTATCTAATGGACTTCCCTCTTTAACATAATAACTAACGTCTGCAATATGTACACCCAATTTGTAATGACCGTTTTCTAACTTTTCAATAGAGATAGCATCATCTATATCTTTAGTATCATCACCATCTATAGTAAAAATAACTTCATCAGTTAAATCTCTACGGCCAACTTTATCTTCAGGGTACACTTCTTCTGGAATACTATCTAATTGTTTAATTGTTTCTTCATCAAAAGTATCCTTTATATTATATTTACAAACAATAGATAATATATCTACTCCTATATCATTTTTATGACCTAAAATACGAATTACTTCTCCTTTAAATTTATTATTAGATATTTGAGAAGTAATTTTAACTACTACTTTATGCCCATCTACAGAACCTTTATTTTTACCTTTAGGTATTTCTATATTCATTTTTAATTTATCATCGTCCGGAATAATGTAACCTTTACCTTTTTTAAAATAAATTTCCCCAACTACTGTGGATAATTCCCTTTTAACAACACGAACTATTCTTCCTTCAATTCTACCGTCTGGTTTATTACTTAAAATTTCTACTAAAACTTTATCACCGTTAATAGCTCCATTCATATTGTCGATACCAACAAATACATCTTCTTCTTGGTTGGAAACATCAACAAAGCCAAAACCTTTTTTATTAGTACGCATAATACCTTTTCTTAGATTACTATGTTCAAATAGCATATATTTATCCTTATTAGAATGATATATTTCAACATTTTCTTCAAGTTCTCTTAATGCTTTAATTAATTCTTCTGTTTCCTCAACCGTTTTAATATTAAGTGCTGAATCTATTTCCTCAAAGGAAAGCGCTCTATTATATTTTTTTAAAATTTCTAGTACTTTATCTTTCATATTCTTCACCTTATATTTAGATTATACAATAAAAAAAGAGCTATTCCTAGCCCTTATCTTATACAAATTCCATAATTAAACTTACTAAAAAGAATATTAATCCTAATGTCATAGTTAATCTACTAATTAATAATTCAGCACCACGTTCTTTTCTTCTACTGAATAAATCTGCATTTCCACCAGAAATAATTTGTGATGCACCCTCAGCTTTATTACTTTGCAATAATACAATGGCAATTAGTAATAATGATATGATTAATAAAAATATCTTCATACCAATCCCTCCGTTTTCTAACAAGTATTTTACCATAACTATATATGATTTGCAATAAAATGTTAATAGTTATTAGTTATCCATTAATTTTTCTTCAATTCGTAATAATCTATTATATTTAGCAATTCTCTCACTTCTAGATAATGACCCTGTTTTGAGCTGTCCCATATTAAGCCCAACAGCTAAATCTGCAATTATTGTATCTTCAGTTTCACCGCTTCTATGAGAAATAATTGTTTTATAGCCATTTGCTCTTGCAAGATCAATGGTTTCCAAAGTTTCTGTTACTGTACCCACTTGATTTAATTTAATCAATATGGCATTACATGCACCTTTTTCAATACCCTCTTGTAAATACTTTTTATTAGTAACAAACAAATCATCACCTACTATTTGAATTCTGTTTCCCACAAGCCTAGTGAACTTACTAAATCCGTCCCAATCATTTTGGTCAAAAGGATCTTCGATTGAAATAATAGGATAGTTATTAATAAGTTCAATATAGTAATCAGTTAATTCTTTAGTTGTCAAAGTCTTATTCTCACTTTCCAAGTGATATTTCCCATCTTTATAAAACTCACTAGCTGCTACATCAAGAGCAATACTTACATCTAATCCAGGTCTATACCCTGCATCGTTAATAGCTTTTATTATTAAATCAAGGCCTTCTTTATTATTAGATAAACTAGGAGCAAAGCCGCCTTCATCACCAACACTTGTTGCTAATCCTTTTTCTTTTAATATATTTTTCAATGTATGAAAAACTTCAGAAGCAATTCTTAACATTTCTTTAAAACTACCGGCATTTGGAACAATCATATATTCTTGAAAATCCAAATTATTATCAGCATGTACTCCACCATTTAAAATATTCATCATTGGTCTAGGCATACTGTAATTATCACCTATGTAATCAAATAATTCTTTATTACTAGCTAAACTAGCCGCCTTTAAACAAGCCATTGAAACACCTAAAATAGCGTTTGCGCCTAATTTGCTTTTATTTACAGTTCCATCTAAATTAATCATTATATCATCTATTTTATGCTGTTCAAGCACATTAATCCCAACTAAATTTCCTTTTATAACACTGTTTACATTATTAACAGCTTTAGTAACACCTTTGCCTAAATACCTAGCTCCACCGTCTCTTAATTCCAATGCTTCACGTTCACCAGTTGATGCACCAGAAGGAACCATTGCAATAGCATAAACCCCATTTTCTAATACAACTTCTACTTCAACGGTAGGATTTCCCCTTGAATCCAAAACTTCTCTACCTATAATATCTTTTATCTTCATCTTATTCACCTAATTTCAAAACTTCATTTTTAAACTCTGTACCTCTATCTTCAAAGCATTTATATTGATCCCAAGAAGCAGAAGCAGGACTTAATAATATTACATCATTTTCACTCGATAATTCATATGCTTTAGAAACAGCTTCCCGTAAATTATCAACAACAACGGTCTCTATCATTAAAGTATCCCCGAATTCTTTTATTCTATTCTTGTTTTCACCATAACATACAATTAGCTTAACATTCCTCATATAATCCTTTAGTTCAAAGAAATCTTGATGGCGCTCCATTCCACCTAGTATTAATATAGTAGGTCTATTAAATGATGCTAAAGCTATTTGAGTAGATTTTATATTAGTGGCCTTAGAATCATTATAGAAACTTCTCTTATTAACTTCTTTTACGAATTCTAATCTATGTTCAACTCCTGTAAATGTTGTTAATACCTTATTTATTGCTTCATTATCAATATTTAATTCTTTTACAACCATTATTGCAGCCATAATATTCTCATAATTATGATTACCCACTAGTTTTACATCGCTTAAATCAACTATTTTTTCATCATAATAGTATATAGCATTATCCCTTATATAACAGCCATTTATAACATCTTTACTAGAAAAATACTTAACAGTAGACTTAATATCTTTAGTTAAATTAATTACATCTTCATTTTCAATATTTAAAATTGCCACATCATCTTTAGTTTGGTTTTTAAATATTTTACCTTTTACTCTTTTGTAATTTTCATAACTCTTTAAAAAATCAATATGTGCTTCCGATAAATTAGTCATAACTGCAATATCTGGATTAAATTTATCCAAGTTTTCTAATTGCTGACAAGAAACCTCCATTACAATAATATCATCTTTTTCTAATTTATCTAAGAAACCACATAATGGGTAACCAATATTACCAGTTAAATGAACTCTTTTACCAGCAGTTTTTATAATTTCATAGATTAATGTTGTAGTAGTTGTTTTACCATTTGTTCCTGTAATTCCTACTAATATTACATCTTCACGTGGCATAAGTCTATAAGCCATTTCCACTTCATTAATCACTTCTATTCCAAGTTCTCTAGCCTTTAAAACATATTTATGATCAATTGGAACTCCAGGATTCTTAATTAAATAATCAAAGCTCTCATCTAAAATATCATCAGGATGACTTCCTAAAATGATTTCGACCCCAAGGTCCTCTAATTCTTTTACTTTTTCTTCATCTTGTTCCGTTTTCATGTCATTTAATATTACTGTGTTTCCTCTTTTCGCAAGTAATTTTGCAGCTTCGTATCCACTACGGGCGAATCCTAGAATAAATATTTTATTATTTTCAAACACTATAAACACCTCTCTATTACCTAATATCATTATACTATTATTATATTTTTTTTGTAGTATATTATTTTAAATTACCATCCAATATGTTATAATTTAGTATATATAAGGAGAGGATATAATGAAAATAGTACCTATTAGTGAACAAGAATTTGATAGCTTTGCTATTAATAGTTTATATTCTAGCTATTATCAATCATCCTCTTATGGAAAACTAATGAGAGATTGTGGTTTCAAATCATTATATTTAGGGTTTTATGATGGTGCTCAACTAGTAGGTGCAACATTAATAATATCTAAAGCATCATTTGTAGGTTTCAGATATGGTTATGCTCCTAGAGGAATACTAACAGATTACAGCGATTATAGTAATTTAATTGAAATAACAAAAGAATTAAAAAACTACTTATTTAAAGAAAAATTTATTTTATTAAAAATCGATCCACTTATATTGTTAAATAAAAAAGATAAAAATGGCAACATTATAGAATCTAACACTAATAAAGATAATATTATGGAAACTTTTAAAGAAGCTGGCTTCTATCACTGTGGATTTAATTCGGGTTTGGAATCTATAAAACCACGTGAAGTAGCTTACTTAAATCTCCATCAAGAAGAAGAAGTCTTATTTAAAATATTATCTAAACAAATTCGTAATAAAATTCGTAAAGCTATTAAACTAGGTGTTGAAGTATACCAATCAAATGATGATATAGAAAAAATATATCCTTTCATTGCAAGAAAAGGGAATTATTCTCTTAAATACTATCAAGACTTGTTAAAACACTTCAAAGATGATGCCGAAGTTTATGTAGCAAAATTAAACACCGAAAAATATGTTGAAGGAAGTCGTTTATTGTATGAAAAAGAACAAGAATATAACGAATACCTTAATAATATCATTAGTAGGGATGGATATAAAGGCAAAGACATGAAAGAGATCCTAAGTAAAAAAATGGAATCCGATAAGTTATTAGTCATATATAAAGATTACTTAGTTAATTCTATTACTTTATTAAG
Source organism: uncultured Bacilli bacterium (assembly GCA_934122395.1). GTDB lineage: Bacteria > Bacillota_I > Bacilli_A > RF39 > UBA660 > RGIG3091. The sequence goes on along the minus strand of CAKOWQ010000002.1, from coordinate 256,752 downwards.
AAACCATCCAGAAGGGATAGTTATAGGTGGCAGTATAATAATCAGACATAAAGATACAGTTAATTTATTAATAGAAGGGTATGACACAACATATAGTAAATTCTGCTCACTATATTTAACTAAGTGGGAAATAATTAAAAAATATCTTAACAGTGATTATAATTACATAAACTTAAATGCTGTAATAGAATTAAATCCTAAATCTTCATCTCAATATAAAGGTCTTAATGAAGTTAAATTTGGCTTTGGCGCTATAGCCTATGAATACATCGGTGAATTTAATCTAATTATTAATAATCCTATATTTGCATTATATAAAAGTCTACCAATTGAAGATTCATTTAAAAATATTCCTAAATAGAAGCCAGTGCTTCTTTTTTTATGCAACAAAAAAGGAAATCTTGCGATTTCCTGAAATACAGTTATTATTATTTAATAATTTCTGATACTGAACCAGCACCAACTGTACGTCCACCTTCACGAATTGAGAACTTAGTTCCATTTTCAATTGCGATTGGGTGAATTAATTCAACAGTGATAGTTACGTTATCACCTGGCATAACCATGTCTACTCCAGCAGGTAATTCAATTACACCTGTAACGTCTGTAGTTCTGAAATAGAATTGTGGACGATAGTTTGCAAAGAATGGAGTATGTCTTCCACCTTCTTCTTTAGAAAGAACATATACTTCTGCTTTGAAAGTAGTATGTGGAGTAACGCTTCCTGGTTTAGCAAGAACTTGACCACGTTCAACTTCTTCACGAGCAATACCACGTAATAATACACCAGCATTGTCTCCTGCTTCAGCATAATCAAGTTGTTTTCTGAACATTTCGATACCAGTAACAACTGTCTTCTTAGTAGGTTTAATACCAACTATTTCAACTTCGTCATTCAACTTTAATTGTCCACGTTCAACACGTCCTGTAACAACAGTTCCACGTCCAGTGATTGTGAATACGTCTTCAATACTCATTAAGAATGGTTTGTCAGTATCACGTTCTGGAGTTGGGATCCATTCGTCAACAGCGTTCATTAATTCTTCAACTGAAGCTACATATTTAGGATCTCCTTCAAGAGCTTTTAATGCAGAACCACGGATAATTGGAGTATTTTCTCCATCGAATCCATATTCGTCTAATAATGAACGAATTTCCATTTCTACTAAGTCTAATAATTCTGGGTCATCAACCATATCACATTTGTTCATGAATACTACCATTCTTGGTACTCCAACTTGACGAGCAAGTAAGATGTGTTCACGAGTTTGTGCCATTGGTCCATCTGTAGCAGCAATAACTAAGATTGCTCCATCCATTTGTGCTGCACCTGTAATCATGTTCTTAACATAGTCAGCATGTCCTGGACAGTCAACGTGAGCATAGTGACGTTTAGCAGTCTCATACTCAACGTGAGCAGTATTAATTGTGATACCTCTTTCTCTTTCTTCTGGTGCTTTGTCGATATCAGCAAAATCAACAGCTGCTCCTAAAACTTTAGTAATAGCAGCAGTTAAAGTAGTTTTACCATGGTCAACGTGACCGATTGTACCTACATTAACATGTGGTTTACTTCTGTTAAATTTTTCTTTTGCCATTTTTATTTCCTCCTTTTTTAATTACTATTTTATTTTATCTAATAATTGATAAATTATCAACTATTTTTTATATAATAATCAAGGTTATTTCCTTGTTATTATTTAATTAATTACCGCTTTTTTTAATAATTTCTTCAGCGATATTTTTAGGTACTTCTTCATAGTGATCGAATGTCATAATGAATTGACCTCTTCCTTGGCTGTTACTTCTTAATGAAGTAGCATAACCAAACATTTCTGCTAGAGGTACCATTGCTGATAACATAATAGCATTACCTCTATTTTCTTGTCCTAATGGACGTCCACGTCTACTAGTTAAGTCACCCATAACGTTACCAAAATATTCATCTGGTACAGTTACATCAACTTTCATTATTGGTTCAAGTAGAACTGGGTTACATTTATTTTTAGCTTCTTTTAATGCCATAGATGCAGCAATTTTGAAAGCCATTTCGCTTGAGTCAACATCATGGTAAGAACCATCAAATAATGTTGCTTTAACGTCTATCATTGGATATCCTGCAAGAACTCCGCCTTCTAGGGCTTCTTGTAATCCTTTATCAGTTACTGGAATATATTCACGAGGAACTACACCACCAACGATAGCATCAACGAATTCATATCCTTTATCAGGATTTGGTTCAAATTTAACCCATACGTGTCCGTATTGTCCACGTCCACCAGATTGTTTAATATATTTACCTTCGCAATCAGCTGCTTTCTTGATAGTTTCACGATAAGCAACTTGTGGTTTACCAACATTAGCTTCAACATTGAATTCTCTTCTCATTCTATCAACTAGAACGTCTAAGTGTAATTCACCCATACCAGAAATAACTGTTTGACCAGTCTCATGGTCTGTATGAACTCTAAATGTTGGATCTTCTTCAGCTAATTTTTGTAATGCAATACCCATCTTATCTTGGTCAGCCTTTGATTTTGGTTCAACAGCTAATTGGATAACTGGTTCTGGGAATTCCATTGATTCAAGGATAACTGGTTTCTTTTCATCACAAAGTGTATCACCAGTAGTAGTATTTTTTAATCCTACTGCTGCAGCAATATCTCCTGTAAATACTTCAGAAATTTCAGTTCTGTTATTAGCATGCATTTGTAAGATACGACCAATTCTTTCTTTTGTATCTTTAGTAGAGTTCAAAATATAAGATCCACTACTTAAATGCCCAGAGTATACTCTAAAGAAAGTTAAACGTCCAACGAATGGGTCAGTCATAACTTTAAATGCTAATGCACTAAATGGTTCACTATCACTAGGATGTCTTACTGCTTCATTACCATTTAAGTCAGTTCCTTTAATAGATTCTACATCTGTAGGAGCTGGTAAATAATCAATAACAGCATCTAGTAATAATTTGATACCTTTATTACCTAAAGCAGTTCCACACATTACTGGGAAGAACTTAACTTCAAGTGTTCCTTTTCTTATTGCTTTTTTGATTTGTTCAACAGAAATATCATTACCTTCAAGGTATGCTTCCATCATTTCATCATCAAATTCAGCAACTGCTTCAATTAATTCAGCATGTTTTTCTTCAGCTAAATCTTTTAACTCAGCAGGAATTTCAATTTCTACTGGTTCTTCTTCTTGTTTACCATCATATTGGTAAGCTTTCATTGTAACTAAATCAATAATTCCGTTAAAATTATCTTCAGCTCCGATAGGCCATTCAATAGGTTTAGCATTAACTCCAAGTCTAGAATCAATTGATTTTAAACTATACTCGAAGTCAGCTCCCATTTTGTCCATCTTATTAGCAAAAATAATTCTTGGAACTTTAAATTCAGTTGCTTGACGCCATACTGTTTCAGTTTGTGGTTCAACACCAGCTTGAGCATCAATTAAAGCTACAGCACCATCTAGTACTCTTAAACTACGACTAACTTCGATAGTGAAGTCTACGTGTCCTGGAGTATCAATGATATTGAAACGATATCCTTTCCAGAATGCTGTAGTAGCAGCAGAAGTGATAGTTATACCACGTTCTTGCTCTTGTTCCATCCAGTCCATTTGTGAAGCTCCATCATGAGTTTCACCAATTTTATGAATTTTCTTAGTATGGAATAATACACGTTCTGTACAAGTAGTTTTACCTGCATCGATATGTGCCATTATTCCTAGGTTTCTTGTTTTATTTAAAGCTGTTTCTCTTGCCATGTTAACCCCTTCCTACCAACGATAATGAGCAAATGCTTTATTAGCTTCTGCCATTCTATGAGTATCTTCACGTTTCTTAACAGCTGCACCTGTACCATTAGATGCATCAATGATTTCAGCTGCTAAATTTTCAGCCATTCCTTTTCCGCCTCTAGCTCTAGAGTAATTTACTAACCAACGAATTCCTAATGCTTGGCTTCTAGCAGGTGTTACTTCTATTGGTACTTGGTAGTTTGATCCACCAACTCTACGAGATTTAACTTCTAGTGCTGGTTTAATGTTTTCCATTGCTTTATTGAAAACTTCCATTGGTTCTTGACCAGTTTTCTCTTTAACTATATCAAATGCTTCATAAAGGATTGTTTGAGCAATTCCTTTTTTACCATCTAACATAATTGCATTAATTAGTTTTGTAACTACTTTTGATTTATATATTGGATCTGGTAAAACGTCTCTTTTTACCGCACGTCTTTTACGCATTTTTATGTCCTCCCTTCGATTATGATAATCTATTATTTAGATTTTTTTTCTCTTTTAGCTCCGTATTTACTACGTCCTTGTTTTCTGTCTTTAACTCCAGCAGTATCTAAAGTACCACGAATAATGTGATAACGTACACCGATCAAGTCTTTTACACGTCCACCACGTATTAATACAACGCTATGTTCTTGTAAATTATGACCAATACCTGGAATATAACAAGTTACTTCCATACCATTACTTAAACGTACACGGGCATATTTACGAAGTGCTGAGTTTGGTTTCTTAGGTGTCATAGTTCCAACACGAGTACATACTCCACGTTTTTGAGGTGATTTTTGATCAGTTTGTTTCTTTTGAATACTGTTTAATCCAATTCCTAAAACAGGTGATTTACTTTTTCTAGTCTTATCGCTTCTGCTTTTTCTCACTAATTGGTTAACTGTAGGCATAAATTCAATCTCCTTTCCTTACACATCGCCAGGTGTATCATTTTTCATCTTAAATATAAGTTTTGCCCAAAGCAAAACCTAAAATTAATCAGCATCAATAATATATCATTATCTTTTTATGAAGTCAACAATTATTTTAACTAATTATCTATACATAATATGCTATAATATTTTTGGATGTGAAAAAATGAATGAATTATTAAATAAATGTATGCTTTGCCCACGAAATTGTGGAGTAAATAGGAATAATAATGAATTGGGTTTTTGCAAAATGGGAAAAGATTTAATGGTTGCAAGAGCTGCCCTTCACTTTTGGGAAGAACCAATCATTTCTGGGAAAAAAGGATCAGGCACCGTTTTCTTTTCTGGATGCAATTTAAAATGTGTATTTTGTCAAAATTTTCAAATTTCTACCAATAACTTTGGAAAAAAAATAACACCTGAACGCTTGAGTGAAATTTTTCTAGAATTACAAAGTAAAGGTGCTAACAACATTAATTTAGTAACCCCTACCCACTTTATACCGCAAATAATAGAAGCAATTACTCAAGCTAAAGAAAAAGGTCTTAACTTACCAATCGTATACAATAGCAGTGGATATGAAAAAGTTGAAACAATTAAATTGCTTAAAGGTTATATTGATATATATTTGCCAGACTTTAAATATTTTGACGATAGATATGCTATAAAATATTCTAAATGTCCTAACTATTTTGAATATGCAAGTAAAAGTATTGCCGAAATGATTAGTCAAACAGGAAAACCAATTTTTAACGGTGAAGGTTTATTAGTAAAAGGAACGGTAGTAAGGCATATGATGTTACCAGGATTATTAGAAGACTCTAAAAAAATTATAAACTATCTTGTGGAAAATTATAATGACGATATCTTTATTAGTATTATGAACCAATATACACCAACCAATAATATTCAAAAATATCCCGAAATTAATCGTACAATAAATGATGAAGAATACACCTCATTAATTGATTATGCAATTGATATAGGAATTAAAAACGGATTTATGCAAGAAGGAGAAACACAAAAGACAAGTTTTATACCAGAGTTTGATACTACTGGTGTATAACCTGCCTTTTTATTTATATATGCAATTTTTTTCAAAAATACTAATTATATTCAACACTTCTCTACTTTTCTCTAAAATTTTATTTAATCTATACTTTTTAAAAAACTTAACTTTGCTAAGATTAGCATCTTCTCTTAGGATTTCATCTAATAAAGTAACTAGTTTTCTATAACTATTATTAACTCCAGTAATATTATCAAACCAAGATTGTATGTCATCTACATTACCATTCAGCCTTAAGTTTTCGATTGTTGGAATAAAAGTTTTATTTTTCATTAATTCTTTACAAATATAAGACTGGAAGTAATAAGCATCCGATTTATATTCACTACCTTTTATATCATGTTTCAAAGAATATAAAGTATTAACAAATTCCTGATTAGTAATCGAATAATTATTGAAAGAATTAATAATATTGATAATATCTTCAGTTTGTTTAGTATTAATTATTTCCTCAAGTACTATATCCTTGCTCCTAGAATTGACTTTATCAATATCAAACTTATCAAAATTAATATGACTTAAACCAGTACGTAACGATACTTGTTTATCATCCCATCTAATCTCGTTTTCAATTGAATTAACTGCATGATTAAATTCATGAACTAAGTTATCTATTAATTCAACCAAGCCAATATTATCATAATTATTTATAACTATTTGTTTTGTAGAAAAATACTTATTTATACCATTTTCCTCTTTTAAATGAAGACTCCTATTAAAATATGCAGTAAATCTTTTATCTTCTATACCACTTATATAAACTGGGACTTCATCAAAACACTTTAATATTTTTCTTTCTTCTTTTAGTCCATATTTAATAATAAAAGCTGGCACTATCAAATATAAAACATGCTTTATATTGTTAGAATAATTATACTTGGTGCTCAAGCTATCAACATCAGATATATATTTATTAAGAAAATCATTTATATTTTCATTAGTTATATTCATACCATCACCTATCCTTAGTATACAACATATTAGTTATCTTTATCTTCTTTTTTAAATAAACTAGCTGGCATAATTACATTATTACCAAATCTATCATTAATATTATCAATTGTTTTTTGAAACTTATGATCTTTTTCATTATATGATTCAAAAAGCGACAACTGTCTATCACAACTAGAAGTAAAATTACTTAACCTGACTCCTAAATTTCTTATTTTAGTGCCATCCCAAAAAGATTCGAATAAAGCAATAATATGATTATATATTTCACTAGTAATATCAGTTGGATTGTTTAATTTAACCTGTTTGGAAAAATTTTTAAAATCATAAGTACGTATTGTAATTGCTATAGTAGATGCATAAACTCCTTGCTTTCTTAACTGTTTTGATACTTTTTCTGTCTGTTTTAACAAAGTATCTTTCAATCGTTTAACATTATCTACATCGACTTCAAAAGTTTCAGAAACACTTATACATTTACTTCCTTCATATTCATTAATCACTTTAGAGTTATCTATCCCGTTAGCATATTCCCACATCATAGTAGCCAAACTTTTAAAATGCTTTTTTAGAAAATCTATATTAGCATTTGCTAATTCTCCGATCGTTTTTATTCCCAATAATTCTAACTTTTCACTAGACTTTTTACCTACCATATATAATTCCCCTACTTTTAGAGGCCACATTTTATCTTTTACTTCATACTCAAATAACGTATGTACCTTATCCGGTTTCTCAAAATCAGATGCCATTTTAGCACAAACTTTGCTGTTTGCTACACCGATATTAACCGTAAAACCAAATTTATCTCTTATTTCATTTTTAATTTTATAAGCTAAATCAACTAAATTATTATATAAATAATTGGTATTGCTCATATCTAAAAAGCATTCATCCACTGATATTTGTTCCATATCTGGAGAATATTTTTCTAAATACTTAAATAATTTTTTTGAGCAGCTTTTATAATAACTATAATCAGGTTCAAATATTTGAAGAGTTCTACATTTTTTTCTAGCACTATATAAAGTTTCAGCTGTCTTTATTCCATATTTTTTTGCTATAGGTGACTTTGCTAAAACTATACCATGTCGCTTGGATTCATCTCCACCAATAACTGAAGGTATTGTTCGAATATCAGTAGAATATCCTTCAGATAAAAGTTTAACAGCAGTCCATGACAAAAAAGCATTGTTAACATCTATATGAAAAATAATTCGTTTATTATTCATAATATCACCTATAACCAATTATAGAACAAACTTTCGTATACATCAATAAAAAAACTATATTTATTTTATAGTTTTTTAGTTATTTCTATTAAAATATTTCCAGTCATTTCTTCTGGTATTTTCTCTTTCATAATAGTAAGCATTGTAGGAGCTATATCGCCTAACTTACCATCCTTTACAGTGTATTCATTATCACAAATGATAAACGGAACTAAATTAGTTGTATGTGCTGTTAATTTGTTGCCATCTTTGTCTAACATTTCTTCACAATTTCCATGATCAGCAGTTACTAATAGGGTACCGCCTAGTTCTTTTACTTTTTTATATATTCTACCTAAGTTAAAATCAACGGTCTCAACAGCTTTAACTGCTGCATCAAACACTCCTGTATGTCCTACCATATCACAATTAGCAAAATTTAATATCACTACATCAAATTTATCTATTTCCTCTAATAATGTATCAGTTATTTCCTTAGCACTCATTTCTGGTTGCATATCATAAGTTGCTACTTTAGGAGAAGGAATTAAAATTCTTTTACATCCTTTTAAATCCTTTTCCACTCCTCCATCAAAGAAATAAGTAACATGTGCATATTTTTCAGTTTCAGCAATTCTTAATTGAGTATAACCCAACCCACTAATATATTCACCAAAAGTATTTGATAAATCATCTAATTTAAATGCATTAGTACATATAACTTCATCACTAACTGGCATCATAGTTACTAAACGTAGGTTATTAATGAATTCTCTTTGAAATCCAGCAAAATTAGGATTTGTCAAAGCACTAAAAATTTCTCTTAATCTATCTGGTCGATAATTAAATACTAATAAGCCATCATTTTCTTTAATTAAACCATTTTCATCTAACAAAATTGGTTTAACAAATTCATCATAAACTCCAGCATCATAACTATCATTAATAGCATCTTCAAAGTTATCATACTTTGTTCCTGTTCCTTTTACAATGTTATTATAAGCAAGTTCTATTCTATCCCATCTATTATCACGATCCATTGCGTAAAATCTACCTGTTATAGTAGCAATACTACCAAGATTAATTTCATTAATTTTATCATTTAATTCTTTTAAATACTTCATTGCACTATCTGGCAAAGTATCTCTTCCATCTAAGAAAACATGATAATAAACTTTATCAATTTTCTCTTTTTTGCACAAATCCATTAACGCAAATAAATGATTAATATGAGAATGAACACCACCATCACTAAGAAGTCCTAATAAGTGAAGTGTTGAATTATTCTTTTTGACATGCTCAAAAAGTTTTAAAATTTCTTCATTATTTTCATATGTTTTATCTTTAATCTTACTGTTAATTAGCTCAAGTGGTTGGTAAACAAGCCTACCTGCACCTATATTCATATGTCCTACTTCACTATTTCCCATCTGCCCATGAGGTAATCCAACCTTTTCTCCACTTGCCACTAATTTAGAATGTGGATAATTATTCCACAAATAAGTAAAGTTTGGAATTTTAGCATGACGGATTGCATTTCCATATTCTTCATCCTTTAATCCAAATCCATCTAAAATTGTCAATATAACTGGTTTATTCATACTTCCTCCTTAAATTGTATCAGATAAGCAAAATAATGCATAAATAGGTACATATCTGACACCTTTTTTTACACTAAAATTGTCTTCAGTAATTCTTATCGCATCTTTAATATTAAATTTATTCATAAATAAAGTAAGAGCTTTTGATTTAGAAACGTTTTTATTTACAAGTTCAATGGGTATTATTCTTCCTGCTCTTGTTTGAATAACAAAACTTATCTCAGCTTTTCCTTCAGACTGATAATAATACAATCCATAGCCAGCATTAAGTAAATTAATTGCTATACAGTTCTCATAAACAATATTCTTCATATCGTAGTTATTCAAGAACTTATTTTGATTCAAATGCATCTGATAAAACAAAACTCCGGTATCATTCATATATAATTTGAAACTCTCAGGATCTTTGCAACTACTAAGTGGCGATTTAACATCGCTTATCTTATAACACTTATATGCTAAATTATTATTATGTAAAAACGAAATAGACTTGTCATAATCTTTAGATCTACTTCCTAATTTAATAAGGCCATATTGAAATTTGCGGTTTTGTTTTTGAAGTTGAAACGGAATACTATCTAAAACTTCATTGCACCTAGTAATATCAATTAAATTATCTAACATACCTATTTCCTTGCGATAGCTATCTAAAATTTTATTATAAACAGGCATTGTGAACAATCTATTTTTTTTCTTAAGCATTACATCTACTGCTTCTGGCATACCACCCGTCATAATAAAATCATCAAAATATTCCATAGCAACTGTATGAAATGGCATAGGAGTGTTATTTTTAAAAGATGTTTTTATAAATTCAATTAATTGCGTGTTACCACTAGCTAGTAAATATTCTTCAAAATCCATTGGATACATTGATTTGAAATGAAATTCCTCACCCTTAAATTTATTTAAATTTTCCTTCAATGATGTAATCATAATAATATGATAATTATTATCAAATTTACCAAAAACACGCAATCCATTAACCATATCAACATCATCTATATTGTCAAATATAATTAAAGTTTCGCTAGGAAAAATTGTTTCGCTTGATAATAAAGATAATTTTGAGATAATTCTATCTATAGTTTTTTCTTTTCTAAGTAAACTTAATAGTTCTAAATTATTTTCACAGTTGAAATAAACAATATTTTTATATTCTGTTTCACCGAATTCTAGTGCTGTATAGGTTTTTCCAACTTGTTTATTTCCATAAATCATTAACGGTTTCCTAGTCAAGTCTTTTTTCCAACGTTTAAGATAAGCATTTATTTTTCGTTCCATAAAATGACCTCCCATCGCAATTATATATAATTTAATTATATTACTATTTAAAAAAAGAGTCAACCCAATGTAAAATGGTTAATAAAAAAATAGTCGTCTTTCGACAACTACTAATCTACATCGTAACAGCATTTCTAAATTCCAACCTCAATTTATCCGCGACAGTTACTATAAATTCCGAGTTGGTTGGTTTAGCTTTATCTATATCAACACTATGACCAAATATTTCTTCCATCAAATCCCAGTTTCCTCTATTCCAACTAACCTCGATGGCATGACGAATTGCTCTTTCTACCCTAGATACAGTTGTTTCATACTTACTAGCTATATCAGGATACAATTCTTTAGTTATAGCACCTATAACTTCAGGTTTTTCATATAAAATAGATATTCCCTCACGTATATATTGATAACCTTTAATATGAGAAGGAATTCCTAATTCATGTAATACCTTAGTAATAGATATTTGTAAATTGTTATAGTGTACATCAATTGATTTACTACCATAATTATCAGTATTAACACATTCTATTACTCTTTTTTCTAAGTCACTAAGCTCAAAAGGTTTTAGTATAAAATACTTTATTCCCAATTCTGATACTTTTCTTATCATATCACTTGCATTATAAGAAGTTAATACAATAACATTCTTATCAATGTTAGAATCTTTCATTTCCTGCAATACAGACAATCCATCCTTTTTAGGCATTATCAAGTCTAAAATTACTACATCGTAATCACTTTGACGTTCTTTAATTAACTTCATACCCTCAATACCATCATGGGCTTCTAAAGATATATCAATACTAGCATGATCACTAAAATACTCCTTAACCATTTTGATTAACTCCAAATTATCGTCAATCATAAGCACTTTAATGTTTTTCATTATTCTATCCTTTCTTACTTCATGCAAGTATAATTATACAACATATTTCTATCTTTTTATAGAGAAAACTTTGGCTTCTTTTGTAAAGTTTTGTCGAAATTTGTAATAAAAAAATAGATGTATTAATTACACCTATCTATAATTTTTGTAAACTCTTCCATTTTAGTACTAGCCCCACCAATTAAATAACCATCAATACTATTAATTTCATTTAATATATCAATGTTATTTGAATTAACACTTCCACCATATAGAACTAAATTATTAGTAGAATAATTAATAGACAAAAACTCTTTTATACTTTTCATTATTTCATCTATTTCTGAAGAACTAGGAATATTTCCAGTACCAATAGACCAAATTGGTTCATAAGCTACGATTACATTTTTTACCAAAGTTTTATCAATATCTTTAAAGGCTCCTTTTAAAGAAGAAAAAATTACATCTTTTGTTTTTTCAGCATTTTTTTCTTCCATTGTTTCACCAACACATAAAATAGGAACCATATTATTAGATAATAATTCTTTTACTTTTTTATTAGTATCAGATATAGTTTCATTCAATAATTGTCTTCTCTCACTATGTCCAACTATTGATATATTAATATTCATACTTTTCAATTGTGCAATAGATATATCACCAGTAACTATATTTTCTTCATACTTTGAAACGTTTTGTGCTCCAATCTGGATATTCAATTTTTTAAACATATCTAAATATATGTAACTAGGACATATAACGATATTTTTATTACTAACATCTTTAAAATTTTTCACAAATTCTTGAGCTTTTTCAAAAGTCAAATAATTCTTTTGATTTCCAACAATTAATTTCATCTTATTTTCTCCTAAATTTAGCAAAAAAACTTAATAGTCCTTTTTTGTTTTTGCTATTGCCTATAGCATGTTCATAAACATCTAAAACTCCTTCAGCATAATACTTAGAACTATGGCGTTCAGCATTTAATCTAGCCTGTTTAGATAAACTTTCCAATTTTGAAGAATCATTATATAAATCAAAAACATCTTTTATATATTCCTTTTTATTTTTAAATATTCTACCATTTAAATCGTCTATTACAACATTTCTAAAACTTTCATCGTCAATGCATAAAGGAGCAACGCCACCTGCCATAGCTTCAATAACTGTTAATCCTTGAGTTTCAGTAGTAGAAGCGGTAGCAAAAACATCAGCTAATTGATAATAACATGGAACTTCTTCCCAAGGTACTTTTCCAGTAAAAATAATACTGTTATCAACCTTTAATTTTTTACTTAATGCTTTATATTTATCGCTATCAGGTCCATCCCCAATAATTATTAACTTAATATTGTCATATTTTTTAGTTATCTCTTTTTGGGCTTCTATTAGGAACACGATATTTTTCTCTTCGGCAATTCTACCAACAAACACAATAACAAAATCATCCTTTAATAACATTAATTGTTTTTTCAGTGCTGTAACCTTTTTGTGATCTACATTTTCTTTATAAAAACGTTCTATTTCTATCCCTGTAGGAATTATATGTATATTTTTATCAACTTCATATTTTTCTTTAAATAAATCATATGTCTTTTTAGTAGGTACAATCAATTCATTAGCCGTTTTATCGCAATAAAACAAAGTTAAGTACTCCACAATTTTTTTACTAGATTTATTGAAATATCCATGAGTTATATAATGTACATAATCTTCATACATAGTATGATAAGTATGAACTAATGGAATATCTAACTGTTTTGCAATAATTCTTGCAAATGTACCAATACCAAATTCAGTATGTGAATGTATTACATCTAGTTTCCATTTCTTTATGATATTAATAGCTCTTAATGGATAAACTCCCGTCAAGCGATAATCATAAATTCCAACAGGAATACCAGGAATTCTTATTACCGTATTATCATCTTCTATACTGTATTTTAAAGAATCGTTGTTAACAGTAACAACAAAAACTTGGTGTCCTTTCTTTTCTAAAGCATGTTTTAACATACAAACACTAGTAGATACTCCATTAATATATGGAGGATAGGTATCAGTAAATAATCCTATTCTCATTCTTTTACATCTCCTTTTACTCCTTTAAAGAAATTAAGTGTAATGGCTCCTATAATCATTCCCAAATAATATGTAACAAAACGCCAAGCTAACATACTTGCAGATAGGATTGACCCTCCAACAAAATTTCCAAAAAACTGCATATATCCATACTCAATTCCTCCACTTCCACCGGGAATTGGTACAAAAGCTCCAATAATTAAAACATAAGCTGAAGCCGTTATTGTTTCAATTGCATTTATATTAAAATTACCCATAGCATATATTACAAATAGTGGAATTATATAATAACATACTAAAGATAAAAAGTTATAAATAAATCCTTTTACAAATAGTATTTTCTCGTTTTTTAAAAGATCAGCGCTTTCATGGAATTCTTCCAATCTAGTAGACCATTTTTCTATAGTTTTTTCTTTATCTTTTACTATTTTAAATTTATAGCACAACTTCACTAATAGTTTCATAACTTTATTATTAAATTTAGTTGAAAAAGAAATAAACAACAATCCTACTCCAACCAAAGTATTAATTATAAATCCTATTAAAGTTAGTTCTCTTAAAATAGGAACAGCTTTAAAAAAGTGAAAATGATAATTTAAAGAAATAGCTAGAACTCCATGAACAATTAAAGCCATTTGGTATAAAATAAATTCTTGTAAAATAATATTGGTACCTTTTGAAGCTTTAATTCCTGCTTTTGATAAGTAGTACACTTCCATTGGTTGACCACCACTTGAAAATGGCGTTACTCCATTAAAAAACTGTGTAATAAGTGTTAACTGAAATATATGAATAAACTTTAAATGCTTGGAATACTTTTTAGCAATCATAAATAAACAAGCAGCTCGTAATATCCAATAAACAAATATAAATACAATGGCGAAAAATAGCCATCTTAGATCTGCTTTTAATAAAACGTCAATAATACTATTAAAATTATCTTTTAAAGAGAAATATAAAACTATTACTAAGATCAAAGTAAGTAATATTGCATTTTTTTTAAATCCTTTTTTATTTTCCATAGTTACCTATTTATTATCTATAACAGATATTCCTGGTAGATCCTTTCCTTCCATATATTCTAGTGTTGCACCTCCACCAGTAGAAGCATGAGTAACCTTATCTTTATATCCTAATTCACTACTTGCTGCTACTATATCGCCCCCACCTAAAATAACTTTAGCATCTATATTAGCTACACATTTTAAAATACTAGCTGTACCATTTGTAAAGTTAGAAAATTCATATACACCTAAAGGTCCATTCCAAAAAACAGTTTTAGCATCTTTTAAAATGTTTGTAAATTTTACAATTGATTGAGAACCAATATCAAGTCCCATTTCATCATCAGCTATATCATTAATATCAGCAATGCGTGATATAGCATCATTAGAGAATTCCTTAGTTACATTAATATCACTAGGTAATACGATTTTATCAGAATACTCACTTAATATCTCAGAAGAAAATTCAATACTTTCTTCGTCTAAAATAGATTTACCTATATTAACACCACTAGCTTTTAAAAATGTATATGCCATACCGCCACCAATTAGAATCTTATCAGCTTTAGTAACAAGCTTTTTTATTACATTAATTTTATCTGATACTTTAGAACCACCTAATATAACCATAAAAGGATGTTCTGGTTCATCTAAAAGAGACAATTCTTTTAATTCTTTTTCTATTAAAAATCCTATTCCAGAAGGAAGATGGCTAGCTATTCCTACATTTGAAGCATGAGCTCTATGAGCTGTTCCAAAAGCATCATTAATGAAAATATCTCCTAATGAAGCCCAATATTTTCCAAGCTCTTCATCATTATCACTTTCTTTTTTACCATCAAGATCCTCATATCTAGTGTTTTCCATTAAAATTACATCGCCATTTTTCATTAAAGAAATAGCGTCTTCCAACTCTTTTCCCCTAGTTTTTGATATAAAAGTTACAGACTTATTTAATAAGTGAGATAATCTTATAGCAACAGGAGATAAAGAATTTTTCTTAACATCATCTACAGTTTTAATTCTTCCTAAATGGGATAATAATATAACTTTAGCATTATGTTCTATTGCATACTTTATCGTTGGAATACTAGTTACTATGCGATTGTCATCCATAATATTTCCATCTTTTATAGGAACGTTAAAATCACAACGAATTAATACTTTTTTACCATCTAAATCAAAATCTTTAATTGTTTTTTTCATTAATATCCTCCTATATTCATGATCATTATATCACAACAATCTTTATAGGCACAATAAAAAGAACCTTACGGTCCTTTTATTTAACAAGATTTTTCATTTTAGCAAGTGCTAGTTTCATGTTTTGAGCTTTTTTCAAGCCTTTATATGAAGACTTTACATCATTTCTAATTTGTTCTTTAGATATAGAGTCTATACCAAATTCTACATAATAACGAGCCGCCATATCAAAAACACTATCAATTAAAGGATAACCTTCATCTGTTAATTTTTGATAAATTGACAATTTATCGTCTTGAGTTAATTCATAACCCTTAACAGAATGAAACATAGTAAGACGTTCATCCATTTTTACTTCACGAGTTTGATAATAACTATCACTATCAAAACTAGTTAATACAACCGATAATGATCTTCTACCTTGTCTTCTTGCAATTGCCGCTAATTCTCTTGGTGAAATATCAGTTAATGAATAGTACTCCATGAAACCAGCACGACGTCCAAACGTTGTACTTCTATATTGTTTCATAGCATATTCAATTAAATCCAATAATTCGTCGTCCATAAAAACTCCCCTTTCGTTTTAGGTAAAGCATATCTTAACACAAAATTATTAGAAAGTCCAATATTTTTTATACTACTTTTCCATAAGGTATTTAGCAGTACGTACCATTTGAGTTGAATAACCCATTTCATTATCGTACCAAGCTACTACTTTTACTAATTGTTTTCCATCTGTATTTAAAACATTAGTAGATAATCCATCAACTAAAGCTCCACAATGTGAACCAATAATATCACTAGATACTACAGGATCATCAGTATAATTTAATGTTTCATTAACATGTGATTTTAAAACATTGTTTATTTCTTCAGCTGTTGTTAATTTTTCAAATTCCAAAACTAAGTCAATAACAGAACCAGTTGGAACAGGGACTCTCATAGCTGTACCATCTAATTTACCTTTTAATTGAGGTAAAACATTACCAATTGCGCTTGCAGCTCCAGTTGATGCTGGAATAATATTTGCTGCTGCTGCTCTACCACGACGTGCTTTAATTCCTTTTTTGTGTGGAACATCTAATGTCGCTTGGTCATTAGTATAAGCATGAACGGTAGTCATATAACCGCGTTTTACTCCAAAAGCATCATCTAATACTTTTAATACTGGAGCTAAGCAGTTTGTAGTACAAGAAGCTGCAGATATAATTTCTTCACTTCCATCTAAAATATCGTTATTAACATTATACACAATAGTCTTTAGATCACCCTTAGCAGGTGCTGAAATTATAACCTTCTTTGCTCCAGCATTAATATGAGCCATTGCTTTATCTTTATCAGTAAATTTACCTGTGCATTCAAAAACCACATCGATTCCTAGATCGCTCCAAGGTAAATTTGCTGGATCCATTTCAGAAAATATCGTTATTTCTCTATTGCCAACAATTATTTTGTTATCTCTGTAACTTATCTCGTCAACACGATAATTACGATGGTTAGTATCATATTTTAGTAAATAAGCAAGTTGCTCTGCGTCTGTTAAATCATTAATTGCTACAACTTCAAAATCATTATCTTCTTCCATTAATCTAAATACTAATCTTCCAATTCTTCCAAATCCATTAATTGCTACTTTTATCATTTTCTTCTCTCCTTTTTTATTTAAAACAGCTTCCACCAATAAACTCTCTTAATAACGAATCTTTCGGTATATCCTCAGAAGGTATTGGTAAAAACATTTTTAACATATTTATTAATCTTTTAGCTTCGTTATAATATTTACTATTACTATCAACTGAATATAGTAATGGTTCAACATAAGTTTTTAAAACACCTAATTCATAGATTAATGCTGAATTAAATACACAATCCGCTTCATCTTGATAAGGAAAAATATATTTTTCTTCACCATTTCTTACTATCGGCCATCTTTCAATTGTATCCACAACATTATAACCTCTTGTTTTATTATCTCTTACAATTCTACGTAATAATCTATTATCAGTAGTTGATATTCTATTATGGTTATCTAGATTAAGCCCTGTAAGTGGTGAAATATATATCTTGTATTTATTTTCAAGAGGTATAGATTCCAATACTTTAGGATTCAAGCCGTGAATACCTTCAATCATTAGAATATCATTTTTATCAAGTTTTAATGTCTTACGAAATTCTGGTTGTCCTAGAAGGAAATTGTATATTGGCATTAAAACCTCTTTTCCATCCAACAACTCTTTCATTTGTTTATCAAACAAATTTAAGTCTACCGCTTCCAAACATTCAAAGTCATATGAACCATCAGCGTTTTTAGGCGTGTCTTCCCTTTTTAAGAAATAATCATCCATTGAAATAGTATGTGGAACTAAACCTAAACTTTTCAAATACATTGCTAATTTATTACAAGTAGTTGTTTTACCAGATGATGAAGGTCCAGCAATCAAAACAATTTTAATTTTATCTCTTTTATTAAAGATATCTTTAGCCACATTTAATAGACGATTGCTTTGTAACATTTCATCCATTCGAATGAGATTACCTATGTCACCTTTACTTACCAATTCATTTAGTGAATAAGAATTGTCAATGTTCATTAACTTAGCCCAATCATGATAATCTGAAAAAACTTCAAATATTTTAGGATGATGTACATATTCTTTTATTTTATTATTAGAATAAACAGTTGGAAACAAAAGAACTAATCCTGTTGAGTTCAAATACTTAACATCAAACTTTTTTAAAACCGATAAAGAAACAGGCATACAACTAAAAAAGAAGTTATACATATTTCCTAATTTATATAATGTTACATATGTATTTGTATTATATTTCATTAAACCAACTTTTGACTTATCACCTATACTTTCAAAATACTTAATAGCATCTATTCTATCTACATTTATCTTTTTTATAGGTAAATTCATAGCAACCAATTCAGTCATACGTTGTTTTAGAAATGCAACTTTTTCTTCTGTTATTTTTGTATCAGTTTCAATATAAAGTCCTTTATCTATTGAATGTCTTACAGTTAAATTGCCTTTATATAATTCTTTAAAAGCATAGATAGTAAGGTAAACTAGAGCATTTAAATATATTCTATTTCCTTCTCTATCATTGTAATCACAAAATTCAATATCACCACCAGTTTCAACTTTATCTGTGAGTTCTCTATAATGTCCATCTTGTTTAGCTATTATAATTGGATTATCAAACCTTTGTTGATATATTTGACTAAGTTCTAAATAAGTTGTATTTGTTGATACTTCTTTTTCTTCACCCATCACATTAACTTTGATGTTTTCAATCATCATATCAGCCTCTTTCTATTCTAAAAATATTTTACCATATATTTTATGCTGATAACTATATTTTTTTGTTTTAAATGTAAAAGTATGTATATTTTTTGTTCATTATAACTATTATAAATATAGGTGATAGAATGACTTTAATTCCAATGATAATTGACAAAGAAGGAAATAGTGAAAGAAGTTATGATATATTTTCAAGATTATTAAAAGATCGAATTATAATTCTTAGTGGTGAAATAAATGACAGTGTTGCAAATAGTGTAGTAGCAGAACTATTATATCTAGATTCTATAAATCATAATGATATATCTTTATATATAAATTCACCAGGAGGGTCTATAACTTCCGGAATGGCAATTTATGACACAATGAATTTTATTAAAAGTGATGTCACAACTATATGTATAGGAATGGCTGCAAGTATGGCTGCTTTTCTTCTTTCCTGTGGAAAAAGAGGAAAAAGGTATTCATTACCAAATGCTGAAATTATGATTCATCAGCCATTAGGAGGGATCGAAGGTCAAGCAACTGAAATAAAAATCGCAGCCGAACGCATTTTAAAGTTAAAACACAAATTGAATGTTATTCTCTCCGAGAACACAGGACAAAATCTAGAAAAAATAGAACAAGATACTGAACGAGATCACTTCCTTGAAGCTACAGAAGCGCTAGATTATGGTATTATAGATAAAATAATAACAAAAAAAGAAAAATAAACCCAAAAGGTTTATTTTTTTGATTGTTCAATTTTATTTGCTATTTCTTTAATTTTACGGAATCTATGATTTAAACCAGATTTAGTTATAGTGTTACCAGTTTCCAAAGATATTATCTCACTTAATTCTACTAATGATGTTTCTGGATATTTAAGCCTATAAACACAAACTTCTTTTATCTTATCATCTAAAAAATCAATTCCTAATTCTTTATCGATGATTTGAATATCTCGTATTTGATTATTACAAGTCATTACAATTTTATCTATATTAGCTTGTTCACAATTGTTTAGGCGATTCGTCATATTTTTTTGTTCTCTAAGTATACGAACGTCCTCATAATAAAGAACAGCTTGTGATGCCTGAATAAGTTTTAAAAAATCGCTTATTTTTTCAGAGTCTTTTATATATATCATATACTTATTATCACGCATTAAAATTTTACTGTTTAGCATAAATTGATTTAGTAATCGTTGAATAAAAACTGCTTCATACTTATGATCAGATAAAATTTCTAAATGGTATCTTGAAGTTTTTGGATCATTAACACTACCTTTAGCTAAAAATACACCCCTAATATAAGCCTTTTCTTCTGAAGTTGAGTCAACAATATATTTCTTAGGCATTTCAAGGTAGTTACCATTCTCATCTACAACAGATAAATCATTTAAAATATCACTTATTTTTTCTTTTACTTCAACTAAATATATATTATTTCTATTAAAAGTATTGCTTTTTTTAGTAATAATCTCTGCAGATACTCCATATATATTTTTTAAAAACAAATAAACTCTTTTAGCAACATTACTATTTTCTGTATTTAATTCAATAGCACTAGAATTATATTTAGCATTATTACGTATAAATGCAGATAACTCTGCAATATTCTCTGCTCTACTCATTTCTAATTTTGATAATTCATCTTTAATATTAGTAGTAAATGACATATTAATTCCTCATCATATAAGAAAAAATAATAGACCCCATCTTTAAACCATTATGTCTAATTGTACCATCTTGAATACATAAAATATCATCAACAATCAATTCTACACCTAGTTGATTAATTTTATCATCATCCACAACAACAGGATCTTTTTCTTCTTTTCTACGGTATTTTTCTAGTGTTTCATTATCAATATTAGTATCAGCTGCTAAAACTACGTCTATTGAATTATCTCCTAAGCAATCAAGTAAAACTTTTAAATGATCGCTAACTCCAAAGTCATCAGTTTCACCAGGCTGGGTCATAGCATTGCACACATACATAACTTTTGCATTTGTTTTGTTTATGGCATCAATTACATCTTTACACACCAAATTAGGCATCAAGCTTGTATACAAACTTCCCATACTTAAAATTACTAGATCAGCATCTAATATTGCATCAACAACTTCGGGTAATACTGTAGGTTCTTCTTTATAAAAAATTCTTTTATATCGCTTATTAGCTTCAGTTATATGTTCCTCTCCTTCAATAATTTCTCCATCAACAGTTTCACCCATTAACGTTAAAAAATCTTCAGATAGCGGAAGTACTGTATGTCTTACATCAAAAAGTTTTGCTAGTGCAGCTATACTTTCCTTTAAATTACCAGTCATATTAAGCATAGCAACCAATATTAAGTTACCCAAAGCATGACCATTCAAATCACTTGAAGTTCTAAAACGATATTCTATTAGCTTTTTTATATTATCATCTATTTCAGATAAATTAGAAATAACTTTTCTAATATCACCAACCGCTGGAACATTAAATTCATTTCTTAATTTTCCAGTTGAACTACCATCATCAGATACTGTTATAATAGCAGTAATATCTACTGGAAAGTTTTTCAATCCTTTAAGAAGTGCTGAAAGTCCAGTTCCGCCGCCTAAAACAGCAACTTTTTTATTCACATTTATCACCTATTTCATTATATTAATTAAGTATTTTGGAAAGAACTGCTACTACTGTAATTAATGAAATGATAATTACAGGATAAAATACTATTCTAATAAATGCTGCTTCATCATAAGAAGCATACATTTTCCCATACTCAGTTGTTTTTGTTTTAACAATGGCATTAGTTTTTCCAGCACCTTGACCTTTTCTAATATAATCACTGTAATAAGTGCTGGTATCACCATTTTGTAAAACATTTTCAAAATAATCACTATTTGGTAAATAATAAGATATATCCCTTAAATACCTTTTAATATATTCAGTAGACATCTTTGTATAATCACAAAAGCCATTTTCGGTTGAAATAAAAGCCCCAACAGCAAGTTTCGTTAAATCCAAAACATTTTTAGAAAAATCAGCATCCTTATCATTTGATCTAGAAATAGATACAAAAGTAAACCTTGGTTCTTCCATTCCTAATTGTTCTTGAGATTCTTCCCAAAATATAGTATCAGAACTTAGTTCACTAACATAGAAACCGTTCTTGTGTAAATACTTCATCTGATCATACAAACTAATAAAAATATTATTGATCGAATCAAAATCTTTATTATAAGTTAAATACTGTCTAAGACTTTCTTTAATCTCCATATTATTCACCATTTTAATTATAGCATATCATTAATATAGTTCAATCCAATTTTATTTTTTTTAAATCTATTTCTTATACTAGTTACAGCATTATCGATTGTTTTATACTTAATATCAAGTAATTGTGAAATTTCTCTGTTGGAGAAATTATTCAGTTTCAATTCAAAAATCAATGATTGCGAAAAAGGCAAATCGTGTTTAAGCATTAATATATCCATACTATTTTGAATATTGAAAAAACTATTTATGGAATTATTTGAAGAAAAAAAGCATCCCAAAGTATTACCATTTTCGTCTATCTCTTTATCTAAAGATACACTATCTGATAAAACATTATGTTTTTTTCTAGAAATGTTTCTAATAAAAGTCTGAATTTCTCTATTAATAAAAACACTTGCAAAAGTATAAAATAGTACTTCATTCTTTTCATCGTAATGACTAATTGCTAAAGATAGGCCATAACATCCTATCTGATAAACATCTTCAAAATCGACACCCAAGTACTTACATTTTTTCAAGTATTTTTGAGTAATACTTTTTATAAAACCACTATACTTAGCATAAAGTTTATTATATGCTTCTTCATCATTTTCAGATACTAAATACAAAAGTTCATAATCATTTATATCACTGTAATTTGTAACCATTAATCCTCCTATTTTTTAGAACGGATCACCTCATATATCATAATGCCTGCTGCTACTGATGCATTTAAACTATTAACCTTCCCGTACATAGGTATTTTAGCAATAAAATCACAAGAATCTTTTACGTTTTTAGTCATGCCGAAACCTTCACTCCCTATTACTAGACCGATTTTACCACTATAATCAATTTTCCTATAGTCTGTACTATTATCAAGATCAGTACCAACAATCCAAAAACCATTAGATTTTAATTTATCAATTGTCTGTTTTAAATTAACTACTTGAGCAATCTTAACATTTTCAAGAGCGCCGGCACTAGTTTTCATTACTGTTGAATTAACCTCAACGCTTCTATCTTTTGGAATAATAATTCCATCTACTCCTGCTGCCTCACATGTTCTTATTATTGCTCCCAAATTATGAGGATCCTCCAAATGATCAAGTATTACCACAACAGAATTATCCCTATCAATAAATTCTTCTATTGGATGATACTTAAAATCTTCTATATATAGAATTATACCTTGATGGGAATATTTATCAAATCTAGAAAACTCTTTTTTACTAGCTCTTTCAACTCTTATTTTGTTATTTTCAATCATAGATAATATTTCTTTATCATCAAAATTATCACTTAAAATTATTTTTTCAACTTTTTTATTATTTTTTAATATTTCTTTTGCTACATTTCTTCCATATACTATCATATTAACCTCCACTAATCACTTAGTATTACTTGCATTAATTCTTTGATTCTATCCTCTTTGTTACTTAATGACAAATATCCAATAACTGCTTCCAACGCTGTAGCATGTTTATATGTTACAATATCACAATTTTTAGGATGTGAACTACTCTTATAGTTTCTTGCGCGTTTAATCACATTTATTTCATCATCAAAGAAAAAATTATCATTTATAAGTTCTTGCAAAAATCTTGCCTGATTAACTGCACTAACATATTTGATCGCTTCTTTTTGCAATTCGTTAACATTAGGAATATTTTTTGAAATCAAATATTTCCTAACATAATTTTCATATATTGTATCTCCTAAATAAGCTAAAACTAATACATTTATTTCTAAAACATTCATAATATCACCACATCTAAATTTTACTATGTATAACACTAAAGGTCAAAAGAAAAAGCTCTTTATTTAAGAGCTTAATTATCACTTCTTGCAATAATTATTAGTCTAAATATTTCAATTAATGTAGTAAGAACAGAAGCAACATAAGTTAATGCAGCTGCAGTTAACACTGTTTTACTACCAGCACGTTCACTTTTACTTAAAAAATCATTTTTTTCTATCTCGCTTAATGCTCGAGAAGATGCATTGAACTCTACCGGTAATGTTACTAATTGAAACAGAAGAATAATAATTTCTAATCCTATACCAATCCAAATTAAATTAGTAAATCCAAAAAGCAACCCTATTAATATAGCAACATAACCAGCTTTTGAAGAAAAGTTTACAATAGGAAACATAGCACTTCTAAATTTCATAAAACTATATCCCTCTTTGTCTTGAATTGCATGCCCTACTTCATGAGCAGCTACCGAAACAGCCGCAACAGAAGTACCATTATAAACATCCTTCGATAATCTAATTACCTTTCTAGTAGGATCATAATGATCGGATAAATATCCTCTAGTTTCTGTAACATAAATATTATCTAATGCGTGTTTATGTAGTATCTCCCTTGCTACTTCTGCACCAGTTATTCCTCTATTATTTTTAACTTTTTTGTATACTGAATAAGAAATCATAACAAATATTTGTGCAACTAAAGTAATTAGTATACTAACAAGCATCAAAGTATAACCTAAATCATAATATTCCATATTTATCTCCTTTAAATTAATTCGTATATAGTTCCTTCTCTTGAGTCAATAAGTTTAACCCCTTGTTCAAATAACTCATCACGTATTTTATCTGCCAAAGCAAAATCTTTATTCTTTTTAGCTATATTTCTTTCTTCTATTTTTGCTAAAATCATTTCTTCCAATTCTTCGCTGACCTCTTTATCTTCTTCAATCAACCCTAAAGATAATACTTTATCAAAATCATCAATCAAATATAATTTTGTAAAATCAGATAGTTCATTATCTTTAAGAACATCATATAAAAGAGTAATCATAGATGAAGTATTTAAATCATTACTAATTGCATCTTTAAATTTATCTTGATAAAAATCTAGTTTTTTATCGCTTAAATTTGGTGTCTTATCAAGCTGCTTAATTCTAGCCTTTAATTTATTATATGCATTCTGTGCACTATCAAGAGCCTCCCAAGAAAAAGTTAGTTGATTACGATAATGACTATTTAAGCAAAAGTATCTGTAACTCAAAGGGTTGTACCCTTTTGTCTCTAATAAGGAAACGGTTAAGAAATCTCCTTTAGATTTACTCATTTTACCTGATTGATCATTTAAGTGTTCACCATGTACCCAATAATTACACCATTTGTGTCCAAAATATGCTTCACTTTGAGCAATTTCATTAGTGTGATGTGGGAATATATTATCTACTCCTCCGCAATGAATATCTAAATACTCACCTAAATACTTACCACTGATACCGCTACACTCAATGTGCCATCCAGGGTAACCAACACCCCACGGAGAATCCCATTTCATATCCTGATTACCAAATTTACTGCTAGTAAACCAAAGCACAAAATCACCAGGATTCTTTTTGTATTCATCCTCTTCAACGGTGTCTCTTACGCCAATCATAAGTTCATCAGGATTCTTACCTGATAATTGATAATAATTGTTAGCCTTAGTTATATCAAAATACACATTACCATTTGAAATGTAGGCATATCCATCTTCTAACATTTTAGATATCATTTTAATATATGTATCGATATGAGCACTCGCTTTTTCTACTACAGCAGGTTTTCTAATATTTAGTTTACTACAATCTTGAAAAAAAGCATTCTCATAAAAGTTAGCAATATCATAAACAGATTTATGTTCACGTTTACTTGCTAATTCCATTTTATCTTCACCAGAATCAGAATCACTAGTTAAATGTCCAACATCTGTAATATTCATAACCCTTAAAACATCATATCCAAGATATTCGAGCCCCTTTTCCAAAATGTCTTCAAAAATATAGGTACGTAAATTACCAATATGAGCATAATGATACACAGTAGGCCCACACGTATACATCCTTACAATGCCATCTTCATTTGGAGTAAACTTCTCTATTTTTTTAGTAAGAGTATTATATATATTCATCTCACACCTCTTCTTAA
The DNA here is from genome assembly GCA_934122395.1 of uncultured Bacilli bacterium. Lineage (GTDB taxonomy): Bacteria > Bacillota_I > Bacilli_A > RF39 > UBA660 > RGIG3091. The sequence continues at coordinate 230,283 of CAKOWQ010000002.1, read as the reverse complement.
TTATATTATAAATATATGAAAATTTCGTGTTATTTCACATAAATATTATAGCATACAATAAATTCTATTACTATCTAATCGCCATAAAAAAAGGACCAATATGGTCCATTTTTATATTATTCTTTTGCTTTTGCTAATTTTTTAGCATCATCTACTTGTTTTAATCCTAAATTTATAAAATATATAATTACTACCCAAGCTGCAACAGTTAACCCTATTCTATATATTTCGAAAGGTGTTGAAATTGGTAAATCCCAAGCCCAATGTAATACAACAGGAATTAAACAAATAAATAAGAATCTTTTATCATTCAAATGTTTTTTATCTAATTTTTCGAATCCTTTAACATACATTAGTGCTGCACCTTCAATAGTAGCCCAAGCTACGTGCATACCAGGTGCTAAAATCGCACGCCATTTTGCAACTTCCAACATTTGAGTCAAACTATTAGTACTAAGTCCATATCTTAATATGTACCCAGCTGTTTCGAATGCACCAAAGCCTGCTCCTACAGCTGCACCTATTAATAATCCATTTAATATATATTTGCATTTTTTATCTCTAAATAAGAAGAAAGCAATAATACAAGCCTTAGCTGCTTCTTCAATTAATCCTACAAAGAAAGCTCCTTCAAAATCTAATACTGCAGTTCTTTGTTCAAAGAAAGGAATTGAAAAATACAAAATAGCTACAAATAGTGATAATCCACCACCTATAATAAAGTATTTTAACACTTTATAAAAAGGAATATTTCTAAATATATTAATTTCAAAGAAAAATACAAGTACTGTAACAGGTACAGCAAAAGCTGCTAACATTATCATATTTGGTAAAAAATTATTATTTTGATACTGCGCATATCCTATATACGTTGGTATATAAGCAATTATGAAGAAAACAAGAATTTTAAAATATACCCACGCATTTGCTTTATTTGGATTAACGTCTTTCACATCGGGTGTTGTTTCCTTAGAACCGCATACAAATACTTCATCTAATTCTTCATCAGTATGTTTTTTAAAAGTATTCTTAAAAAGATCTTTGAATGTAACATAACTCTTAGATTTAGCACCTGTAATCTTGTCTAAATTTTCAGTTATTATGTTACTTGCACTTTTTTTATGTATAGGGAAACCACATTGTGGACAAGTATCATCCGTTGATTTAATTTTATGTCCACATTCTGGACACACCTCAGTTTTATTTTCATATCCACAATGTGGACATACTTTAGCACTAGAAGACATTTCTTTTTTACATTCTTCACATTTTATTAAAGCCATATTATCTTACCTCCTTTAAAGAACTAGCAACTATTCTTGCTACATTATTGATTTCATCTGTATTTGTATTTTCTTCTTTAGTACCAACCATAAACACTTTGCCACCAATATTAGTTGCATATCTATTGTCGACAACAACATGACCACTTGAATTGTACATAAATTGCATACCATAAAAATAATTTGAACCAATATTATTTGCTATCAAATCAATTGTAATAGTAACATTATCATAATTTTTCTTTAATGCCGTTGTAAAATCGCTTAAAAATTGAACGCAATCATTATAATTATTATATCTAGCAACAACTATGTATGGAATTAAAGCACCCTCATTGTCAATTGATTGCCCAACATAAATGTTATTATCACTACCTACATAAATTTTATAATTACTTGGATACTCAAATGAAATACCTAACTTAGAATTTGTGTAAGTAAGAGTTCCAGTGTTATTTTGGTAACCATTTTGATCATTACTATTTTGATTGCTGTTTTGATTATTGTTCTGGTTATTATTTTGATTATTACTAGAATTATTATTGCCATTTCGACCAAACAATAAAAAAGCAACTACAACCGCTATAACAACTAACACTAAATATTTGTAATCCATCTTACCTTTAGGTGTATTCGAATTTGAATTAGTATTTCTATTTTTTAATTCATATCCACATTTAGGACAGCTATCAGCCTGATCACTAATTTTTGCATTACACTCAGGACAGTTTATCAAAGCCATTTAATCACATCTCCCTCTCTTTTAATATAGTATAAGTATAATATATTAGTTTTACTTTTTTAAGCATATTTACAAAAAGTCATTGACTTTTTGTCAATTGAAAATATATATAATCTTTGGTATATTAATGTTGGTGATAATTATGAAATTTAATGAAATACTAACTAAGTATATAAAACTAGTAAATTGTACATCAAAAGAATTGGCACAAGAAACAAATTTATCAGAATCAATAATAAGTAGGTATAAAAACGGTAGCAGAATTCCCGATGAAATTAATTTAAAAAAATTAAGTAACAGTATTGCCAAATTATCAAATAATAAATATAAAAGAGAAGACATACTGTATGAATTTAATAATTCTTCCAATATATGCACTATTGACTTTGAAATAGTAAAAACTAATCTTAGTAAAATAATTACAGCATTAAATATCAACATAAGCGAATTAGCAAAAGCTTTAAATTTTGATCCATCATATCTATCACGAATCAAAAATGGTGATAGGATCCCTTCAAATAAAAATGAATTTATAGAAAAGGTATCACTATATATCATTAAAAAATATAACAATGATGAGCAAAAAAATATAATATCAAACTTAATAGATTGTAACATCAAAGATTTAAATACCCTAGCATTAACAGAATGGTTAACAACAAATAAAATTGAAATTAAAAATGAAATAAATAATTTTTTGAATCAATTAGACACTTTCAATTTAAATGACTATATAAAAGCCATAAAATTCGATAAGTTAAAAGTACCTACAATTCCCTTTTATAAAGCAAAATCAAAAAATTACTACGGCATAGAAGAAATGAAAACTGGTGAACTTGACTTTTTTAAAGCTACTGTTTTAGCAAAATCCAAAGAAGAAATATTTATGTGTAGCGATATGCCAATGGAAGATATGGCAAAAGATATCAATTTTGGAAAAAAATGGATGTTTGGAATAGCCATGTGCCTAAAAAAGGGATTGCATCTAAATATTGTTCACAACTTAGATAGACCATTTAATGAAATGATGCTTGGTTTAGAAAGTTGGATTCCAATATATATGACTGGTCAGATATCTCCATATTACTTTAAAAATTACCAAGATAATGTATATAATCATTTAAACTATACATCAGGAGTAGCTGCTCTAACGGGCGAATGTATAAACGGAGCACACGATAAAGGCAAATATTATTTGAGTACGAATCATAAAGAAATAGAATATTATAGAAATAAAACAAATATGTTGTTAAAAAAAGCTAGTCCACTTATGCAGATATATAGAGAAGAAAATATAGAAAAATATAATAATTTTTTAACTGCTGATGCAAATACTTCAGGAAACAGAAATCGTACACTATCAAATTTACCACTATTTACTATTAAAGATAGTTTATTAAAAAAAATACTAAATAGAAATAACGTTTCAAAAGATGATATAGATAAGATTACTCAATATAAAAGCGATGAAAAAAAGCGCATGGAAAAAATACTAATTGAAAATCAAATCAACGATATTATACCTCATTATAATAAAAATACATTTCAAAGTGAAAAAATGTATTTAGCTTTAGATAATATTTTTTATAATCAAAAAATAGAATATACTTATGACGAATATTTAGAACACTATAATTCGACTATCAAATTCAAAAATAAAAACTATAAAGCATCCCCTAATAATTATCAAACTTTTAAAAACATAAATATAACAGTAGTAAAAAGCAATTATGTAGTTATAACAAAAAATGCTAATCCGACTATACACTTTATTATAAAGCATCCAAAACTTATTGATGCTATTGCTAATTTTGAACCTATTGTTAAAGAAAATGATATCTAAAAAGATATCTTTTTTATTTAACATTTTCACTAAGATACTGACTTAGCATTTTATTACCTTTATCAGTTAGATGTATACCATCAGCCATTAGATAATCATTATGCTTTTTTATCTCGGCATAAAAATTAATCAAAACAACATTTTCATAATCATATTTAGCTAATGTATCTATATAGTTATTAGTGCATATAATGTATAATTTATATTCTTTGCACAATTTTATTAATTTTTGATATTCATCCGCATCAAGACCACTACTAGCATCAAGAACTAAAACTATTTTGTGTGTGATTGTATTATCATCAATATTCGTCTTTATTTGTTCACTTATGCTCTTATATTTGAAATTTTTATCTATTATATATTTGGCATCTTTAAAATCGTTTTGAAGGTAATCAAATACGTTTAATAACATATCGTTTCCATAAAAACTAACCTTATTCTTCAAATTATCTTCGTGTTTGTTTATAACCTCTTGCTTTTTTTCGTTATACTCATCTAAATATGTTTGATATATAGCATCGTAAATAACTTTAGTATATGCTTCTCTACCAACGGGAGTTAAATGAATTCCATCTGAATAAAAATATTCATTATGACCACTTGATATAGTTTTCCAATCAATTACATATAAGTTAGAATAATTAGCGGCAAAGTCACTAATATTTTTATTAACATTCTCATCATTAGTAGTGTTTAACCAAAATACTTTTCTATCACCACATTTTTTCATTATTTCAACTTTACAAGATTTAGGACAGTCCCCATTTGCTCCTAAATTAATTACAATAGGATCCCCTAATAAACCACGACTATTCAAATCACTTAAAATGCCACTAGCCTTCCAAATTGAACGTGAAACCTTAGCATCAAAATATCCATTTGGAAATTGATTTGATAAGTTTTCTACAGCTCCTAGCATTACAGAATCTCCTATACCTACTATTGGTAGTTTTGATACAGTCTCTTTTATTTTAGATTCCCCCGCCTCTAAATCTTTTAGAGTTTCCATCCATGCATCTTCTTCCTGTTTAAGTTTATTAGCATATTCTTCTTGATTATTTTTAAGATTCTCTTCATTTTTAGCCAATTGCTCTTTCAACTCATTCATCTCTTTTGTATGATCCTCAGCTATAAAATATTGATATGCACCATACGCAGAAATAATAATTAAAATTCCCAAAATTGAATATCTCATTATTCTATATTTTTTATTTTTGAAATTCAAACTGAAATGTACAATATAAGAGATTACTAACGTAAATACCACAATTAATAAAATCTTTAAATTATTATCTAAACTAACATATTGGGATAAGAAAATTAATGGATATTGGACTAAATAGATTTCATAACTTACACTAGATAAAGATTTAATTACTTTATTTACAATATTAAGTTTTCCATCATCAATTGTTGCATATTCAATTATTCTCATGCTAATAAAAGTAGCTAATATCATGGCTAAAGCAAAATATTTAGAGGTAGAATCTATAAATATAAAGGAACAAATTAAAATTAACAAATAAAGATAGAATACTAAATTTTCTAAAATTTTATTTTTAAAAAACTTAGGTATCAATACTTTATAATATGAATGAACAAAGCCTAAGAAAACACCTAACAGCAATGAATATACTCTAGTAAAAGTGTTATAGTATGTTCCCATGATATTACCAGATAAACTCATATTATAAAAATATATAATACTTGCTACTGATAATAAAATAGTGCAAATACATGGAATAACTTTATGTAATTTATCTCCAGTCTTTCTAAATAAAGAATACAAAATAGGAAATACAAGATCAAACTGCAAAAGGATTGAAATGTACCATAAATGCATGAATGGTGAATTAACATGTCTTGCAAAATAATCAAAGTTAGCACTTAGTTGCCAAAAGTTATTATATCCTAACAAAACAGAAGTAGCTTCCGGTTTTAAATTAAACCATCCTACTTTAGGAATGATCGATACCACTGCAATAGTTAAAAAAACTACAATTAACAAAGGTAAATATATTTTAGTAAGTCTATTTAAATAATACTCTTTCCACGAAAACTTTTCCTTTTTAAAAGCAGAAATACATGATAAATATCCACTTAAGACAAAAAAGGTACATACAGCCAAATATCCACCTTTTAACAAACCTAGATGATATAATAATACAGCAATACAAGCAACCAATCTTATTACATCAAGTTTTTTATAATATTTTTTACTATTCATAATATCACCCTTATCTATCATAACACCATAATTATATCATGTATATTATAAAAAAAAATAGTAGCAAAGCTAACTATTTTCCGTTTTTTCTTCTATTCTTTTTAATATGTAAGTCATTAATTGATTTAGTTTACCAAAAACATACAATGAACAAATTAGTAGAACACCAAAAATTAAAGCAATCTCAAAGTTCACTGCTTTGATGTTAAAAAAGTCATATTGGAAAAATGCACAATAAACAAATCCATCCAACAATAATAACCACAGTACTAATCTAAACCAATTAAATGGCATACACAAACGATATAAGAATATAAATCCTGTCATACCAGTTAAGAACACAACCAAACTAGTAACAACATCTTCTGATAATCCAAAAACATATTTAAATAACATAACTAAAACAACATTAAATACTACAGTTAAAGCAGCCGGAACACTCTTACCAATAACTTTTATTAAAAAGTTACCTTTAACTATTTCTATATTTGGCTCAAGAGCGAGAACAAATGATGGTATTCCTATCGTAAACATAGTTATTAATGTTAACTGTATAGGTATAAAGAAATATTTACTAGATAAGAATATACAAATTAATACCAACAACATTGTAAAAATTGTTTTAACCAATAATAATGATGCACTACGCTCAATATTGTTAATTGTTCTTCTGCCTTCTGCAACAACATGAGGCATACTACTAAAATCAGAATTTAATAACACTAATTGACTAACATTACGACTAGCGTCACTACCACTGGCCATAGCAATACTACAATCTGCTTCTTTTAACGCTAATACATCATTTACTCCATCACCAGTCATAGCAACTGTAAATCCTTGTTTTTTTAATGCTCTAATTATCTTTTTCTTTTGAATAGGTGTTACCCTACCAAAAACGTTATATTTTAATACAGCGTCTTCTATTTCATCATCGCTTAATGTTGTAGCATCTACTCCTACCACATCTCGTACTCCTGCTTCCTTTGCTATATTAGAAACAGTCTTATAATGATCCCCAGAAATTATTTTTATTGCAACTCCTTGATCATAAAAGTATTCCAAAGTTTTCTTAGCGTCTTTTCTAACAATATCTTGTATTAATATAAAAGCAATTATCTCTAAGTTATTAGGCTTTTCAGTTAATTCATCATTATTATGTGCTAAGAGCAATACACGATATTTTTCTTGATACTGTGATATTTCTTCTTTTACCTCATTATATTGTTTTTTATTTAAAATAAATTCTGGAGCACCTAAATAATAAGAACCTTGCTCATCAAAAGAAACAGCTGAAAACTTTCTACTAGACGAAAAGGGAATATTTCCTTTTAGTTTCCAATTATTACTAGTTTCAAATTTTTCCAATATAGCTTGAAAAGTCGAACTATGATCAGTACTAACTCCACAAATTTCTGAAAGTATTTTTTCCACCTCTTTAGGTTTATACCCATCTTGAATAGATACTTCATGTACTCTCATTTTACCTTCCGTAATAGTCCCTGTTTTATCTAGACATAAAACATTAACACGCGCTAATACTTCAATACAATATAATTGTTGTACTAAAACTTTATATTTTGACAATCTGATTACACTTACTGCCATAACTGAACTAGTAAGTAAAACCAATCCTTCTGGTATCATCCCTATTAGTGCAGCTACTGTAGCAAATATTGATTCATAAATATTACCAGTAATAGAATATTGATTTATTAAAAATAGAATACCTATTGGGATAATTAGAATTGATAATACTTTTAACAATTTTTCAAAAGAATTCATAATTACAGAATTAACTTTTTTATTATATTTAGCTTCCTGTGAAATTGATGAAATATAATTTTCGCCACCAATATGCTCAACTCTAGAATAGCAGCTTCCACTAACAATAAAACTACCAGATAAAATCATATCACCTTTCTTTTTCAAAATCGGTTCAACTTCTCCAGTTAAAAAAGCTTCATTTACTTCAACTTCTCCATTTAAAACTATACAATCGGTAACAACTTGATTACCAACTTCTAAAAGCATAACATCATCTAATACAACCTCTTCAATAGTTATTTCGTTGATTACTTTATCACGTATTACTTTTACTTTAGAACTAGCTAAAAAAGAAAGTTTATCAATTATCTTTTTGGATATAATTTCCTGAATAATACTAATAATAGTATTACAAATAATAACTCCCATAAAAAGGCAATTTTTAATTGAATAAAGTAATTGTCCTTGTAAAATTCCAACAATAATAATTGAAAAGCCTAATACAGTATTTAAAAAATTAAAATAAGTAAATAAATTACTTAAGATTATTTGTTTAATTGTCTTTGTTTTAGGTTGATTATCAAAGTTAACTAAATTGTTTTCAATACGCTCATCTAGCTCATTCTTAGTGAGACCAACTCGATAATCCGGATTATATCTTTTTATAAGCGCCATACACATCACTCTCTTTTTTATTATAGCATGAATAAAAGTATATTATTAAATAACTTATAAATAATGATTAAAAAGTGTAAAATGAGTGTTTTATATAATATACACAATTTATTGAATTTCATTGATTTGTACCTATAAGTTTGCTAAAATGAACTCATAAGTTATTAAGGAAAGTAAAGGTGATAAATATGGAATTTGTTGAATTAACAGAAAAAGAATTTGATAAATTTGCAAGCAAACATCAATATAATAATTTCTATCAAACATCAGCATGGGGACACTTAAAAAAAACAAATGGATGGAAAATGTATTTACTAGGTATAAAAGAAGACAAAAAGATTGTTGCAGCTACTTTACTTTTAGAGAAAAAGACACCACTTAAATACAATATGTTTTATGCTCCAAGAGGATTTTTAATTGATTATGATAATTCTGAAATACTTAACTTCTTTACTCAAAACATTAAAAGGTTTGCTAAAAAGAAAAAAGGTATTTTTATTAAAATTGATCCATATCTTTCATATCAGGAGCGAGATATCAATGGAGACATAGTAAAAGATGGAAAAAATAATAAAAATGCATTTAGTAATCTAGTAAACTTAGGTTATAAACATTTTGGCTTCAATATCATGCAAGATACTTTACAACCAAGATGGATTTTTGTAACAGACACAAAAGATAAAACTGTTGATTCAATAATGAAAGATATGGATCCTAAAACAAGGCAGATATTACACAAATGTGATAAATTAGGTATATATACTCGTGAAATTTCTTATGATGAATTACCTTTGTTCAAAGATATCATGGAAAAAACAGGAGAACGAAGAGACTTTTTAGATAGACCTCTTAGTTATTATCAAGAAATGTATAAACATCTTCATGATAAAGGAATACTTAAAATACTAGTGGCAGAACTTAACGTGAAAGAATTAGTAACCAAAACAAAAGATAGTATTAACGCTTTAGAAAACGAATTTAATGACAGAAAAAACAAACATGATAATAATATAATCAAAATGAACGAAAAAAAATATGAATCAAAACAGAAAGAGACCCAAAAAGAAATAGAGCGTCTTAATATAAATTTAGAAAAATATACAAAATTATTAAATGATGATGGAGAAATTATTACCTTAGGTGGAATACTATTCCTTATAAGTAATAGTGAAGTATTATCCCTAGTAGGAGGCTCATATGAAAAATATATGGATTTCCAATCAGCATATGCCGTACACTTTGCTGGATTAAAATATGCTATTGACAATAAATATGATAGATATAATTTTTATGGAATAGTTGGAGATTTCAATGAAAAAAATCCTCTTGCAGGACTATATACATTTAAAAAAAGCTTCGGAGGATATGTAGTAGAACTACTAGGAGAATTTGATTTGATATTAAATAAACCTATGTACTACTTATACAAAATCAGTTTTTCAATATATCATTTTGCCAAAAATTTAAAAGCAAAATTTCAAAAAAAATAAAATGGATAATCCATTTTATTTTTTTATCATTCTCTTAAAAGTGCGTAAAATATTATAAATTCGATTAAAAGGTGTAACTTCTAATGTAAATTCGCCAATATATTCAATTACGTTCCCACCAAATCCTCTTTTAAATTCATAAACACCATACAACGGGTTATTCTCTTTTTGAAAGTTTCCGGAAATACCATAAAAATTACAAGAAGTATACCCTTTTTTATATGCATCTTTTATATGTGCATCATACATCGCATACTTTGGAGTAAACTTTCTATATTCTTCCAAGCTACCAGAGGTCAAGGTTAAATACTCACTACCATTCCACATAGATAGTAGACAAGCAATGTCTTTACCTTTTGGATTTTCTTTTTTAAACTTTTGGGCTTCCTCTACTTCCTTTTGTAATTTAATCAAACGATTATCGCTTATTTCTTTTTGACTAGTTAGTTTAGCACCTACCTTGTCTTTTTTCATTTTATCTAGAATTTCTTTATTAGTGTTTTGTTCAACCATCAAATTATGATTAGCTGATTCCAAATATTTATCTGGATCCAAATATGCAAAATATATCGTCATAAGATCTCCCATATATTTATACATTTCTTTATAATAATCCAACTTTCTAAAATAAAAATCTTTTCTTGTTGCAGTATTTTCAAATAAATACTCCATTTTTGCCAAATCGTTATTGTCACCCTTTCTAACGGATAACCCTTTTTGATATGTCAATTCTAGATTTTTTCTAGTGCTTTTAGAAAATTCTTTTTTCTTTTCTTCATATGGTCTATCAAGCAACATACGATAAGCAAAACGTACTTGTCTAGCTTCTAAATATAAATTGAATCCAAAATGTTTAAATCCCAAATCAGTTAAATTCTTAAATGTTTCTTCATCCTTTAAATTCTCATCAATTACACTACCATCTGCATTTCTAATTTGATACACAACATTAGGGTCAATTGTTATTTTGAAGCCATTTTTTGCTTTAACAAACTTTTTTAGATTTTCCACAAAAAATGTTAATAACTCCTTATCATGATAATCAATTAAGAATCCTCTAGGTGCATAAAAAATCTTTTTCCCAAAAATTGTTACTTCTTCTTCTATAAGCGAAGCAGCTACTATATTGTTGCCCTTTTTTACTCCAACATAATTAACCTTAACGCCATTATTAATACGTAGATTACCAAGTTCAACTGTTTGCATAAAATTTGCTTGTTCACTTTGCGTTGAAAAATCTCTAAATTCTTTTTCCGTTAATATAACAAAATCCACATTATCACCATCTTTACAAATCTATATTAACAAGTTCATAATTTTTATTACCAAGGCCCAGTTCATGAGCAATATCAACTGTATGAATAGCATGACGGGAATTCATTCGCTCAATTAAGGAAGCTTTTCCCTCATCATTACTGTTTATAACAGCATCATAACACGCCTGATCAAGTGCTACCGGATCTAATGATGCGAATATACCAATATCACCCATTTCTGGAGCTGCCGGATTATTATCACAATCGCAGTCTACAGATAAATTATTAGCTACATTAATATATGCAATATTTTTAGAACCCATATATAAAACAATAGATTTACAAGCTTCAGCCATACTTTCCAAAAAATCATCTTGTTTAGGTAAATTACCCCAGCATTCAGCTTGATCTGTAGTTTTTCCAGCAGAGTGAATATTTAACTTACCATTATGGGAAGCCATACCAATACTCATGTTTTTTAATGCTCCTCCAAAGCCACCCATTTGATGTCCTTTAAAATGCGATAACATCAAAATGGAATTATAATCTTTTAAATGTTTTCCAACAATGTTCTTTTTTAAATGCTTAGTACCATATATAGGAAGTTCAAACTCACCATATTCATCCATAATATCACATGGAGCAACATCCATAAAACCATGATCCTTTATTGCTTGCCAATGATCTTTCGGATCTTGTCTTTTACCTCCATAAGCAGTACAACATTCTATTATTGTACCGTTAATTTTAGAAACTAAAGGTTTTATCAAATATGGATTTAAAAAATTATGGCCTCCAGGTTCACCTGTAGATATTTTTACCCCTACCTTATCATTTAATTTAATATTCAATTTTTCATATATTCTTAATAAAGAATCAGGACTTATATCGCTAGTAAAATATACATTTGATTTTTCCATATTTCCTCCTTAATTTCTCTAACTATATTATATCAAATAGAATCAACAAATAAAAAGCATTCTTCATCATGTGAATAAATTATCCCTACCGCTTGTAAAAAAGAGTAAATAATAGTAGTACCAACAAACCTCATTCCTCTTTTAATCAAATCTTTTGATATTTTATCTGATAACTCAGAACTAGTTTTATTAATCTCGTGAAATATTTTATTATTCGTGTACTGTATTAAATAATTATTAAAACTACCATACTCTAATTGGATTTTTCTAAAAATTTTAGCATTGTTAATACTTGCTTTAATTTTTAATTTATTCCTAATAATTTTAGGATTATTAACTAATTCTTCTATTTTTTGATCATCATAATTACAAACTTTATCTAGTTCAAAATTATCATATGCAATCCTGAAGTCATCTCTTTTGTTTAGTACGCACTCCCAAGAGAGTCCTGCTTGGAAAGATTCTAATATAAGCATTTCAAAGAGATAACTATCATCACTATTTAAAACGCCCCATTCTTCATCATGATATCTAATATATTTATCATTATTTAAATTACACCATTTACATCTTTTCATAATTTTGTACCCTTTTTAGGAATAATAAATTGATCAATATTATTATGTTCCAAATTCAATAAAAATATTTTATTCTTTATTCCACCACCATATCCAACTAAATTATTATTAGCCCCAACAACTCTATGACACGGTATTATAATACATGCTTGATTCCATCCAACAGCTTGTAGGGCATCCTAGCTATTCCCTCGTCTTCAGCAATTTGTTTAGCAACATCCCCATACTTAATCATTTGTCCATAAGGTATTTTTTTATTATATTTATAACTTTTTTCTAAATTTAGAAATATTATTTATCTTAAATTTAGGAGTAAAGCCAGGTTACTCACCAGAAAAATAGATATCCAAACACCTTTTAGTTTCAATAAATATAGGAAGTTATTCTTCTAAAGTATTTCCTAAGCATTTCTTATCATCATATGTATTGTCAAATAATAATCCAGTCAAATATCCACCATCACTTAAATCATTATCTATAGACGCATCCTTTCGATCTAATATGGATGCATAAATAACAATAAAATATGTATCATCCATCTGCTCATACTCACCTTCAATACCTATTAATAAATCAAATAAAAAATCATTTTCCATGCAATAATTATATAAATTTTTATTTCTATTTCTTGTACCCATTAAAGTTTCATCATTGATTGGTTTAGAACTTACTGAAGAATTAGCATCAACAGTAGTAATAGAAACATCATCAAATCACAGTTCAGTCATTGCAATTAAAATCAACCTTTGCTTAGAAACATTTTTAGAACCTAAAACTGTTTTCATATTTTCACCATTCCAATTTTTTATTTTTAAAATATATTTTATTTATCTGTTGTAGAATTGCATTTTTTTCAGTATTTGTTAATATTCTAAATATTATTTCTAATTTATCTATTTTAATTTTCGAGCTTAATTTAAGGTCTACTAAAATATTAACCGCCTCAAACCCAAATTAATTGTTTTTTATACCCCATTTACTTGGATAAAAATATTTTATTTTGTCTTTTTTGGCAACATATTTTTTCTTTATTTTTGTTCTATTAGATTTTAAATTTGGTAGTGCTTGTCTGCAGTATTTATCTAATTCACAAAATATATTTTGACAATCTATTAATTGCAATGGTCTATTTCCGATTTTTTTAAAATCTAAACCCAATCTTTTAAATTCTTTATCTTGGTGTTCATACATATATCTAATGATATCTTCATTGCTCATTTTACCCTTATCTATAAAACATTTTTTGATGCCTCTTAAAGAACCTGGTCCAGCTACTGTGAATTCATCCTCTCGCCAATTTACAACATCACTATAATTAATATCCGTTACTAATTGATAAGCCATGAAGTTTCCAATTAATGGGTAATTCTTTATTATATTAAATCCTTCTTCCATTGTTTCAGCATTTAATATTTTTAAATGTGCCTTATCAATGTTGAAAATCTTATTTAATAATGCTAAATGATTATCATGTTTCCTATCATAACCAAAGGCTTTATTGGCACAACTTATATAAGCATCATTATATATTTTTATTCCATTTGAAATAGCATTTTCTAAAACTTTAGAATATTTTTTTATATCAAATGTTTTTAAAGTAATATCCTCAAAATTATCTAGTAACAACTCCCAAGTTGATTCTTTATTAAATAATTTAAATAAGAATATTCTAAAAATCATATCTTCATCATTATATTTTTTTCCGTTGTATATAACATTTTTAAGTAAATACTGACTGACTCTATCATTGACCCTATAACTATTACAGAACTTATAAGTTTGTAATATCTCATCATCTGTCCACGGAGCTTCTTCACCATTTAATTTTTTCAAAAATATATTTTGCCTTTCATAAGCAAAATACCAATACAAATCATAAACTTCTTGTCTTTTCTTCATAATTACCTCATACATTTAAGATCTCTAGAGTTAATACATCTTCTTAATTCTTTTACTTTGTCCGCATCTTGTGTGTAGTTTGCGATTATCTTTTGTCCTATACATCCGCTTTTACAAATACTATATTGATTACAAGATGAACATTTATTAGTTAATTCTATTTTTACTTCACTTAACATATTAAACCACCCCAAAACATACATAGCCATTATATCACAATTTGATATTTTTCACCAAGATCAAGAGCTTTAAAATATTATAAAATCAGCATAACTACTGACTTATTTTGGTTTTGTCTATAATAAGTTTTAGATACTTTCTCATAACGTATTTAATAACATATCTAAATAAAGATGCCTAATTTTTGTATAGAAAAAGCCTTTATTTCAAGGCTTTTAACTACTTTCCACAACAATTCTTATATTTCTTACCAGACCCACAAGGACAAGGATCATTTCTACCTATTTTGGTAACCTTTTTAGGTTGCGCTTTAACAGCATCTTTTCCATCATTAGTTATTTTTTCTTTTGATATTTCTTTCCTTTCAATGTTCTGCTTAATTTCTGCTTTTACTAAGAAAACAGTTACATCTTTATCAATATTTTGAAGCATATTATCAAACATTTCATATCCTTCAACTGTATAAGCACGTAATGGATCATCATGTCCATAACTTCTTAAATGAATTCCTTCCCTTAGATGAGACATTGTATTAATATGTTCAGTCCAATACTTATCAATTATATTAAGTACTATTACTTTTTCAAACTCATCAGAAATTTCTCTTGGAACATTCTTAATCTTTTCTTCATATTCTTCGACAATAATATTATATATTATATCTATAATATCTTCTTCGCTTCTACCTCTTAAATCTTTAACATTTAAATCTTTTTTAAATAAGTTTTCATTAGCATATCCTATAATCTCTTCCAAATCATCTTGAGATAGATGGCCTTCTGGGAAAGTATGAGATTTAACTAAATCAGTTACATGGTTTTTTATTGCTTCTAATACTGTGTCATGAATAGATTCGTTATCTAATACTTCATTTCTTCTAGCATAGATAATTTCTCTTTGATTATTCATTACATCATCATATTGCAATAATTGTTTACGAATATCAAAATTATTACCTTCAACACGAGATTGTGCAGTCGCTATAGCCTTTGTAAAAGTTTTACTTTTGATAGCTTGATCTTCAGTAAATCCTAAAGTTTGCATCATCATTTTGATTCTATCAGTACCAAATCTAACCATTAGGTCATCTTCCATAGAAACATAAAATTGTGTAAATCCTGGATCTCCTTGACGACCAGAACGACCTCTTAGCTGATTATCAATTCTTCTTGATTCATGACGTTCAGTACCTAAAACACATAAACCACCTAGTTTTTTAACTTCTTCCGTCAATTTAATATCGGTTCCACGCCCTGCCATGTTAGTAGCAATTGTTACAGCTTTTCTTTCTCCAGCTTTAGCAATTATTTCAGCTTCTCTTGCATGATTCTTAGCATTCAGTACTTCATGTGGTATTTTTTTCTTTTTTAATAATTCACTAATTAATTCATTAGTTTCAATTGCTATTGTACCAACAAGCACTGGCTGTCCTGTTTTATATCTACGTTCAATTTCATTAATAAGAGCTTTATATTTACCTACTTTAGTTGCATAAACTAAATCTGGCTCATCATCCCTTATTACTTCTTTATTTGTAGGAATACATATAACAAACATATTATAAATATTTCTAAATTCTTCTTCTTCGGTTTTGGCTGTACCTGTCATACCAGAAAGTTTTTTGTACATTCTAAATAAATTTTGGAAAGTAATAGTAGCAAGTGTTTTTGTCTCTTGTTGAATTTTTACTCCTTCTTTAGCTTCTATTGCCTGATGCAATCCATCACTAAATGCACGGCCTTTCATAAGACGACCAGTAAATTGGTCAACAATTATAACTTCACCATCTTGTACAACATAATCAACATCATTACGCATAGAATAATTTGCCTTTAAAGCCTGATTAATATGATGAACTAAACTTGTTTGATTAATATCATATAAATTATCTATACCAAAACGTTGTTCACCTTTTTTAACTCCTTCTTCAGTTAAGGTTACACTTTTAGTCTTCTCATCGTATATATAATCTTCCTCATTCTTTAAGTTTTTTACGAAACTGTCAGCATCAGTATAAAGTTTAGCGCTCTTCATTTCACCACCAGAAATAATCAAAGGTGTTCTAGCTTCATCTATTAAAACTGAGTCGACTTCGTCAATGATAGCAAAGTTAAGCCCACGTTGAACTCTATTATCTTTTTGTACAACCATATTATCACGTAAGTAATCGAATCCTAATTCATTGTTAGTAGTATATAAAATATCACATTCATATTGTTCTCTTTTTTCTTTTGGTGATAAGCTTCTTAAGTTAGTACCAACAGTTAAACCTAAAAATCTGTGAATGTTACCCATCCAGTTCGCATCACGATCAGCTAAATATTCATTAACTGTAACTATGTGAACTCCGTTACCTGTTAATGCATTTAAATATGCTGGCATTACACTAGTTAATGTTTTACCTTCACCTGTTTTCATTTCTGCTATATTACCAAAGTGTATTGCTATTGCACCTAATAATTGAACATAATATGGTTTTTCACCTATTACTCTAAAACAAGCCTCTCTAGCTGTTGCATATGCTTCTACTAATATATCATCTAAAGTTTCGCCTTTGTCTAATCTACCTTTAAACTCATCAGTTTTAGCCTGTAATTCATAATCAGTTAATTTAGAATATTCAGGTTCTAATGCCTCTATTTTATCTGCTAAGGCTGAAAACTTTTTTAATTCTTTATACTCATGATCGAATAAACTTCTTAATATGTTCATTTTACCATCTCCTCACATAAAATATTTTATCAAAAAACGCCTAATAATACAAAGAAATTCCTTTATTTTCACAAAAATACCACGTTATTCAATAAAAAAAGAGCTTTTTAAGCTCTTTATAATTAATCAGTTTCTATGATTCCGTAGTGACCATCTTTTCTTTTATAAACTAATGCTGGTTTTAAAGTTTCAGCATCTTTAAATAAATAGAATTGATGACCAAGTAATTCCATTTGAATTACTGCTTCCTCTTCATCCATAGGTTTAACTTCTATTTTCTTTCTTTTAACAATAGTTTGAGCATCTTCATCATCATAATCTTCTATATAATCAAATACAATTTCTTTTGCTTCTTTTATCTTTTTAGATTGCAATCTTGTCTTATTTTTTCTTAATTGTCTTTCAATCTTATCAACAACAGTATCTACCGCTGCATAAAAATCATCCTGGCTTTCTTCGGCCCTCAATATTAAATTTTTAAGTGGAATAGTAACTTCAACTTTTTGTTTGTAGTTTTGTACTTTAACTACTAAGTTTGCTTTTACATTTTCAGAGTCATCAAAATACTTATTTAATTTCTCTAATTTTTCGTTTGCATAGCTTTGCATAGCCTCAGTAATTTTAATTTTATCCCCTCTTAATGTAATGTTCATAACATCTCCTCCTTATAATTATATTTTAACACACACCAATATATTTAGCCATATTTTTATAGCTTTGAAAGTTAAAATTTTTGTGAAAATCAAATAAAAAAAGTAGCTACTGCTACTTTATTTAATGTCAGAAGTTTCTTTGATTACTTTAACATCTAATGCTTGATAACCTTTAGTAGTTTCTAACAAATTGAATTCAACGTATTGTCCTTCAGATAAAGTTTTATATCCTTCTTGATTGATAGCTGAATAATGAACAAATATATCTTCATTATCAGTGTAATCAATAAATCCATAACCTTTTTCGTTATTGAACCACTTAACACGTCCTCTCACTACATACACCTCGCCTTCATTTTCATTCTTCTTACTGCTCATGTACTTCATAAGTGGGTCCCTCTTTTCTTGCGCAAATACATAATAGCAAAAAAATTCATTAAAAAGAGTTTTTTGTGATAAAATGTAGTTTTTTGATGGTTTTATGCTTTTTTGTTATTCATTTAGTTAACTTTTTGACGTTCATCGTAGTTTTAGAACATATTACCGCCAATTTGGATTTAAAATGATTAAACATGATACTATGGTAGTGTAATAGTAGAGGTGATTATGGTTAAAAAATTGATTATTAGTAACTCTATTAACACGATTAGACGTTACTATCCAAATTATAGTGAAGATGAAATAGAAAGAATAAAATATGGACTCGAATCTATATACTTATCGCTTACAAAAGTCATAGTAATATTATTACTATCAATTATATTAAAAATATTTAAAGAAACCATTATTCTTCTACTATTGTTCAATGTTTTAAGAGCAACAGCTTTTGGAATACATGCGTCCAAGTCATGGATGTGTTGGGTAAGTTCCGTTCCAACATTTATAGGAATACCATTGATATGTAAATATATAACCTTTCCAAATTATATATTAATACTGATTGCAACTTATTCACTATTAAACTTTATTTTCTTTGCACCTGCTGATACAACTAAAAGACCATTAATAAGAAAGAATAGAAGAAGAGTATATAAATTACTAACAATAATATTAGGAACTATATATCTAGTTGCTATCATCTATATAAAAGATAGTTTCTGGCAAAATACTTTAGCAGCATCAATGTTAATTGAATCTATACTAATATCTCCATTGACTTACAAAATTTTTAAAATGTCTTATAACAACTACAAAAGTTATGGGAAATAGAAAAATAATGAAGGAGGAAAAATATGAAAAAATTTCTAGCTATGGCTTTAGCTGCTGTTGGTGCAATAGCTGCTGGCGCTGCTTCTGCTGCATGTATCGTTCTTATCTTTGATGAACCCACTATGCCTAAATCAATGCTATAAAAAAATAAAAGAACTGAATTTCAGTTCTTTTATTTTGCTATTTTTTTACTATTAGTTTCTGAACAAAATATCCATTTAAAGTAGTAGTAATGTTTTCAAACATAGGATTGTCATCTACTAAATTTTTTGCTAAAACTAATCCATAGCCTCTATTTTTACCTTTATTAGAATAACCTGCATTATAAATATTATCAACATTGATTTCACCATCATATGAGTTTGCTATTTCAAATACTATAGTTTTGTTTTCTACATAAATATTAATAGTAACTTCTTTAAGTTTAGAAGACAAAGCTGCTTCTTTAGCATTATCTAAAAATACACCTATAATCTTAGATAAATGATTATTTTCTTTAACAGTCAAATCCTTTAGTTTTGATTTTCCAACTTCTTTACTAACATCAAAAAATAGATTAATACCACTATCATTCATATTACTTATTTTATTATGCATAATTCCCTTTAAACCACCGAAAGGAATATATCTTAATAATCTAATCCATGAATTTGTTATATTATCTTTATTAACCATAATTTCATCGAGATATTCCAATAGCTTAGTATTATTTTTATGAACCATACTACGAATAATGATTAATTCATTTTTATTTTCGTGTTGACTAACACTATATCTTTCAACAAGTTTTTCAGTTTCTTTAGAATATTCAATATATTTTTCGTAATCATCTGCTATCTTAAGCTTGTCTATATGTTGTTTAATAATAAAGAAACCTAAAGCGACCAAACATAAAACTATAATAACATTTAGAATTAATGGATAATTAAAAATCCATTTATCATAATTCATTTTATAAAATAGCGACCCAATAGCAAGTAGTAAAACTATGAAAGTAAATATTAAAGTAAACTTATAATTTTCTTTAACTTTACTTATCTTTTGGGATAGTGTTTTTGAAAATATTGTAGAAGCTATAGCAGCAACTGTACTTATACAAAAGTTAGCAAAAATAGTTCCAATAAACATTTTAATGTCACTTATAACTCCTACTTCGCAAAGTATCATAATACCAGTTATAAAAAGTATTTCACTAATAATAATTATCAAATAAGAGACAAGAGCTGCTATTGCCGACTGTGAAAAGTTTTTCCTAAACAGCATTTTATAGGTAAACAGCATTGCCGTATACACAGTAATAATTTTAATTACGTTATCTAAAAACATATAATTAAATACTAAAAATACTATTAGTCCTAACATAACTAATATATTCTTACCAGAAAAATTTATTTTTTGATTAAAAATCTTGTGCCCACTAAAAATGAAATATGAACCCGTTATTATACTACATATCAAAAATTCAAAAACAACCTTAAATTCCATACCCTCACCTTATTTCAATAACCTTTCTTGAAATTCTTTTTTATAATTTCTAGATAGCAAAAGTGTTTCAATATTATTAGAAAAATAAATTACAGAATTTATTAAATCAACTTTTTCAACATTATATAAATTAATTATACAACTCTTATGTGTACGCATAAATCTAGGATCATGTAATTCCTTCAAAATGTTATTCATAGTTTTCTTCACAAAATAAGTTTTACTTTTTGTGACCAAATTAATTCTACCATTTTGTGATTCTGCTTCAAAGTATAAAATATCATTATATGGAATACGATATAACTCTCCATCGTTTTTAAATACATATGATTTATATCTAGTTATATTTATATATGCATCGCTAAGGACAGACAATAAATTTTCCTCACAATTATCAAATTTAGATACAAAATTCAATATTAAACTTCTATTAGTAAATGTATTTTCTAACATTTCACGATGTGCAGTTACAACAATTAGTTGGCTTTCCGAGTCACCTGTAGCACGAATTTCACGGGCTAAATCAAGACCAGACTTTCCCGGAACTTCTATATCTAAAATATAAATATTATGACCGCTTTTGTTTTTGATATAATTACTTAAATCACTATTATATGCCGAGAATTGATAAATTTTATAAGAGACATCACTTCTTCCCATAAATTTGTGAATTACCTTAACATAATTTTCTCTAATAATCTCTTTATCTTCATAAAGTACAAAATTTATCATATACTCGCCTTCTTTTCGCAAATCCTTCTTTATTTTACCATATTTTGGTAGTTTTTTACAGTTAAAACATTAAAAAAAGTAGCTATTGCTACTTTTTCTTTCTTTTTGCACTTTTTTTTATTTTTTCTTCTAAATTATTTATTTTATTACTCATGTTTTGTGACAGGATTCCAGTATGTAATATGAACCAAATAGCTAACACTAATAAAAGCAAATAAATAAATGCTGCTTTTTTTGAATCACCAACAGTAAAGAAAATTGCAGCAGCTGAGAACAAAATATTAATAAGATATATTATTAAAACAGTTTGCCGTTGTGAAAAATTCATTTTTAAAAATTGATGATGCATATGATCTTTATCAGCTTCAAATATTGGTTGTTTTTTTAGCATACGTCTAATTATAGCAAATAACGTATCTAGAATTGGAATCGCCAAAACCGCTAATGGAATCATAAATGATAAGAACATAGCACCTTTGAAACCTAATAATGATACTATTGCAATAATAAATCCCATAAACATTGAACCGGTATCACCAGCAAATATTTTTGCAGGGTTGAAATTATGTAAAAGAAAACCTAAAGTAGCACCTAGCATAATAAAGATAAGTGTTATCTCTAGTGTAGCTTGTCTTCCCTGAACAAAAGCAATAATTCCCATTGTTGCTAAAAATATTGAAGTAATCCCGCCACTTAAACCATCTAATCCATCGATCAAATTAATAACATTAATACATGCAATTATAAAGAATAAAGTTATTGGATAGCCCCAAAGTCCGAACTTGAAAACTTGTCCAAATGCTGTAACTTCATTCAACATAATATTACCATAAAAGATAACCGCACAAGCAGCACATATTTGGCCTAGTAATTTATATCTTGGCTTTATTGGATTAATATCATCTATAATACCAGTTAAAATAATTATGAAACTACCAATCAATATAGAATTCATTTGAATACTATGAACTCCAAACAACATATAACCAAAAAGGAAACCAAAAAATATTCCTAATCCACCCAATTTAGGTACTGGTTTTGTATGCACTCTACGATTGTCACGCGGAACATCAACAGCATTAATATGTTTTGCTATTTTTATCATTCCAGGCATTATTAATGCCGTAAAAACGAATGTAATTAAAGTTATTAATACTATTTCAATTAAATATGTGTTATACATAATACTACCTCACTCATACTTAAATTATAACAAATATGTAAATAAAGTTAAACAAAAAAACCGTTAATTATTAATTTAACGGTTATTTCTCTAACAAACTTAGATTATCAAGCATTATTCCACAGCCTTCAGCAACACAAGTTAATGGACTTTCAGCAATATAAATAGGTACCAATAATTCTTTCTCAAACAATTCAGCAAATCCTTTAACTAAAGCCCCACCGCCAGTTAATACAATGCCTTTATCCACAATATCTGCGGATAACTCTGGTGGTGTGTTTTCAAGAACTTTTTTGACTTCCCTTATTATTTCTAATGCATGAAGTGACAAAGCATCCTCAATTTCTTTTTCAGTTATTTCTATAGTATTAGGCAATCCATTCTCTAGGCTCCGTCCTTTTATCTCTTTTTTATTATTCTTATCGCCCTTATAAACCGATCCTAAAGTTAGTTTAATATCTTCAGCAGTTCTTTCCCCTATTAATAGTTTATAGTTATCTTTTATATAATCAATTATTGCTCTATCAAAAGTATTACCTGCAACTTTTATAGAAGAACTACTAACTATCCCACCTAAAGATAAAATAGCTATATCTGTAGTACCACCACCAATATCAATTACCATATTAGCACCAGGCTTCGATATATCCATCCCAGCACCCAAAGCAGCCACCTTCGGTTCTTCCTCTAAAAAAACTTTCTTAGCTCCCAATTTTTCAGCAGCTTCTTTTATCGCATTTTTTTCAACTGGTGTAATATTAGAAGGACAACAAATTAAAATTCGAGGCCTAGACCACAACTTTACTCCATTAACTTTTTTAAGCATACTAGTTAACATTGCTTCTGTATATTCAAAGTCCGCAATAACACCATCTTTTAATGGTTTAATTGCTTTTACCTTACCAGGGGTTCTTCCTAACATATCATTTGCATCTTTTCCAACGGCTAAAACACTCTTGCTTTCAGAATCTATTGCCAAAACTGATGGTTCATTTAAAACTATTCCCTGACCTTTTACATAAACTAATACATTTGCTGTTCCCAAATCTATTCCAATATCTTTCATATTTCCCTCTTACAATTTTAAATATTTTTTCTTAGTAGACTCTCCCCCTCTTATATGTCTAACTTCTATATGTTCTTTTAAAATTTTATCAACACTTTCATGAAGTTCACCATTAATAAAACAGAGTCTATCTTGCAAATCTTTATGTACTGTACTCTTACTAACATTATAAACACTAGCTATATCACGTACTGTACTTTTACTTTCCAACATGTATAATGCCTCACTTAATACTCTTTCAATAATATATTTATCCATAAAATATACCTTCTTTCAATAAAGTATATATAAATAGACAAATAGTTATGAATAAAAAAAGGCATTTACAGCCTACTACTCTTTTATACTTTTATTGTAATATTCTTCGGGATTGATAACTTGACCATTTTTGAAAAGTTCGAAATGTAAGTGATTACCTAAATCATTATTGATTTTAGATACACCACTTTTACCTAAAACTTGACCTTGCAAAACTGTATCTCCTTCTTTTACAGTAATTGTAGAAAGTCCTTGATAAACACTTATATACTTATTATCATGCTTAATTTCAATTGTATTACCCAACAAATCATTATTATTAACGCTCAAAACTGTACCATCTAATACTGATACAACATCAAATTCTTCGGGCTTAACATAATCGATCCCTGAATTTTGAATATAAGTATTCTCATAATATACAATTGCATTCTTTTGACTTTCTTCGTCAGATTTGTAATTATAGAAATTTTTTCCTATTTTTACTGCTTGATCATTATAAGGTCTAATAATTACAACATCACTAGTAGCTACTACAGGTGTATCGTTTGATAATATAACATTGGATACATAGTTCAACTTTTCTTCTTCAACAACACCTTCATATTTAGTAATTATGCCCACCATAAATACCATTATTAACATAATATATATGCTTGGCATAACGTATGGTTTTAACTTCATTTTTTTCTTCATTTTTTCCACCTCAATATCAGTTTTGACATTTTAGCAGATTTTATACATAATTACATAATTTTTGTAAATACAAAAAAATCAAAAACGAAATTACTAACTAAATAAATCATAGATAATCCTAACAGCAAATAAAATACCCTTGCTTGTAAAACTCTATTTTTTCTAAAAATTTGATTAATATTAACAGCCTCCATCGCCCATACTACTAATATAGAAACAAAAAGATATATAAAAAATTTAACACTCATTAGAATTACCTTCTTCGTAATCTCTAATCATTTTAAGACGTTTAATATGACGTTCCGAACCAGAAAACTTTGTTTTCAAAAAAATATCAACTATATCTTTAGCTTTATAGCTCATCATTGAACCATTTAGCGCTAAAACATTAGCATCGTTATCTAGGCGAGTTAATTCTGCCTCTTTTATATTGTCCACTTTTGCGCATCTAATTCCTTTAACTTTATTACAAGCAATCGAAATGCCTATTCCAGTTCCACAAATAGCTATACCAAAATCTGCTTCTTTACTGGCAACCTTTTTACAAAGATTAAATGCATATATAGGATAATCAACTGATATAACCGAATCAGTTCCTAAATCAATAACTTCATAACCCTTTTTAACTAAATAACTAGTTAAAGTAACTTTTAAATGATAACCTTTATGATCACTTGCTATAGCAATCTTCATATAACCACCTCTTATTATAAATATAATTATATCATGTACTTAAAAATCTGAAAATAAAAAAGAGTGCTAACACTCTTTGAATTACTATGCTTCTTTTTTATCAAAACCATATTTTTTGTTAAATTTATCTACTCTACCAGTATGTGAAGTTCTGCTTTGCATTCCTGTATAAAAAGGATGACATTTAGAACAAACTTCAACATTAATTTCATCTTTTGTAGATCTAACAACAAAAGTCTCACCACAAGCACAAGTTACTTTAGTATCTTTATAATTTGGATGTATTCCAGCTTTCATTATAATCTCTCCTTCCGCCATGATTTAGTCAATCATAGTAATAATTGCTAATATAGTATAACAACATTTTTTAAAATATGCAATAAAAATTTCATTAGTATAACTGATTTATGTAATTAATAATTTCTTTGCTTATAATATAATATCCTTCCTTACTTGGATGTATATCTAAAGGGTTAGGCAAATAATCAGAATTTTTTAAAATTAAATTAGATACTTTTATATATTTAACATTATTTTTATTACAGATAATTTCATATTGCTGATCTGCATAATTAACAACCTCATTGATTTCATCTTTATACTTTGTTAACCTTGGTAATGGATTATAATAACCAACAACCACTATATTCTCTTTGGCATACTTTTTAATAAGCACCAATAACTCATCAACTTTATCTATAACCTCATCAACACGTGATAAAGCTATGTTCTTATCTTTTAAGAAGTTGGATATCCCTGTTAAATCAAGACCTTTCATAAAATCATTAGCACCAATTGAAATAGTTACAAGGTTCGATTCCCTTAAAGCTCTTTTAATGCTAATTTCATTATCTATACTCTTTTTATTAAGATTAATATCATTAGTAACATCATCTGTAGTATAACCACTTATTGCATAACTTATATAACTATTTAATTTATCATTCTTTTGTAAATAGTCTTTAACATAATCTGTATACCCATAATCATCAACTCCATATGGATTTCTGCCTGCTGCTACTGAATCTCCTAGAGCTACATAATTAATCTTCAAAATATATGTACGATTATAAATTAAAAATACACTAACACTAATAAATAGAATTAAAGACACCAAAAAAAATAATCTCTTATGTTTCATTTTCCCTCCAATAAAAAAGAAATATTTGTATAATTATATTTCTTTTACTTCTATTTTAGCACCTACGTCTTTTAATTTTTCTACTATATTTTCATAACCTCTTAATATATGTTCTATATTATTAATAATAGTAGTGCCATCTGCAACTAATGCTGCTGCTACCATACTAGCACCCGCTCTTAAATCTGTTGCCTCTACTTCTTTTCCTTTTAATTTCGTTGGTCCTTTAATTATTGCTTTAGAACCATTTACTTCTATATTTGCACCCATTTTCTTAAGATATGGTATATGCATAAAACGATTTTCATATATCGTTTCTTCTACAATTGATTTACCACTACATTGCGTAGATAAAACCATGAAAGGTTGTTGTAAATCCGTTGGAAATCCCGGGAAAACTAAAGTTTTAACGTTAACTGCCTTGTACTTATCTGATTTATTAACTATCAAATAATCAGAACCTATTTCCAAATATACACCCATTTCTAACAATTTAGATGTAAGGGCTTCTATATGTTCTGGAATAATATTATCTATTTTTAAATAATTACCAACAAGAGCTCCTATTATAGTGTAAGTTCCTGCTTCTATTCTATCTGGTATAACTTCATGAAAACAGCCATTTAATTTATCAACACCAACTATTTTAATAGTACTAGTACCAGCTCCACTTATCTTAGCACCCATATTATTTAAAAAAGTTGCCACATTAACTATTTCTGGCTCTTTTGCAGCATTATCTATAACAGTTGTTCCTTTAGCTTTTACTGCCGCTAACATGATGTTTATCGTTGCTCCTACTGAAGCAAAATCTAAGTATATATTAGCTCCTTTTAATTCTTTTGCATCAACAATGTACCTATCATCCTGTATTTCAACAGTAGCGCCTAATGATTCAAAACCCTTCAAATGGAAATTGATGGGTCTAGCACCAATAGAACATCCACCCGGGAAATACATCTCCACATGTTTATATTTTCCTAATAAAGCCCCCATAAAATAATATGAAGCACGTAATTTTTTGGAAATATTGGCAGGTATTTCTTTATTCTGAATTGACTTAGGATTAATAACTATACTCTCACTTGCACGTCTTACTTCAGCTCCTAAATAATTTAATATCTCACTAAGAGCATCAGTATCAGTAATTTCAGGAACATTACATATTGTAACATCATCATCAGCTAAAATAGCAGCTGGTATTAGTGCTACTGAACTATTTTTAGCACCACTTATTCTAATTGTTCCTGAAAGTTCATGTCCACCTTCTATTTCTAATACTTTCATAGTACCTCCACTTCAATATATTGTATTATAATTCGTCAAATAATTACCTATTAAAAAACAAATTGATTTTCTCTGTGATTTTTTGTTTCATTGATGCTTGTCCACTGCCAATAACTTTTCTTGGATCATAAACATCAGGATTAGTAATAGTAAAACTTAAAACAGCATTATGCCATGCAATTTGTAATTCTGTATTAATATTGATTTTACTTATACCACATGCTATAGCTTTTTGAATATCGTCATCTGGAATCCCTGTTCCACCATGTAATACCAAAGGAATATCTAAAGTTTTATTAATTAATTTCATTCGCTCAAAGTTTAAATTAGGTTTACCTTTGTAAAGACCATGAACACTTCCTAAAGCAGGTGCTATAGAATCAATTCCAGTTTTACTTAAAGCAATACATTCATCTAACGTAGCATGATAAACCTCACTAGAGATTCCATCTTCACTTCCACCTATATGACCAACTTCAGCTTCAACACTAACGCCTCTCGGATGAGCATAAGATACAACTTCAGAAGTTATTTTAATATTTTCATCCAAAACATGAGTAGAAGCATCTATCATAACAGAAGTGAAGCCACTATCTATAGCTTTTTTACAAGCTTCAAAAGTTGAACCATGATCCAAATGTAAGCATACATCTATTGTTATATTCAAATCTTCAATTAATCCTTTTACCATTTGGCTTAC
Organism: uncultured Bacilli bacterium; assembly: GCA_934122395.1. Taxonomy (GTDB): domain Bacteria; phylum Bacillota_I; class Bacilli_A; order RF39; family UBA660; genus RGIG3091. The sequence continues at coordinate 201,605 of CAKOWQ010000002.1, read as the reverse complement.
AACATAATATCCACCCATATACTTAGCTGCTCCTTCGCTAACGCCTAAAATAACGGGAATATTATTTTTTTGACATTCTTCTAATATATATTTAGTCCATTCCAAATTGTTAATATTAAAATGTGGAATTGCATATTTTCCTTTTTTAGCATCTTGAAGCATCTTGATACTATTAACTAACATACATTCATCATTCCTCTCATATTAATTATAGTTTATAATTCAATATATTAGCAAGTATAAAAGAAAAGATAGTCAAAAGATAGACACAATAATACAATACTACCAATCAAAATCGATACTTTTCCTAGTTTTTGAGATAAAAATCTTCCCAATAGAAGACCTGAAAAAGTAAATAAAAAGCTAATAACAGAAAAGACTAACACAGCTAAAAACCTATTTGAATATATTGCAGACAATCCAATTCCAACTGAAAAGCTATCTATACTTACTGTGAAAGCAAAAAGAATGATAGACCAAAAGCCTTTCAAATCAACCGCATCTTCCTCTTTGAATAATGAAATTATCATCTCTATTGATAAAAACAAAAAAATTATTCCAACTATTTCATTAGATTTAATTGGAACAAAGCTCATAATAAATTGACCAAATGCATTACCAATAAGTGGCATAAAGAAATGAAACATTCCTACACTTGACGATAAAAGCATAATTTTTTTTATATTAAAATTTAAAGTACCATATAAAATAGCTAACGAAAAAGCATCCATGCTTAAACCTATCGCAATTATAATAACGTTTATTAAACTCATACAATATCAATCCTCTACTACTTAAATAATACTATTATAATAAGAGTTTAATTCTTAAAATATTTATTTATTATTTCTTTGATAAACGATTTGTATTCAACTTCGCCAACGTTATTTTGATCAGACTCTAAAGCACATAGTGGAGGAAATAAAACACACCACCAATTATCACCTGAACCATTACCTAAAGTAATAACTACTGATTCATAATATCCCTCTTTATATGTTACTCCTTTATATTTTTTATTAGGAAACAAATTATACCCGTAATTAATTGTATATTCGCTACTATAACCATTATTAGATAATGTTTGTTTTACATTGTCTTCTATATTATTCATATTACTTTTAATAATTTCTCTTGCATCATTAATATCATTAGCATCCTCTAAAATTTTTGTTATTTCATGTTCTAAATTATCTTTAACCATTTTCTTTATTGCTTGATCTTCAAAAGAATTACTATTAGCAATCACACGAATTCTAATAGCTTCATCTGGTATCAATAAATCATCAGTAGTGTTATTTGATATTACAACAATAAGAATAATACTTAAAATAATTACTATTTTTTTCATTATCAATCATCTCTTTATATAGTGATATTCAAATAAATAACTAAAACAAAAAAAGAACTACAAAAAGTTCTTTTTATCGACTAATCTTTAGAATATATAAATATCATTCTATCTTTTAAAGATAAATCTTTTTTGCACTCTATAACAACATTATCAAAATAATTATTTACAATATTAATTATTCTATCTTTTTGAGTCATTCCAATTTCGAATGCTATTAAGAATTTATCATTTAAGTTATTTTTACAAGTAGACAGTATTTTATCATAAAAATATAATCCATCATCATCCGCATACAAAGCTGTTGATGGTTCGTTATTTTTAACTATATCTTCTATTTTTTCACTCTTACTTATGTAAGGCGGATTACTAATTATAACGTCATATTTTCCGTCAATAGATGCTAATACATCACTTTTAACAAACGTAACTTCAGCTTGTAATTTTTGGGCATTAAGCCTTGCAACTTCTAATGCTTTATCGCTAACATCTGAACAGGTAACTCTAACATTAGGTAGTTTTTTACATATTGTAATACCTATATTACCACTACCAGTTCCAATATCTAAAACCTTTATCTTAGTATTACCAAATTGCTTTTCGATATATTTTAAAGTATTATCGACCAATTCTTCTGTTTCAAATCTAGGAATTAAAACATTTTTATTAACAATAAAATTATATCCATAAAAATTTACATTCCCTAATACATATTGAATAGGTTCTTTCCTGATAAGACGATCTATCATATTTTTATATTCTTTTTCTTGTTCTTCTTTCACATTTTCGTTTAAATGCATAAACAATTCTAAGTTATCATAACCTAAAACACTACTTAAAAGCATGTTTACTTCGTGCTTGTGAAGATATTTTCTACCATAAACAATTAATTCGTCAACTGTCATTAAACATTTCCTTCTAATTGTCTTTTTTGATCTTCAGTAATTAATGCTTCTATTATTTGATCTAATTCACCTTCCATCACACGATCAAGTTGCATTAGAGTAAATCCAATTCTATGATCAGTAACTCTATTTTGTGGATAGTTATATGTTCTTATTTTTTCTGATCTATCTCCAGTACCTATCTTACTTCTTCTCTCAGCGCCTTCTTTTTCCTCTTTTTCCTGCATTTTCATATTATAAAGTCTGGTTTTAAGAGTATTTAATGCCATTTCTTTATTTTGAATTTGGCTACGACCTACTTGACAATAAACTATAGTACCAGTAGGTATATGTGTTACACGAACAGCAGAATCAGTAGTATTAACCCCTTGACCACCACAACCAGAAGATCTCGTAATATCAATTCTTACTTCTGACATGTCTAGTTGAAAATCTAACTCTTCTGCTTCCGGCATTACAAGTACGGTTGCAGTTGATGTATGAATTCTACCTTGAGTTTCAGTTACTGGAACTCTTTGAACTCTATGAGCACCACTTTCATACTTTAATTTAGAATAAACATTTTTACCTTTTACCATGAAGCTGATAAGAGAAAAGCCACCGCCTTCAGAATGTTCTTCTTCTAATACTTCAACTTTCCATCCTTCTTTTTCAGCATATTTCAAATACATTCTATATAAGTCACCAGCAAATATGTTAGCTTCATCTCCACCAGCAGCTCCTCTTATTTCTACAATTACATTCTTTCCATCATTAGGATCTTTTGGTATCAATAAAATTTCTAGTTGTTTTTCTAGTGACAATTTTTCTTTTTCGAAACCTTCTAATTCTTCTTTAGCAAAATCAGCCATTTCCGGATCCTTTACCATTTCTTTAGCAGCATCTATATCCTCTAAAACCTTATTGTACTTATCATAACAAATTACTGCATCTTCTAAGTTAGCTATTTCTTTAGATATTTCACGTGTTTTGTTAATATTGCTTAAAATACTAGGATCTAACAATTGATTATTAAGTTCTTCATATCTTTTTTTTATTATTTCTAATCTTTCAATCACAATATCATCCCTTCATCTATCGTATTATAACATGATCTATTAAAAAAAAGAAACTAAAATTATTGTTCTAATTCTAGTTCATCTTCATCCATGATTACTAAATCTTTTAAATCTTCATCTGTCTCGTCAAAATCTTCGTCAGTTGAAACATCATCAAAACTTTCTTCTTGTTCTTCTTCTACATCGTTATGAACATCCATATCATCCGCATCGTCTTCTTCATCCATTGCCATTGCAAGTTTATCAGAAGTATGTCTATCTCTTAAATCCCATTTACCATCCTCTAAAAGAATAAATCTTTTATCAGTGGTAAGCGTAGTATAATAATCTCCTATTTTAGTCTCAAATACACTATTAGGAAGTTCCAATAAAGTTGTAATTTCTTTAAATAAATCTTTTGTATTTGTAGCACCATTCTCTTCTAATAGCTTATTTGTAATATCTTTATAAGATAATAATTCTAAATCTTCTTTTTTCATGTCTTTTATACTCATAAACGTCCTCCTACGATTAACATTATATGCATATTTCACTAATTTGTTTGTAAAACAAATCAATAAAACTTATATCATTAATTAGAATGAAAATCAACTGATTTTTTACATTTTATTAGGGCAATCAATAGCCAATATATCCAAAAGCATTAAATTAATATCTAAAACTAATTTTGTTAAGGCTAACCAAGACATTCTTAAGTCTTCATCTTCTTCTGTAATTATTCTATTTTCAGAATAAAATTTATTATAAGAACCAGTTAACTTGTATATATACTCAGTTATATCATTAAGTGATTTTGCCTCATAAGCCCTTGTTAGTATTGATGGTAAATTTATTATATTTAACATTGCTTCTCTATCATATTCATTTTTTAACTTTTTAATAACGTTAAAATTAATATTTAATTCATTCGCTTTTTTCAATAACGATTTCATACGTATTGTTGAATATAGTAAATATGGGCCAGTTTTTCCTTCTAAATCACTAAATTTATCAGGATTGAATATATAATCTGTACTCCTATAAGGAATTAAATCAGCATATTTTATAGCAGATAAAGCTATTGTTCTAGCAATACTTTTCTTTTCTTTTTCATCTGTAATATTAGGATTTAATTTTTTATAAGTTTCTACATTTACCAAATCGATTAAATTAGGCAAACTCATTACTCCGCCTTCTCTAGTTTTAAACGGTTTACCATCTTGGCCATTTATAGTACCAAATCCTAAAAATTGTAATTTTAGATCGCTAGGCGCAATTTTAGATTTATACGCCGCACGAAAAACCTGAGTAAGATGTAACTCTTGTCTATTATCAACTACATACCATATTTCATCAGGTTTAAATCTCTCTACTCTAGAGTAAATAGTAGCTAAATCAGTAGTACCATAAAGATAAGCTCCATCGCTTTTTTCTAGAATAATAGGTGGTATTTCCTTTTCATCAGTATCTTCCTTAACGTCCATTACTTTAGCACCATCGCTAGTATAAAGTAATCCTTGTTTTTCTAATTCGTCAAACATAGCAGGAATATATTTAAATGAGTCACGCTCGCCTTCCCATAATTCAAAAGTAACATTTAACTCTTCATATACTTTCTTTATAGCTGGAATAGATAAACTAGCTACCTTATTCCATAGTGTATTATAACCAATATGACCTTGTTGAATTAAATAAACAATATTACGAGCTTCAGTTAATAACTCTTCGGAAGCTTTAATTCTTATACTACCCTCAGGATATATATAAGATAAATCATCCTCAGTTATAGGAAGATCAAAATCCTCTCCGTTATAACTCTCACTAAAACAAGGCAAGTTAGGAAATCTATGTTTTAATTCCAAGCAAACTATACCAGTTTGTAATCCATTGTCACCTAAGTGAGCATCACCTATCACTTCATTACCTAAAAACTTTGCTAGTCTTTTTAATGCTTCACCTATATTAGCACTTCGCATATGACCAACATGTAACATTTTAGCAACATTAGCGCCACCATAATCTATTATTATCTTCTTTTTTTGAGGTAAATCAATGTTATTATAAACGTTACTAATCATTTTATTCATACAATCTATTAAATAGTTACTATTTATGCTTAGATTGATAAAGCCATTGCCAGCAACATTGATATTTGTAAAACGATAATCTTCTTTCAAAATTTCTGCTATATCATTAGCTATATCTCTAGGATTTTTTTTATAATTTCTAGCTAATTTCATAGCGTCATTTATTTGATAATCGCCTAAATCAGGACGATTAGAAATAGCTAACGTCACATTATCAATTTCATATCCTGCTCTACATATAACATCTTTTAAATCTTTTTCTATTTCTTTAATAAAACTCATTTTATTCACCACCTAAAGTCCATTCAATTAAAAATTCAAAATTTTCTTGATCTGATAAAGTATAATTAACACTGAATTTTCCATCATCCATTTTATGAGAGTTAACTTTTAATTGCAAATCCAATTCATTATTTAATTCTTTTACCAAAATTTTTCCTTTACTTAATGAAAAATCTAAAAAAAGCACCATTTCATTATTTTCTCTTTGAAACGTTTTCTTTTTCAAATCTATAGAAATTTCTGTATTATCAGTTTCGATAAAAGACAAAACACCCTCATCTTTATAAAAACATTCACCATTAACTTTAGTTATAATATCATTGTTTTTTAGTTGATAAGAAAATTTTCCCTTTTGCATATACTCACCACCAAAATTTCTAACACGAATTATAACATAAGTTATAAAAATTTAACACATATTTTTATATTTTTATTGGAATACTAAAGTTAGAATTGGGATGATAAGATGAAATACATAAAAAAAATTATTAAATTATTTGTTTTTATAATTCTTATTAGTTTAACTGCAGGACTTAGTATATATGGATACCAACACATATCTCCAAAACTAGAAATTAAAAGTGCTAACAATATTTCACTATATGATAATACAGGTGTTTTATATTTTCAAGGTTCTGGAACTAACGAATGGGTTTCGTTAAATAGTATTTCGAAAAACGTTGTTAATGCTACTATCTCAACTGAAGACAAAAATTTCTACAAGCACTTTGGTTTTGATTTTGCGAGAATACTTAAAGCCGGATACACCAACATCTTAGCTGGAAAAACTATGCAAGGAGCTTCAACTATTTCACAGCAATATGTAAAAAATCTTTTCTTAAACTTCGATAAAACCTGGGAAAGAAAATGGAATGAATTGTGGTTAACTCTAAATATTGAATCACATTATAGCAAAGACGAAATCCTAGAAGGATATTTAAATACAATAAACTATGGACATGGTATGTATGGTATTGCTAATGCCGCTGATTATTATTTCAACAAAAAAGCACAAGATTTAACTTTAGCAGAAGCTTCATTATTAGTAGGCATTCCAAAATCTCCATCTAACTATTCACCATTAATAAATTATGAATTATCAAAAAAAAGGCAAAAAATAATTTTGAGTGGGATGGTAAAAAATGGATATATATCAACAGAGGAAATGGAAAAAGCCTATAATGAAGAATTAACCATTGTTGGAAAAAAAGCAACAATCAATTCAGATACTATCTTATATTTTCAAGATGCTGTATTAAATGAATTAAAAACTATATCTTCAATACCATCTTCTTTTCTTGATACTGGCGGTCTTAAAATCTATACAACCCTAAATTGGGAAGCACAAAATGCACTTGAACAAAGTATTAAAGAAAACTTAAAAAATAAAGACGAATTACAAACAAGTGGTGTAATGATCGATCCTAAAACTGGTGAAATAATTGCTTTAGTTGGTGGTAGAGATTTTTCTACTTCTCAATACAATAGAGCTATAAAGTCCACAAGACAAGTTGGCTCAACTATGAAACCTTTTCTTTATTATGCGGCATTAGAAAATGGATTTACTTCGAGTACATCATTTACTAGTGAAGAAACAACATTTGCTTTCTCAAATCAAGATCCATATTCGCCTAAAAACGCTAATGAAATATATGGACACAAACCAATTTCATTAGCAGCTGCTATAGCTTATTCAGAAAACATTTATGCCATTAAAACTCACATGTTCTTAGGTGAAGATGCATTAGTTAATATGGCAAAGCGTCTAGGAATAACTACAAAATTACCTGAAATTCCATCATTACCTTTAGGTACTAGTGAAATAGGAATAATTGAAATGGCTTCAGCTTATTCTGTTTTTGCAAATAACGGTTACAAAAATAAACCTCACCTTATTACTAAAATCGAAGATATAAATGGAAATGTACTCTATAAATTTAAAGAAACCGAAGAACTAGTTCTAAATCCTAGTCTTACATATATATTAAATGAATTGCTTACTTCCACTTATGACTCCACTTTTATCGATTACAACTATCCAACTATTATAAATGTTGCAGGAAGATTAAGCAGAAAATACTCAGTAAAATCTGGAACAACCGCTACTGATGGATGGACAATCGGATATAATCCCGATGTAGTAACAGCTGTTTGGGTTGGGTATGACAACTCAAAAGAAATAGACAAATCAATATATCCAATATCTAAAAACATTTGGGCGGACAGTATGGAAAATTACTTAAAAGATAAAGAAAAAACATGGTTTGAAATGCCTTCAAATGTTGTTGGTGTTCTAGTAGATCCGATATCTGGAAAACCAGCAACTTCTACTTCTGCCAAAAAAAAAGTTCTATACTATCTAAAAGGTACAGAACCTACTGGCGAAGAAATGGTATTTGACGAAAAATTAAAAGATTAACTCAACTTCGTCACCAGTTTTTAAAAGATTAGAATTAGCATCATCAGTATCTAAATGCAACTCCAAAACACCATTTGGAGTTTCTTTTATTTTAACATTTTGCAAGATCGCTGACTTTTCTTTGCCTACTTTAACTGATATTTCATCAATGTTTTCAAGTCCTAATTTAACTCTATCTTCATGATTTATATGCAAATGTCTATTTGCCATTATAGCGCAAGGCTTTGTTATTTTACCACATGGACCAATTATTGTAATTATACTAGCACCATCTAAATGTCCTGAAGTTCTTACTGGAGCATCAAGTCCTAACATATAACAATCAGTTTTTGATATTTCCACTTGAGTATATGGTCTAAGGGGTGCTAAAAATCTAACCTTACCTATTTTAGCTTTTTCAGTTTCTATTTCTACTGTAAAAGTAGTTGCATATTCACCTTTTTGAACTAAATCTCTTAATTTAATTATTTCAGCATCACCAAAAAGGATCTTATAATCTTCTTCTGATAAATGCACATGTCTATTTGAAACACCTAATTTTACTTTCATATTTTCACCTTCCTCATCTATTATAACACTTACTATCTATGTATTAAATATTAATTGTTAAAAAGAAATATATAAGATTGTACGAATAGATTTTTTTTGGTATAATTTTTTTAGTATAGAGGGTGAATAAAATGTGGATAGCAATCATTAGTGGATTAGTAGCACTAGTTGCATTAGTTATTTTATTATTTAAATTAAAAAAAGATAAACTAGAAACATATGTCATTAAAATTGAACAGGCTGAAAAGCAATTAGAATCATTATTTGAAACAAAACTTTCTCTTTTAACTCAAATTCAAACAATATTCGAAGAAAGAGAAGATGAATTTGAATTAAAAATACTATCAGATATTGATAACGATGAACAAAATAGTTTTAAACTAAATTCAATTTTAAATAAATCATACAAGAAAGTAAAAGATTTTATAGATAACAAAAGAAGTTTTATACCAGATGATGAAACAAAAAAAATATTAGATGATTTATATAATATTGATATAGAATGTATTGCCGTTAAAAAATACTATAATGATAATGCAACTATCTTAAACGAAAAAAGAACAAAATTTCTAAACAGAATTATTTCTAAATTCAAACATATTGAAAAAAAAGAATTATATATAGATCCAGTTGAAGAAGAATTTGAAATATTAAAAAAGAAATAAATTAATCCTTTATTTCCCAATTTATCGGTTTAATATTATGTTCCACTAAAAACTTATTTGCTTTAGAAAATGGTTTACTTCCAAAGAAGCCATTATAAGCTGACAATGGTGATGGATGAGCTGATTCAATGATAAAATGTTTATCATTGGTAATTAGCTCTTTTTTACTTCTTGCATAACTTCCCCAAAGTATAAATACTACCGGCGTATCCTTTTTATTAACAATTTTAATTACTTCATCAGTAAAACGTTCCCAACCTCTTCCTTTATGTGAAGCTGCCCTATCCTTTTCTACCGTTAATACAGCATTTAATAGTAATACTCCTTCCTTAGTCCAAGGAACCAAACTACCAGATTTAGGAATTTTATAACCCAAATCATCATGTAATTCTTTAAAAATATTAACTAATGACGGCGGTTGTTTTACACCTTTTTTTACCGAAAAGCATAATCCTTCTGCCTGATTTTCACCATGATAAGGATCCTGGCCTAAAATTACTACTTTAATATCATTAAAATTAGTATACCTAAATGCATTATATACCTCACATATTTTGGGATAAATTGTTTTAGTTTTATATTCACTTAATACAAATTTTTCTAAATTTTTAAAATAATCTTTTTGATACTCATCACTTAATAAAGTATCCCAGTCATTACCTATCATACATGTCACCTATAAATAGTATATCATATTTTTATTTAACTTTTTTCCTTAATCTAAAAATAGCATACAGATTAATAATTCCCATAATTGCTACAAAAATATCCACAAAGTTCCATAGAAACATCGAACTAGTAACACTACCAACTACTAATAAAATTACCGTTATCAATTTCAAAAATAATATTTGAGAAGTTGATACATCTCTTTTTAAATATTTTAAACTACTTTCTCCATAATAATAGCCCGATATAATAGTAGAAAACGCAAATATAAATATTGTTAACATTAATACTAAATTTCCTATGGTTCCTAAGTGATAATCAAAAGCATACTGAGTTAATTCTATTCCGTTTATATTATTGAAATTAAACTGACTATAATCACTTAACAAAACCATAAAAGCTGTTATTGTACATAAAATTATAGTGGCAAAATATATACCAGCTACCTGAATCATTCCCTGACCTTTAGCATCCTCATTACCAACAGTACTAGCTGCTATTGCACCGCTACCTATTCCAGCCTCATTTGTAAATATTCCTCTTTGAAAACCTATAATTAATGGTGTTAATAATCCCCACCCCATACTTTTAAAATTTAACGCATTTCTAACAACTAAATAAATAGTATCAGGAATTTTATTAAAATTACAGCCAAGAACATATATAGAAATTCCTACATATACTATTCCTATAAAAGGCATTATTTTAGAAGATACATCTATTATATTTTGAGTTCCCTTAATAATAACAAATCCTGTTATAATTGCTAATGTAATTCCTATAATTAATGGATCAATATTAATAAAATTGCTAAAAGAAACCGCTATAGTGTTAGATTGAATTGTCAAAAATCCTAATATATAAGTTATTAAAACAATTATTGAGTATAATCTAGCTAATCTTTTATTTTTCAATCCTTTATCTATATAATAAGAAGGTCCACCTTCATTCATTTTACCTATTCTCTCATGAAATAATACCGCTAAAAAACTTTCAACATATGCATTAGGTGCTACTATTAGTGTAGAGAGCCACATCCAAAATACTGTTCCTGGGCCACCAATATATATAGCAAGAGCAACACCCGCTAAAGACCCAACACCAATTCTAGCGCCTAACGTTAACATCAATGTTTTAAAAGGAGAAATATCTGATTTCCTATCCTTTTTAAATCCAAGCAACATATCTTTAAAATTAAATTGCAAAAAATGCAATTTTTTACTAAAATAACATCCACTAAACACCAATAATATGATGGTTATACTCCATAAATATTTATTAATTATTTCTAAAATAATAATCACCATTTAATTCTATTATATTTTCATTAAATTTATTAAAAAAAGAACATCATTTATGATATTCTTCATTATTATTGATTTTAAAAGTTCGATATATTTGTTCTAATAAGATTACTCTGAATAGTTGATGAGGAAAAGTTAGTTTTGAAAAAGACAGCTTATAATTAGAACGATTCTTTATTTCCTCATAGATACCATAAGAACCGCCTATTACAAATGTAATATTACTATGACTAATAAAAGTATTATCAATCAGTCTAGCTAGCTCAATAGAATCTAATTGTTTACCATCTATTTCCATTGTAATAACATAGTCTTTAGAATCAATATGTTTACTTATTAATCCTGATTCTTTCTTTAAAATTATATCTTTGTTCTTATCATCTACATCAGGAACCTCTATTATTTCCATTTTAGTATATTTTGATAATCTCTTTAAATATTCATCAATAGCACTATCTAAATACTTTTCCTTAATTTTTCCAACGCATATTATCTTTATCATCTATACCTCTACTAAATCTGACTCTTCATTTTGATGCATTACCACCAATTTATCAAATTCGACATCAGCACTTGTTAGCTCCTCTTTTACTTGTTTCAAAGCTAAATCATATGTGTTATTATTTTCACTAATATGCGCTAATAAAACAAGCTTAGTATTATCACCAATAACTTTTGTTAAATATTTACCAGTATATCTATTTGACAAGTGTCCCTTATCTCCTACTACTCTTTGCTTTAAATGATAAGGATATGGTCCATTCATAAGCATTTCTTCATCGTGATTAGATTCAATTATATAAATATTTCTATTTTTAGTAATATTATAATATTTTCTATTAATATATCCGGTATCTGTAATGTATACTAATGAACTGTTATTATACTCTACAACAAAACCATATGATGTAACATCGTGTGACGTTGCTAGTAATAAAACATGAACGTCATTTATATAAAAATCATTATCAACTACCACAATCGATTCAATAGGAATAACATTTACTAAATCATATAACAAATCTGGTGCTGCAAAAACTTTTAAATGATATTTTTTTATCAATTGAGGTAATCCTTTAATATGATCACTATGAATATGAGAAATTAATATACCGTCTATTTCACTTAATTTTATATCTAATTCCGAACATGCAGTATTAATATGCGAAGCTGGTATACCTGCGTCAATTAATATTTTAGTTTCACCACAAATTAATAATGTGGAATTTCCTTTTGAACCACTTGCTATTACTTTTATTTTCATTAGAAGAATTGCATAGGATTAACTGAAGTTCCAATATGTGGACGTCCATAATAAACACCAAAGTGTAAATGAACCCCAAATGCATATCCAGTTGCTCCCATTGTTCCTATTAATTGACCAGCTTCAACAGTTTGACCCTCTTGAACTTTTAAATCAGCCATATGTGCATATTCAGTATAATATCCATTGTTATGATTTATATGTATATAAGTACCATTAATACTATCATTATATTTTGCAACTTCAACGACACCATTGCTTACAGCATAAATAGGTGAACCATAACCAGTACCCGAAATATCAATTCCTTGATGCAATTTACCCCAACGCCATCCATAAGGACTACTTATAACGTAGTTAGGTGCAGTAGGCCAATGCCAATTTCTTAAGCTTCCCACTCCAGAAACATATTTTTGACCCCTTATTACTATTTGAGTAACAACAGGTTTTATTTTTTCTTCACTAACAGGTAGTGCTTCTCTTATTTCACCATTAACTTCTTTAATAATTTTTGTTACTCGTGAAGTACCATTTTCGCCTTTTTGTTTTATTATTTCAGTTCCCATAGCTAAAGTGTTATCATCTTCGTAAATAGTAGTATATGCATTATCTTCAATTGTTACAACATACTTTTCCTCTACTACCTTCAATGCTGGTTGAATTAATCCCAGCGAAACTTCTTGGCCAGGATAAAGTAAATTGCTAGCACTTGTAAATTGTTCGTTTGCAATTAAGAATTCTCCTATAGAAAGTCTGTTATTAAATGATACAGATTCTATAGTGTCTCCTGGTTGAATAGTATATTTTTGCTGCTCTTCTAATGTACTAAACAATAAATATTTACTTAAGTCATCACTACTTAAAAATATTTGATCTTTTATTGAAACGTTTGCTTCCTTTATTACTATATCATTTTGAACATAAATGTCTTCTATTAAAGTACCGGTATTTTTTATTGGTTCTTGTGTATTATTCATAAACTTATCATATGATTCTTCATCAATAAAAGCTTTAATTGTATTATTAACAGAATCAATAAATACTTGTTTATCAAGAACATTGATTATAACGTCATCATTTTTTACAGTACCTTCTTCTGTCATTTCTTCTACACCTTTAATTGTTATTTTATAACCCTTGATAGTAAAAGAGGCTTGTTCCTTAATCTGATCATAAATAGAAGCCGCACTCTCAACTTTTTCATTATAAGTTATTTCTTTTACAATTTTTAGATTATTAGGTATATAAACTTTATCAACATTATATTTCTCTTTAATTGCATTTTCACCATTATCAATATATTGTTCTAGCTCATCTTTTGAATATATTAGTCCAATTGAATTACCATCTAAATAAACTCTATAAACCTCTTGAGGATCAGATGACTTTCTGTATCCAAAGAAAAAGATACTAGAACTAAGAACAAGTGCTATTATTGTATATAAAATTGTCTTATGATTCATATTGTCCACCTTGTCCTTCTTTTTGATAACTTAAGAATGTAGAAGTATCTCTTTTAAAAAGTAATTCTATAGTCGCTGTTGGACCATTACGATGTTTTGCTATTATAAATTCACTTATACTTGTATTAGCATCAATTGCTTTTTCTTTATTATAATAATCATCTCTATATAAGAAAGCCACTATGTCGGCATCTTGTTCAATAGATCCAGATTCACGTAAGTCACTCATAATTGGGCGTTTATTCTCACGCGCATCAACAGCACGAGATAGCTGAGCTAGAGCTATAACTGGAACATTTAATTCCATAGCCATAGTCTTTAACGATCTTGATATATCCGATACTTCTTGTTGTCTGTTAGCTCCATAATTTACAGACGATGAAATTAATTGTAAGTAGTCAATAATAACTACGCCTAGGCCTTCACTACTACTTGCTAGCCTTCTACATTTTGATCTGATTTCACCTATTGTAATTCCTGGAGTATCATCCATATACATTTTGGCATCCGCTAACTGACTCATAGCTTCATTAAGCTTTTTCCAATCTTCATTCATTAGTTTACCAGTCGCTAGTTTTTTTCCTTCTATTTGTCCTAATGAACTAAGCATTCTAGAAGCTAATTGTTCAGCCCCCATTTCCATATTGAAAAGCGCAACAGTTTTATCAGTATTTATTGCTATATTAGTAGCTAAATTCAAAGCAAATGCAGTTTTACCCATTGCCGGACGCGCTGCAATTATTATCATTTGGTTACCGTGTAAGCCTGTAGTAATATTATCTATGTCATACCATCCAGTAGGTATACCAGTTATTTCTCCTTTTGTAGCCGCTAACTTTTCCAGATTTTCTTGAGTAGAATTTAAAACTTCCCTTATTGTCTTAAATTCAGTTGATCTTCTATTTTTTATAACACTTAAAATCTTTCTTTCTGCTTCATCTAGTGTTTCGTTGACATTTCCATCAGAATTATATGCATTTGTTGTTATATCTGTAGAAACATCTATAAGTCTTCTAAGTACTGCAGCATCCTCAACTAACTTTATATAATATTCCACATTAGCAGCAGTAGGTACAGACTCTAAAACCTCTGATAGATATTCAACGCCACCTATTTCATTAATCAAGTTCTTATTCTTTAACTCAGTAGTAAGCGTAGTTAAATCTATTGGTTTTTTCTGATCATTCATATTCTTTATGCAATCAAAAATAATAGCATTATTATTGTTGTAAAAAGAATCTTTAGTAAGAGTCTCACAAGCCTTATCTAATGCATATTTTGATAAGAACATTGACCCTATTACTGCTTGTTCCGCTTCTTGGTTGTTAGGTATGTTTTTATTAGGCATAATTACCTCCTATTTTTTTAAAATTACTTTTAATTTAGCATTAATGTCTTTATACAAATTAATTTTCACATCATGATAACCTAAGCTAGCAACCTGATGATCAAATAAAACTTGTTTTTTATCTATGTCGTAGCCCTTCTTTGTAAGCTCATCCTTTATTTGCTTTGCACTAATACTACCAAATACTTGATCGTTTTTACCAGTCTTCACTACAAATTCTAGTTCTATTTTTTCAAGTTCACTTTTAATAGCAAGTGCTTCTTTACGCATTTTATCATCTAAGTGTTTTTGATTTTCACATTCTCTATTATATTTTCCTAATGTTGACTCAGTTAATTGAGAAGCATAACCATTTTTAATCAAATAATTCTTGGCATAGCCATCTTTTACTTCTTTGATATCTCCCCTTTTACCTTGTCCTCTTAAATCCTTAACAAATATAACTTTCATATTATCCTAGCCCTCCTTATAAAAGATTTATTATATTTAATAATTCTTTTTCAACCTTTGATACAGTTGTGTTTTCCAACTTTGATGCAGCTTCATGATTATCTCCACCACCATGCAACAACGATAATACTTGTCCAACATTAATATCCCCAAGTGATCTAGCACTAATACCAACTGTTTTTTTATCAACTCTAGCAACTACAAAAGATGCCACAATATCATTAAAAAGAAGCAATGTATCAGCAGCTTTTGCTAATTCTTCAGGTCTATATATATCATTTTCAACAGCCTTAGTAATAGCCATTTTATTTACTACTTTAACATTAGTTATCATTTTTTGCCTTTTTATATATTTTTTTAAATCTTGTTTTAAGATATATTGTACATGATTTGTATTAGCTCCACAAGTAGTTAAATAGTATGAATAATAAAAAGTATTACTATCAGTTTTCAAAACATAATTATTAGTATCTAGCACTATTCCCGCCAAAAGAATAGTTGCTAAATAGCTATCAATAGTAAAGTTATTTATCTTCAAAAATTCTGTAATCATCTGGCATGTACTAGATGAATCAAGATCAAGAACAGTTAAATAAGCATCATTTATAGTACCATCACCAATTCCATGATGATCTATTACTATTTTTTTATCGAAACTAGAATCTAAAGATGGACTCTGTAACAAATACTCTTTATTGGTATCTAGTACTATAAGACCACTATCACCATTTTTTAATTTTTTAGCTTTATCACTACTAATAAAATTAATATCATTAGACAATTGCTTAATAACTTTAGATACAGCAGCTTCAGAAGATTTATCATCTAATATAAAATAGGCTTCTTTATGTTTAGAAAGAGCGTAATTATACATTGCTATACAAGCACCCAAAGCATCCAAATCTAGGTTTTTATGACCTGTAACATATATATTAGAACATTTATCTATAAATTCATTAATTTTTTTATAACTATCTATAATCTTCATAAACCTCCAGACAAAACCCCAATTTAATTATACATCAAAATGTTTTATATGTCATTAATATAAAAAAATATGATATTTAACTATCATATTTTCTAATTCTTTTAGTTTTTTTATTTCCTATTATAAAACCAAGTATTAATAAGATTATAAAATACATATGCAGTATACCATTATTTATTAAGTACAATAAGCTAAAATAAATAATTACATTTATAATTATAAATACCATATTTATAATTATTTTAAAAATAATTTTCCCTTTGAAAAGAAACTTATATATTAAATTAAAGATAAAGGAAAAAAACATTCCAAAAACAAATGAATATATTAATGACTGTAATTGTAATTCTAAATTCATTATTTAAACAACCTATTAAATATGCTGTTTTCTTTATCTTTAGTTTTACCCTCTTCTACATAAGCAAAACTTTTTACTATTCCCTTGATAGATACATTGCCTTGCATAGTATCCAACTTAATTAATTCTAAATCATCACCTTTAACAATTAAATAACCCATAGTTGTTTCCATAAAAAATTCTTCTTTATCAAAATTATCAATTTTTTTAACGCCTGTTACTATTATATTCTTTCGTTCAATTACTGTAATTCCATGATTATAGTTAGCAACGTTATTATCCATCTTGTCCATATAAATTCCTCCTAATTAAGTTTATGTTAGGTGAATTTTTATATTACAAAAAAAGCAACATAAGTTGCTTTGAATTACTACTATTCTTCTTCAGATGCTTGATCGGCATTTTTATATGCTTCAAATATTGCTTCTTCGAACATTGCACGACCCTCTGGATTAATTGGATGTGCTATATCACGGTATCCTCCAGTTGCAGTTTTTCTACTTGGCATAGCAATAAATAAACCATTATCTCCTTCGATAATTCTAATATCATGTACTGCAAAACTATCGTCGATTAGTACAGACGCTATACCTTTCATTCGTGAATTTTCTTTTTCAATTTTTCTGACATTTACAGATGTGATCTTCATTTGCCTATCCTCCTTTTAAAGTGTAGTCATAATAACTATAACTTTATAATATGATCTTATAATAAATTAATACAAATTGCAACTTTTTTCTTTATTTATCAATAAAAATTTCCAAACTATCAGTTAAAACATCTGTATACGAAAAAGAACGAATTTGCTCGGCATCGTTATTAACTTTTACCAAAAAAACATAGTTATATGTGTTTTCAATAGTTCCACTAAAATTCTCTATTTGATTTCTGCTTCCATTAAATTTAAAGTTCAATTGGTATCCTTTCTTATTTTCTAATTCCTTTCTTATTTTTTCTATATTCATCTTGGATACCCCGTATACATTGTACCGTTAGTTATTATTCCTCCTACGCCTTCTTCTTTATATCTAGTTTTTTCAATAATCTTCAACAGTTCAATTGGCTTACTTTTATCAGAAAGAGCAACAGATGAAGCGACAACAGCAGGATCTAACGCATGAAGATTCACTCTTTTGGGACTACTCGCAAAGTTTGCACCAGCTCTAATTAATTCTTCATAATCAGATTGACAGGCACCAGCTATTATTATTAATTTATCATGAGACTTTTCATATTCTCTAGCTGCTTTGACCGAGTTAACAAAATTCCGACTATTTTTGTAATTATCAAGATCACTTGATTTTCCTTTTTTCTTATAAAAAACATCGTGCCCAGTGATCACCACAATATCGGGTTTTAAATCATTTAAATATTTATTTATTTCTGATGGTACCTCATCTTCATTTAAATTTACACCATAAGCCATAATTTTTAATTTTTTATAAAAATTCATACAGCGTTCCAAATATTCAGCATCACCATCAAAATGTAAAATTTTACCAGGAAGATAAAAGTACTCATTTCGATCTAAATTAACAGTAGAAACGAGCCTATCAATAACATCATTATCATCTATTTTAGCATTTTCTACCAATTTCAAATCATCCATTGAACTATCAGCACAAAGTCTAATATTTAAACCTTTTAAATACACCGTTTTATCATTCAATTCCATAATTTTAAAGACTATATCATTGTTGTATGAATTTCTAGTAACAAGATCCCCTACCTTAAAAAACATATAATCATCCCCAAATAATTATATGTTTCTATATCAAAAATATTATAAATTATTACTTATATCCACAAAGATTTCCAAAGACAGTTGTTCAGCTCTTGCGTTTAGATCAAAGTCATACTTTTCGAGTATCTGCTCTACTTTGGCAAGATCATATGTTTTTAAGTTATTTCTAAGATTTTTTCTCTTTTGTGTAAAACTGTCTCGTATTAGTTTATAAAATTTATCCAGATCATTTACTGGATATTTATCTTTCTTTGCAAATTCAACTACTATACTATCAACATTGGGACGTGGAACAAAAACATTTCTACTTACATCCATTAACTTTTTAATATTAAAATTATATTGTAAGTAAAGACTTAAAGAATTATAGTTTTTAGTATTAGGTTTAGCACTAAATCTATCGCCTACTTCTTTTTGTACCATTACCACCATTTTATCAATATTTATTTTATCTTCTATTATTTTTGTTATAATTGGAGTTGTAATGTAATATGGAAGATTAGCAACTAAATACAATGATTTATAATCATATTTTTTTAGTTCTTGAATTAAATTTGCCTTTAAAAAATCCTCATATAAAACAGTAACATTATTGCAATCACTCAAGTTACTAGATAGCATTTCTTTTACGGTTTCATCTATTTCATAACAAAGAACCCATTTAGCCTTTTGGCTAAGTTTATAAGTTAAAGAGCCTGCACCAGGGCCAACTTCAACAACCAATGTATCAGAATTAATATCTGACTTTTCAACAATGCTATTAATTATATTTTCATCAGCTATAAAGTTTTGGCCAAACTTTTTTTTGAAATTGAAATCATATTTCTTTATATTATTATTAATATCAACTGGTGAATACTTCATAATTCCTCCTAATCTTTAAAAAAAGTACATTTCTGTACTTTTACCATCCCCATCTTACTATTTCATAAGTTACTTTTTGTCTACCTATTACACTAGTACTCTTTTCTGTAGGCATTAATAAATCCATTAATGTTCCTTTAATTGCGCCACCTCTGTCTAATACAACTGCTGTTATTTGTTCATTTAATCTATCACCACTAATTTTAACTATGGTACCACATGGTATACTACTATCGGCAGCTACTATTCTAACTGTCCCATAATCGTTATCAGAAAAATAAACATTGCCATGCCTTACATCCGTTCTAGGAGGACAAGCAGCAATACCAGTACATCCAACACAATCCGGACCATATCCAGTCATTGTTCCTTGGAAAATTACAGGATTAGTTTTACCGTATGTCAATACTTCACTAATATTTGAAGCATATATTGTTTCCACAACTTCTGGGTTATATTTAGATACTAAATGTACTGCTTGGATAGAATTAATACTACTAACGTCATAAGATATCAATTCTTCTTTCTGATTACCACTAGCAATAATGAAAAACATTACTACCAAAGCCAATATAACGCAAAGCTGATTCCTTATCATACACAACATTTTCTTCATATTGTCGCCTCATCTTTACAAATTTATGATAGCACACTCATTATTTTAAGTCAAATATTCTAAAAACGTTATCGGTAGTAATTTTTTCCACTTCTTTTGTGGATATTTTTTTAGCATTTGATATTTTATCCACAATTATTGGGATATATTTAGGCGAATTTTCATTTCCTCTATATGGATCCGGTGCCAAATAAGGACTATCCGTTTCTAAAACGATGTTTTCTAGTGAAATACTTTTTACTACCGTAGATAATTTACTATTTTTAAAGGTAATAACTCCACCTATTCCTAAGTAGTATCCCAATTTAATATATAAATTAGCAACTTCGATACTTCCATTAAAACAATGAATTACACCTTTTAAATTATATTTCTTCAAACAATCATAAGTATCTTGAAAGGCATCTCTAGAATGAATCACAACTGGCATTTTTAATTCCTGTGCTATCTTTAATTGTGCTTCAAATAATCTTAATTGTTCTAACTTATCATCTTTACCATAATGATAATCCAATCCTATTTCGCCCACGCCAACTATTTTAGGGTTTGATTTTAATAAATCCTTCAAACATTTCAAATCATCATCATTTATTAAGCCTACTTCACTAGGATGAAACCCAATAGTAGCATATACATTATCATTATTTTTTATTATTTCCAAAGCATCTTCTATTCCCTTTTTATCACAACCACTTATAATCAATCTTTCTACGCCATTAGCAAAAGCTTCATCAATTATAAGTTTAGTTCTAACATTATTTTCCAAATGTAAATGTGTATCTATTAACATAATACCTCCTACCAACAATTATATAACAAAGAAAAAAATATTGACAAGAAATCAATATTTTTAATAACTATATATTTTTAGTATCCTCTATTTCTTTTAATTTAATATCTTTATCGATACGTTGAAATAAAGGACTTGGTGTTATTGTTGAGTAATTATTTTTCTCATTATAACTTTCAGATTTATCATTTATATTTAATTGTCTAAATATTTCATCACTAGTATCTGGAAGATATGGTTTTAAAAATACCGCACAACATCTTATAGACTCTAGTAAATTATAAATAACTGTCTCTAATCTAGATTTGTTACTCTCATCTTTTGCAAGGGTCCAAGGAGTTGTATCATCTATATACTTATTACTTTTCCTTAATACATCAAATATTTCATCAAGTGCTGCACCAATTTCTAAATTAGCCATTTTCTTATCAACATTATCAGATAAGTTATTAATACTTTGGATTAGTCCCTCATCAACTAAACCAGTACATTTAGTGTTTTTAACTTTTCCATCAAAGTATTTATTAGCCATTGAAATAGTTCTATTAACTAAGTTACCTAATATATTAGCTAAATCGCTATTAATTCTATCTATTAATAATTCATAAGTAAGAGTTCCATCATTTGCATATGGAATTTCATGTAAAACATAATATCTTACAGCGTCAACACCAAAGTATTTAACTAAATCATCAGCATAAATAATGTTACCTTTAGATTTACTCATTTTATCATTACCACATAATAACCAAGGATGTCCAAAAATTTGTTTTGGAAGCGGTAAATCTAAGGACATTAAGAAACAAGGCCAATATATTGTATGAAATCTGATTATATCCTTTCCAATTAAATGTAAATCAGCTGGCCAATATTTTTTGAATTCATCAGTAGGATTATCTACATCATATCCAATATTAGTAATATAGTTTGTAAGTGCATCTAACCAAACATATACTACATGTTTAGGATTAAAATCTACTGGAATTCCCCAAGTAAAAGATGTTCTAGAAATACATAAGTCTTGTAATCCTGGTTTGATAAAATTATTAATCATTTCATTTTTTCTTGAATCAGGCTTAATAAAATCAGGATGACTATTGTAATATTCAACTAATTTATCTTGATATTTAGATAGTTTAAAGAAATAAGCCTCTTCACTTGCTTTCTTTACTTCTCTTCCACAATCTGGACATTTTCCATCTACTAATTGACTCTCAGTAAAAAAAGATTCACATGGTGTACAATAAAGTCCTTCATACTTACCTAAATAAATATCGCCTTTTTCATACATTTTATTAAAGATTTTTTGAACTTCTTTTTCATGCTTAGGATCAGTAGTTCTTACAAATCGATCATAACTTGTATTCATAACATCCCAAATATTTTTTATTTCTTCTGCAACTTCATCAACAAACTCTTGTGGCGTTATTCCTTTTTCTTTTGCTTTAATTTCTATTTTTTCACCGTGTTCATCTGTACCAGTTTGAAAATAAACATCAAATCCTTTTTGTCTTTTATATCTAGCAATAGCATCAGCCAAAACTATTTCATAAGTGTTACCTATATGTGGTTTTCCTGAAGTATATGCTATTGCAGTTGAAATATAATATTTATTCATATTATCACTCCTTATTTCTGTTTATTAGTGGAACCTATTCCATCAGTTCTCTCGGTTGTTATTTCATCTTCGTTATCTGTTACTAAAAATTTAGTAAAAATCCCTTGGCAAATTGCATCGCCTATTTTAATTTCAAAATCTTCTTTTCCTTCATTTTGAATCTTAATCCAAATGTGTCCTTCATTATTGCTATTTCCATAATAATCTTTATCTATAACACCAACTTGATTGCACATCCGAATATTATACTTAAATCCCATACTACTTCTTACCAAAAGAAATAATACTTCGTCATTGTTCATACTTACCTTAACTCCGGTTGGGATTTTTTTAGATTCACCTGGTTTCAATATGATATTACTCAAAGAATAAAAATCATAACCAGCACTATATTTTGTACTTCTTTTAGGAAGCTCATATTTTTTATATAAATTCAAATCATCACTACAATCAATACAAAATTGGTCAAAGCTTATTTTTTCAAAGAATCTTGCCATAATCACCCTCCTAACAAAAAAACACGATTATTCCATTCCTAAGGACGAAATCACCGTGTTACCACCTTAATTCATAGCTATGCTATGCACTTGATACATTAACGCTGTAAACGTATTAACCTACATATCGATTAATAAAGCTCAAGAACCATTCTCAGTAACAATTACACTCTTTTTCACCCACCAAGAGCTCTCTACACTAATTAATTACATCTCTTTCCATCACTGCCATTAACAATTTATGCATAACATTATAACACTATTAATTTTATTCTTCAATATGTTTTCCTAAAAATTGTGCTGCTATTTCAGCCATTTTAATTTCAACATCACCAATATTGCTTTCCTCGTCAAATATTATAACTGCCCCTATTGAGTCACCATTACAAATTATAGTATTTATCACATAACTACACTTTTCAACTTTATTACTTATAATACTTAATTCTTTTATCTCTCTTTGTATAATATTGGATCTTTTATTTATACACTCCTCCAAATATTGACTGATTTGTTTAGATAAATAATCTTTTTTAGTTTTACCGGAACATGCAACTACATTGTCCCTATCAACTATTATTATATTTTTCTTTAAAGCATTATATATTGCTTCAGAATACACTTCGGCCAAATGCACAAGATTGTTCATAGAAGAATGCTTTTTTAAAGCTACCATATCATTTTCCACAAATATCTCTAGTGATGTACCATCTTTTATCCCAAGAGTTCTTCTTATCTCTTTAGGTATTACAACTCTACCTAAATCATCAATTCTTCTTACTACACCAGTTGTTTCCATAGAAAATTCCTCTCTTTCACACATTAGTATTTGTTATGGACAAAAAATTATACTATCCAAATAAAGATTTTCGCTTACATTTAAATTATAATCTTTTTGTCAGAGGTTTTTCTTTGGTAAATTTTTCCATTTTTTTAATTAATAAAAAAAACTCAATTATTTGAGTCTTCTTTTTTAGTCTTAACTTTTGCTTTATTAGATGCTGGTACCATATTTTTATTTAATTCTAAATATTTTCTATAGGTTTCGTCAGTCATATTTTTTAGTGTTAAATTTCTATGAACGCCTTCACTAGCAATCCTATTAATTAAAGTTTCACCAAACTTAATATTAACTAATTCTAATATTTGACCATGCATATCCTCATCAACACAAGGATATAAAGCTAACAAAGAACTACACAAGTCTACTTCTGCATGTTCTTTAACAGACAAAGACAATGCATCTTCAAAGGAAGTTTCGGAATCATCTATATGCTTATGAAACTTTTTTACATATTTAGAATCAATACTGTCAGTATTATGTTCATCAATATAAGCTTTATTAGATTTAGCCTTATCATCTATAATTATATAAATATCCTCTAATAAAACGTTTTTTGTGCCGGATAAAAGATCCTTTACCTTTTCATCATCAAGTTCCACTGAATAATCACCATATATTCTTTTTAAACTAGACAACAATTTAGCTATTTCGATCATAACAATATTCTTTGTAGCTAATTTAAACGTATCTGCATTATTATCTATATCCATACCTAGCTTATTACAAAATAATGCTTGGTTCTTCTCATTAAACATTGCATTTATATTTTCATCAATACCCATAAATACACCTTTTTCTTATATATACATCTTTATAATATCAAATATATGTTTAATAGTCAATATTAGTACTATTTATCGAAAGATACCTTGTCAAGCAATTGTACCAAATAATATATATAATGTTTCTCTAATTTTAATATATCAAGTACTATAATTAAATGATCGTTTTTGAACATAAATCTAAACATATTAGAAATCTTGTATGCATCTTCAAATAGTTTTTCACCATTTACTTTACTAGAATGTTCTTCATCAAAAATTAACTCAATAAAGTTCTTAGTTTCACGTACTGATTCAACGTGTTTTTGTTTTGCTAAGGATTCAAACCATTCTTCATACATGTAAATAATTAAGTTTTCATTTAATTTACCAAAGCGGTCTTCTAATTCAGCTTTAATTTCTAATAACTTAGTATATGAATCGATCTCATTAATCTTTTTATGTATTTCAATTTTTAATTCGTTTTCTTCTACATAGGTATCTTCGATATGCGTTTCAACTTCTATTAATGGTTTATTATCAACAGGTTGTTCTACCTCAACTTCTTCACCTTTTAATCTCTTAACTTCATCATTTAAAATTTTTAAATATAAATCTATTCCAACATTATCAATAAATCCTGCTTGTTCGCTTCCAAGAATATCACCTGCTCCACGAATTGACAAATCTCTAGTTGCAATAGAAAAACCACTTCCTAATTCAGTAAACTCTTTAATTACTTTTAATCTTTTTATTGCTGTTTCAGTTAAAACCTTACTTTTGTTATACATAAGATAGGCATAAGCAATTTTATCGCTACGTCCGACACGTCCTCTAATTTGATATAACTGACTAAGCCCAAATCTATCAGCATCTATAATAATTAAAGTATTAGCATTAGGTATATCTATTCCTGTTTCTATTATAGTAGTGCATATCAAAACATCATAATCATGATTGATAAATTTCAACATAATATCTTCAAGTTCATCTTTATTCATTCGACCATGAGCAAAAACCACTCTAGCATCTGGTACAAGTCTAGAAATTTCATTAGCCTTTGCTTCTATATGTTCAACACTATTATATAATAAATATACTTGACCATTTCGAGATAGTTCTTTATAAATAGCATCTTTTATTAACAAATCATTTTCTTCGATAACGTATGTTTCAACAGGATACCTATTAACAGGTGGAGTTTCTATCAAAGATAAACTTCTTATTCCCATCATTGACATCTGTAAAGTTCTTGGTATAGGTGTAGCGGTTAATGTAAGTACATCAATATTGTTCTTATACTGTTTAATCTTTTCTTTGTGAGTAACACCAAAACGTTGTTCTTCATCTATTACTAAAAGTCCTAAATTGGATGGTTTAACATCATTACTTAATATTCTATGCGTACCAAATAAAATATCAATTTTACCATCTACTAAATCTTTTAAAATTTCTTTTGTCCTTTTAGGTGTAGTGAAACGATTTAATACAGCAATATTAACTGGATAATTTTTAAATCTTTGAACAGCATTATTATATTGTTGGTTAGAAAGAATAGTTGTTGGACATAAATATAGTACCTGTTTAGAATTTAATACCGCCTTAAACATAGCTCTAAAAGCGACTTCAGTCTTACCATAACCCACATCACCACACAATAAACGATCCATTGGATGAGATGATTCCATATCATTTTTTATTTGATTAATTGCGATTCTTTGATCAGTCGTTAATTCATGCTGAAATTCGTTTTCAAACAATTCTTGCAATTCATTATCAGGCGCAAACGCATAACCTTCTTGCATTTCTCTAGATGCATAAAGTTTGATTAAATCAGCTGCTATTTCCTTAACTTTATTTCGTACTCGCAATTTAGTTTTTGCCCATTCAGAACCACCTAATTTATGAATTTTAGGAACCATTCCTTCTTTGCCAGTATACTTACTAATTAATTCGATTTTCTCTACCGGTATATAGAGTTTATCTTTTCCTTCATATAATAATTCCAGGTAATCTTTCTTTAACCCATTTTTAGAAAGTGTTTTAATACCGTTATATATTCCTATTCCATGTATATTGTGAACAACATAATCACCTACTTTTAAATTTCCTAAATTCCTTATTTTAGATGAATATTTAAATGTAGTTTTATATTTATTTTTATTTGTAGAAGTATTAAACAATTCTTTTTCTGTCAATACTATATAATTTTTATAACTAAATCCACTTGTTAAAGCTAAATTAATTATATTCAATTTTCCTAAATGTATATTATCAAAGGTGTCTAAAACATAATCCATATCTATAAACTTAATAAAGCTTTTTATTTGATAATCCTTAAGACATATTATTACTGTTTTACCAGTATTTAAATTCATATTAATATATTCTTTAATTGCTTCTACGTTTTCATGAAAAGATTCAATAGTACCTACATCAAATTTCATTTGCTTATTATTCTTGTAGCGTAGAACCTTAGAATCAAAAGTATTATATAAAATAACATTGTTTGGAAATTTATCGAGTTCAAACATCAATTTACGTTCTTTATCAATGTTATTTCTATCTAGGTATTCTAAAATATCTTCTTGTAGTTTCAAATATGAGGCTTCAATTTGAGTATAATCTTTTATTACTGTAATAGGATTATTTAAATAATCTGATATATTGCATGGATTGTCAATAATATTAAATTTTCTGCTTATCTCATCATCACTAGTATTCAAAAATTCTGTATTAGGATATATATATATTTCATTTATTGTTTCAACAGATTTTTGAGTTGATACATCAAAATAACGAATAGATTCAATTTCATCTCCAAAAAATTCGAATCTAACAGCGGATAATGAACCAAGAGGAAATATATCGATAACAAAACCACGTATTGCCATTTCTCCTGTTTTAGTAACCATGGTCTCACGGATGTATCCACTTTTATTTAAATTTTCAATAAATTTTTCTCTATTAAATTCATCTCCAACTTTAATGTTAAGAATACTATTCATATATTGTTTAGGGGAAGGTAAAAACCTTAAATATCCATTTAAATGAGTAACAATTATCTTTCTTCCTTTTTTTGCAGTATTATTCAAAGTCTCTAATCTAGTTATTTTTAAATCAGGGCTAACAGCTATGGAAGCACTAGCTAAAAAATCATCCATAGGAAATAATAATACATTATCATTATATAAATTTAATGAATTTACTAACTTATTAGCTTCAAATAATGTAGATGTTACAATTATAATATCTTGGTTATTAAACTCAGCTAATCTAGAAATATACAAACAAAAAAATTCGTCAGTCATCCCTAAAAGACTCACGTTTTCTTTTGTTTTAAATTCATCAAACTCAGCTAAAAAGTTCATAATATCACCATTATTTTCTATTATATTTTGACATTAAACGTTCAATATCCATTCCTAAAAAATCGTCAATTATATTACATATCACTTCAATATTATCAGTAATTTTAGAAAAATCATCGTCATTCATTTTCCCCAAAACATAATCTTTAGTATCAATGTTTCTATCCTGTGAAATACCTATCTTTAATCTAGAATAGTTAGAAGTATTTAACATTAATTCAATATTTCTTAATCCATTATGGCCACCACAACTACCGCTTGAACGTAAGCGATATTTACCTATCATAGTATCTAAATCATCGCTGATTATTAATATATCATTAATGTTAATATTAAAATAATCTACAAATTTCTTTACAACTTCACCAGATAAATTCATATAACTTTGTGGTTTTAAAAGAATAACTTTTTCCCCGTTAACAATAATTTCAGTATATAAACCATTAAATTTGCTTTTGTTAATATCAGAATTTTTAAGTTTTGCATAATTATCAATATAAAAAAATCCTACATTATGCCTTGTCTTATCATATTCACGGCCTGGATTACCAAGGCCAACAATTAATTTCATTTAATCATCTCCCATATGAAATTCTTTGTAAATATCCGACTTTGATACTTTTCTATCTCTTGCTACTAATTTCATTGCTTCTTTTTCATTATAACCTAAATTTATGTAAGACATAACATGCTTTCGAACATCAACATCATTATAATTAATTACATTTTTATTTCCTTCAACAATTATTACAAATTCGCCCTTTATATCAGTACCTAACTCATCTAATACTTCAGTAATAGTACCTCGATATATTTCTTCATACAACTTAGATATTTCGCGATTTAGTGATATATGTCTATCGCCAAATACATTTTTTAAAGTTTCCAACATACTTATTATACGATGTGGCGACTCATAAAAAATTAATGTGTACTTGAGTTCTTTTAAGGTTTCTAACTCTTTTTCCATTTTAGATGCCTTCGAATTTAAAAATCCATAAAATAAAAATGGTGATGGTTCAATCCCAGATGTTATTAACGCTGGAACCAAGGCAGTTGGACCTGGTAAACCAATTACATTATAACCATTAGCAATAACAACTTGAACAGTCTTATAACCTGGATCACTAATTATTGGTGTTCCCCTATCAGTTACTAATCCAACCTCTTGCCCATTTTTTAAACATTCAATAACTTTACTTCTAACTATCTCTTCATTTATATTATTACAACTAATCAATTTTTTCTTTATTTGAAGTTTACTTAACAGCATTCCAGTTATTCTTGTATCTTCGCAAAACAAAACATCAACTTTCTTTAAGGTATTTATAGCTCTTAAAGTCATATCATCTAAATTACCAATAGGTGTTGGAATTAAATATAAAGAATTTTTTCCATCGTAACTTTTTTGACTCATAACAATCTCCTAACTAAAATAATTATTTATATCATCTGTATAACTATTATCACTATTATGTGTAATTATTGAAGGTAAAATTTTTAATCCTGGATTTCCATTTTTTCTTCCTTCGATCAACACAATATTTGCATTTGTATTATCCTTAGGATAAATCAGTTGGATACGTTTCGGCTCGATTTTGTACTTTCTAAACAACTCTATTAATTCAATTAATCTATCTGCTCGATGTACCATAGCAAATATGCCTCCATTATTTAAATAAATACTAGCAATTTTAATAATATCTTCAGAATTCAAGTATATTTCATGCCTTGCTATAGCTTTATGAATATCGTTATTTTTTAACCCTTTTTCCTCAACTTTAAAATAAGGCGGATTAGAAACTATAACGTCAAAAAAGCCACTTTTGAAATAATGGGCTATATTTTTAACATCATCATTAATTAAAGTTATTTGCTCTTTTAAATTATTGATATTTACTGTTTCAAGAGCTAATTCATATACGTCTTTTTGAATTTCAATACCAAATATTTTGGATTTTGTTCTAGTTGATAAAATCAAAGGAATAGGTGCAGTACCAGTACCTATATCCAATATATTTTTGGTTCCTTTATTTATTGTAACAAATCTTGGTAATAATACCGAATCTAGCGAAAAACTAAACCAATCCGTATTCTGAACTACTTTTTTATTTTTATAACCAATAAGGTCATTAATTACTTTCATTTGTCTCCAACGGAATTTCTATTAAAATTTTTTCACTAGATTCAATTGTATATGTTTTTTTAAATAAATTATGTGATACAACTTTACCACTACCATTATTTGTTTTAACTCTAGTTCCTATATCTGGATAACCTTTTTTCATTTCTGTATATTGATCATCTTCGTAGTTTAAACAGCATAAAAGTCTGCCACATATTCCATTAATTTTAGTTGGATTTAAAGCTATATATTGATTTTTAGCCATATTTATAGAAACACTACTAAAATCAGTTAAAAAACTATTACAACATAAGAATCTACCACATGGCCCTAACCCACCTATTTCTTTTGCCTTATCTCTAACACCAATTTGCCTCAACTCTATTCTTGTTTTATAAATTGAAGCCAACTTTTTTGCTAATTCTCTAAAATCAACTCTATCATCAGCAACAAAATTATATATTAATTGATTTTTATCCAAAGTAAAATATGCACCAACAAAATTCATATCAAGTCCTAATTTAACAGCATTTTTTTTGGCATCATCTAAGGCTTTTAAACTCAATTGCTCGTTTTTGGTATATTGTTCTATATCATCTTTACTGGCCAAACGTAATACCTTTTTTAGACTACCAGAAATTGAAGATTCATCCATCTTTTTTATATCTGTAAATACAACTCCCAATTGAATACCTTTTTCTGTCTCAACAACAACATGATCATGTTTTTTTAAATCTAAATTGTTTATTTCAAAAAAGTAAAGTCTATTAGAGCTTTTAAATTTTACACCAACTACATCATACATATTAATCAACTCCAAACATCGAGAACAATAACTTGTCCACAAGCAATTTAATATTAACATTATATTCCAAACTATCTACAGCTAACATTAAACTAACAATTTTCTTTTTTATATCTTCTATTTTATTGTTTTTATCAAAGTTGTCAAACAAATTTTGAAATTGATCATTGGTTGTATTAATATTAAGCTTATAAAACAAGAATTTTTCATATAGCCTTAATAAATCAATAAATAGTTTTCTAATTTCATTTCTATCCTCGTATTTATTAATTATATCAAATAATTCGAATGTAGCTTTGCAACCATTTAGTTCAAGCAATTCAAACAAATTCAATACATTGACATCTATCATTTCATCTACTTCACTATTTGAGTCCAAGACAATATATTGGCATCTAGATACAATAGTTTCTAATACTTTTGTTATATTTTCAGTAACTAGAAGTGCAATAATATTTTCTTCAGGTTCCTCCAAAAATTTTAACATAGTATTTGCGGCACTCTTGTTTAAATTCTCAGCATTTTTAATTACATATATTCTTAATCCATTATAATTAGACTTAGTTTTATATTCTTCTTTTAAATCAGCAATTTGTTCTTTTTTTATCCATTGGCCTTCCGGCTTAATTATTTTTAAATCTTGATATAAATCATTATCTATTAGGTAATCTATATTTTCAATTGTTTTACCATTTTCTTTAAATATTTGTTTCACCATACTAATAACCTTTGAAAAATCATTAGTTTTTAATAAATATGCATGACTCAAATTCTTAAGATTAATTTTATTTTCAAATTGTTCTTTGTCTTGCATATATACTCCTCCATTTTAAAATATTATAATAAGTGAAAAAAACAATAAAATCATTGCCGGTATATCAAATAAAGTTACCAAAAACATTGTAATTGCATTAATTGGAATAACTATCCCAAATTTAGAAGAAATTAAATTAAAACTATATAGTAACACAAAAGCAAATGTAATTTTTTTTAATACTTTCATTATCATATAATCGCCTCAATCTAATTTATGAAAGCGATTATATATTATTCAATTTCTTTTCGATCAATAAGTGCTCTTTCCAATGTTAAAGAGTCTACATACTCAATATCAGCACCCAAAGGTACACCACTTGCTATTCTAGTAATTTTAATGTTTAAGCCTTCCAAAATTTTCTTAATATACAAGCTCGTAGTCTCACCTTCTATAGTTGGCTTAACTGCTATTATTATTTCTTTAAAAGAAGACTCCTCTATTCTTTTAACAAGTTTTTCTAAACCAATATCCTCAGGATTTATGCCATCTAACGGTGAAATTAAATTCTCTAAAACATGATAATATCCATGAAAAAATCCAACTTTTTCAAATAAAAAAATA
This sequence comes from uncultured Bacilli bacterium, assembly GCA_934122395.1. GTDB lineage: Bacteria > Bacillota_I > Bacilli_A > RF39 > UBA660 > RGIG3091. Next base: position 169,053 of record CAKOWQ010000002.1, on the reverse strand, counting down.
CTTCTGCTATCTTCAACGATACACAATACGCTTTTGTCTCGATCATTGGAAGAACAAATATTACATACGTCTTTATCCGTCATATTTGAACATATTGGACACTTATGAATTTTGCTTTTTGCAGTTAATATTGAATTTGCAAAAAACTCTGTTTTTTCATCATCTAACCCCAACATATAAAAAGCTAAACGTTCCGCAGTTTTTTCACCAATTCCAGGTAGCAGTTTAAAACTCTCAATTAAATCTTCGAGACTTTCTGGATACATAACTAAAATAATCCAGGGATATTACTAAATTTTCCCATTTTTTCTTCTGTCATCTTATCAACTTTTTCAAAAGCAGAATTAATTGCTACCATAACCATATCTTCCAACATTTCTACTTCGTCAGCTTCCAATCCATCCTCAACCTTTATTTTAATAGAAGTAATTTTTTTAGTCCCATTCACTTCAACTTTCACTAAAGAATTTTCTGAAGTAAAAATAGTATTATCAATTTCCTCCTTTGTCTTTAACATATCTTTTTGCATATTTTGTGCCTGTTTTAATATTGCTTGCATATTCATATATATAATCTCCTTTTCTATTTAATCTCTATTAAATCATTATCAAATAATTCAAAAACTTTATCATCAGCAGAGTTCGATGTTTCAATCTTAGTTGGTATTTGTTCAGCATGTTCTAATTTCTCACTGCATACAAATGTATCATCAACTAATTTAAATTCTTCACCATTCCCTATTTTTTGAATATAAACTTTTTTCAAAGAATTCCATTCTTCATCTGCTACAGCAACTATATTATAGTTTATATTTAAAGTCTCACTTAAAATTTTTTCTAATTCATTATACTCAGAATTTATTCTGTCTGCCGTTGCTGCATATTGATATGACAATATCACGTAACTTTCATTAGCAACTACTGGAGTTCCATCTAACAAACTGCATATTTTTGCTCCATTTGTTTTATCAAACACATACCCCTTTAATTCTATCCATTTGTTTTTAATATTTTTTAATAGGTCCTTATTTGCATTAACAAAGACATTATTCAACCTAATATTTTTAAAATTATCCAATTCAAAATTTGATTCTAATATTACTGGTTTTTCTATCACAGATAAATTTTTATTTTCATCTCTTGATTTATTACAATTATTTGCAGTTTTACAATTAGAACGTTTGTTCAAAAATATTTCCCGGGAAATATTTTCCTGATTTACAGCATCAATATAATTAATTATTCCAATCTCAAAAATAATTTTTTTACTAACTGAACTCTTTTTCATAAGATCATACGTTTTGATAAATTCTTCTAGCATTTTCTTATAATTATTATCCGATTTATGGTCCACAAAAATCATTTCATCTAATTCATCAATTATATCTTCAATAATATATAACATATCATAATCCTGATAATAAAACGAATTAGCTAATTCAATACTAGAATCTAGATTGCAATTTATCAAATTATCAATTAACTCTTTTATTTTGTCCTTTTCTGGCTTTCCACAAATCAATCTAACATCATTTACCTCTATTTTTTCTGCACAATAAGAGTTAATTTTTTCTAACAAACTAAGAGCATCACGCATACAGCCATCTGAACATCTTATAATTTCATCTATTGCATCAAAAGAAATTGAAATATTTTCATTATTACATATATATTCGATTCTATTATGCATATCTACATTAGAAATTTTTTTGAATTCTAAAACTTGACATCTAGAAAGAATTGTAGCTGGAACTTTTTGTATTTCAGTAGTTGCAAGAACAAATATAACATGAGATGGTGGCTCCTCAAGAGTTTTTAATAGTGCATTAAAAGCACCAATTGAAAGCATGTGTACCTCATCAATAATATAAACTTTATATTTCAAAAACGAAGGAACTATATTTATTTTACTTTTCAATTCTCTAATTTCATCCACACCATTATTAGAAGCTGCATCAATTTCAATTATATCCACACATTCTTTAGATGCAGAGTTTATACATGATGGACACTCATTACACGGATTACCATCTTTTAAATTTTCACAATTAATAGTTCTTGCTAATATCTTAGCAATACTAGTTTTTCCAGTTCCGCGTGGCCCTGTAAACAAATAAGCATGGGACATATTGTTAGTCGTAATAGCATTTTTCAACACATTCACAACCACTTTTTGGCCAGATACTTCATTAAAATTAGTTGGTCTATATTTTCTATATATTGCTAAATGACTCATATTATCCCTCCATTTACATTATATCATGTATCAATAATTACATAAAGTTTTTATTAAATTATTTCCCGGGAAATATTTTTTCAAACATATGTTTGCTGTGTGTCAAAATTTATATATACATCACCTTATAATTATATAAAAGTAAGTATTATAATTAAAACATTATATTATGTTCAACATAGTACTATGCTTTACCTGTGGATATTTTTTAATGTTTCACGTGAAACATATATATACTTTAACAATCTCAATTTAATTAAAACTAAATTCAAAAATACCTGTTTAGACGCAAAAAAATAAAAGTAGAATGACAAATTTATTATTGCAAATCTGTGAATAGATTTATATTCTGCATAAAATAAGTTAAAACCGTTTTAACACTTATATATATGTATAAGTCGTCGTAACGCCAAACATGTGCAAAAAAATATTGGTGTGGACACAAATTAAGTTTTAGTTTTTTTATATAAAAGTAGCCTATCTGTTTTAAACAACTTATATAATGATTAATATATTTTGAATCGCTCTCTAAAATAAACTGTGGATAATTTTTAATGTTTCACGTGAAACATATGAGAAAAATAATTAATAAACTATACAGACTCTTTAAAACGATTCAAACTTAATATAAATTATTATATATATCTAGATTGTTTTTTTATAAAGTTAGTCTTTTCTACCATTTTTTTAAACTTTATTTTTAAAAGGAGTTTTGCTTATTGTGTTATTTAACTGTGGAAAAAATGTTTCACGTGAAACATGTAATTTTTTTTATATATAAATCTATATTTAAAATTTTGCTAAAAAAATAGTATGTTTTAAAATATCTATCAATGTGCTACTAAAATGTAAAAATAGGAATAAGCGTATTTAATCAGTAATTGTGGATATTTTTCATGTTTCACGTGAAACTAAAATAAAAACACCATGCGGTGTTATATTAAAAATATTTCCCGGGAAATAATTTATCGAACAAAAACTCGAACATTATCTTTTCAAAGCAAAAAAGTCTTTAATCAATTTTGAACATTCTTTTTCCAATATTTTCCCTTCTATTTTAACTGTATGATTATAACTACTGTTTTGCAATATACTATATAAAATTTTATTATTGTCATCAATATTACTCGAACATCCGTACACCAATTTATCAACACGCGCTTGTTGAATAGCACTAGCACACATTGGGCAAGGCTCCATGGTCACATAAATAGTACACCCATTTAATCGCCAGTCACCTAAATGTTTCGAAGCGTTCTCTATTGCTAATAATTCTGCATGTTTAGTCACGATTTTATCCTTATCCTTGCTATTATATGCTGATCCAATAATAATACCATCTTTAACAATAATAGCCCCAACTGGAATCTCATTATTTTGATATGCTTCATATGCCAATTCTAATGCTTTTTTTATATAATACTCATTATTATTCATACATTTCACTCCATAAAAAATAGCGCACATAAACATTGGTTGTTAAGGCTGCTACCTTCCGATCCTGACCTGGTTCCAACATATTTATTGCGCTATATATAAATTAATATATTTTTAATGATTTTGCAAGTATAATTATGAATTTATTGTAGAGAATCCTCAATTACTTCTTCCTCAATGTGCTCTACAGTATTAGCAGTTGCTACTTTTTGATCATTCTTTAAGTTAATTAATCTTACACCTTGAGTATTTCTGCTTAATATTGATACTTGCTCAATAGAAATTCTGATTACAATTCCTGTATTAGTAATAATCATGACATCTTCATCACCCTTAACTGACTTTAATGTTACAATATTACCATTTTTATCAGTTACGTTTAATGTTTTGACTCCTTTACTTCCTCTATGAGTCAAACGATATTCTTCAATAGGAGTTCGCTTACCATAACCGTTCTCTGTTACTACTAATACCTGACTATTTTCTTCCACAACTTCAGCACCAACAACACAAGAGTTTTCACAAGAAATACCTTTTACTCCTGAACTACTACGTCCCATAACTCTTACTTCACTCTCATGGAAGCGTACTAGTCTACCATCACTACTTCCTATTATTATTTCATTATCTCCTGTTGTTTTGCGAACTGAAATTAATTCATCATCTTCTTTAAACACTATAGCTTTTTTACCATTAGTTCTTATATTATCAAATTCTGTTAATGGTGTTCGCTTAATCAAACCTTTTTTAGTTACAAATGCTAAGTATTTATTTTCTTCGTTTTCTTGCTTAATTATTATAGTAGAAGTTATTTTTTCTTCTTTTTCTATAGGTAACAAGTTAACGATTGGCAATCCTTTAGATTGTCTATTAAATTTAGGAATTTCGTATCCTTTCATACGATATACTTTACCATAATTAGAGAATAATAATATATAATCATGGGTAGTCATAGTAACAAGCCTTTCTGGATAGTCTTCCTCGTTTGTACCCATACCCCTTATACCTACTCCACCTCTATTTTGAGTTTTGTAAGTATCTGCAGGTAATCTTTTTATATACCCCTTATTTGTTAAAGTAATAATTGAATCTTCAACTGGTATTAATGACTCATCTTCAATATAATCAATCGCTGTCATATCTATTTCTGTACGACGGTCATCACCATATTTATTCTTGATTTCAAGTAGTTCTTTCTTAATAATATCTAATACTTTTTGTTCAGAAGCTAGTATTGATTTTAATTCTTCAATTTCTAACAATAATTGTGCTAATTCCGCTTCTATTTTTTCTCTTTCTAAACCGGTTAAACGTCTTAATTTTAATTCAAGAATAGCATCTGTTTGTATTTCAGATAAACCAAATGTATTCATCAATTTTTCTTTTGCTTCTGTATCACTCTTTGCTGCCTTAATGATTCTAACAACTTCATCAATATTATCTTGAGCTATTTTATATCCTTGTAAAATATGAACTCTTCGCTCATCTTTTGCTAAATCGAATCTTGTGCGCCTAATAATAACTTCTTTTTGATAATCTATGTATTTTGAAATTACATCTTTTAATCCTAATGTTTTAGGGGTCATTCCATCTAACATTAAGAATATAATTCCATATTGTGTTTGAAAGTTTGTGTGTTTATACAAATTATTCAAAACAACTTGAGGATTTGCATCTCTTTTTAATGTAATTGTTATTTTTACACCATTTTTTAAATCGGTATGGTAGTCAGAAATACCATCAATAACTTTAGTATGAACTAACTCAGCCACTTTATTTTTTAATTCCATAGTATTAACACCATATGGAACTTCAGTAATAACTATATTATGATGATTACCAGCATCTTCTATAACAGCTTTACTTCGTATAGTAATTGTACCTCTACCAGTCTCATATGCCTTTTTAATACCTGAATTACCCAGTATTATACCTCCAGTAGGAAAATCTGGACCTTTAATATATTGCATTAATCCTAAAGTATCAATTTCTGGATTATCTATATAAGCTACACAGCCATCAATTACCTCACCTAAATTATGTGGAGGAATATTAGTAGCCATACCTACCGCAATACCCATAGTACCATTTACTAAAATATTAGGAAATCTTGAAGGTAAAACTCTTGGTTCTTTGCTAGTAACATCAAAATTATCATCCATATCAACTGTATCTTTATTAATATCTCTCAATAATTCTAATGATATTTTTGCTAATTTTGACTCAGTGTAACGCATTGCCGCTGCACCATCACCCTCAATATTACCAAAGTTACCATGACCATCAATTAACATATATCTTTGGTTAAAGTCTTGAGCCATTCTTACCATTGCTTCATAAATAGATGAATCACCATGTGGATGATAATGTCCCATAACATAACCAACTGTTGTTGCTGATTTTCTATGTGGTTTATCAGGTGTATAACCGGATTCATACATAGACCATAGAATTCTACGATGTACAGGCTTTAAACCATCTCGTAAATCTGGTAACGCACGTGAGGCAATTACACTCATTGAATATTCTAAGAAAGAAGATTTTACTTCATCTACAATATTATTCTCAGCTAAACTATCTCTTTCATGAAAATAACCATTAAATTTTTCATTATCAATATTAACACGCTCTAATTCTTCATCAAATTCTTCATTTATATTATCTTTATTATCCATAATTCACCTCCTAAATATCTAAATTTTGTACGTATCCAGCATTTTCTTCTATAAATTTTCTTCTAGGTTCTACTTCATCGCCCATAAGCTTTTCAAATATAGCATCAGCTGCAACGCAATCATTAACAGTAATCTTTCTTAATACTCTTTTTTCTATATCCATTGTAGTTTCATTTAACTCATCAGCATCCATTTCTCCTAATCCTTTCATACGAGCAATTTCAGCACGAACTCTAACGTTTTCTGGTAATGATTGTAAATACTCATTTAACTCTTCTTCATTTAAAACATATTTTCTTGTTTTACCATGCATTATTCTAAATAATGGAGGTTGAGCTGCATATACATGACCTGCTTCAACAATAGGTTTAAAGAATCGATAGAATAAAGTTAATAACAATACTCTAATATGTGAACCATCAACATCGGCATCGGTCATAATAACAATTTTGTCATATCTTAATTTTGATAAATCAAATTCTTCACCTATTCCAGTACCAAATGCAGTTATAATTGTTCTTATTTCTTCATTTGATAATGCCCTATCAAGTCTTGCTTTTTCTACATTTAAGATTTTACCTCTTAATGGTAAAATTGCCTGTGTCATTGAATCTCTACCCTTTTTGGCAGAACCTCCAGCTGAATCCCCCTCGACTATAAATATTTCAGAAACTTTAGGATCCTTGCTTTTACAGTCGGATAATTTACCAAAAAAGTTAGTCATAGTTAAATCACTTTTTCTAGTAATTTCTCTTGCCTTTTTAGCTGCATTTCTAGCACGACATGCCAACATTGCTTTACTAACTATAGCTTTTGCATCATCTGGGTTTTCCATTAAAAATCTTTCAAATCCTTGTGAGAAAACGTTATCAGCTAATTTTCTTACTTCAGAATTACCTAGTCTTCCTTTAGTTTGACCTTCAAACTGTGGATTAGGATGTTTACAAGAAATGATCATTGTTAATCCTTCTTTTACATCATCACCAGTTAAAGGGTCATCCTTTTCCTTTAATATATTTGCTTTTCTTGCATAAGAATTAATTACCCTAGTTAATGCACGCCTAACACCTTCTTCATGAGTACCACCATCATGAGTATTGATATTATTAACAAATGAATAAATATTTTCATTATATCCTGTGTTATACTGCATTGCTACTTCAAAGAATACTCCATCTTCTTCACCTTCTAAGTGAATAATATCCTCATGAACAGGTGTCTTTTCTTTGTTAATGAATCTAACATACTCACTAATTCCACCTTCATATAAGAAAGTTTCGCCAGTTGTATCCTCTTCATCCCTATCGTCTCTTAAAGTAATAGCTAATCCTTTATTTAAAAATGCTAATTCACGAATACGAACTCTTAAAGTTTCATAATCATATATTTCACTATCAAATATTTCTGGATCTGGTTTAAATGTTACTGTTGTTCCTGTTCTATTAGGACTACAAGTATCAATCACATGTAGAGGCTCAACAGTATGTCCACCTTTTTCAAATCTTATATAATTTACTTGTCCATTTTTATATACTCTTACTTCAAGCCATTTACTTAAAGCATTAACAACTGAAGCACCTACACCATGTAATCCCCCAGATACCTTGTATCCTCCGCCACCAAATTTTCCACCGGCATGTAAAACAGTATAAACTGTCTCAACAGTAGATAATTTTGTTTTAGGATGCACATCTGTAGGTATACCTCTACCATCATCTTTAACAGTAATTGAGTTATCTTTATTTATAATAACTTCAATATTATGACAAAAGCCTGCTAAAGCTTCATCTATTGAATTATCAACTATTTCCCATACCAAATGATGTAATCCCTTTAAATCAGTTGTACCAATGTACATACCAGGACGTTTTCTTACTGCTTCAAGTCCATCTAATACTTGTATTGCCGAAGAATCATATACATTTTTTTCTTCCATTATATTCACCCTCATCCTTAATTTTGCCATTTTCTATTCTGAAAATTTTTGCATTATTTAATAATTTCTTACTTATACCAACCATATCATTAGCGGTTATAATTACTTGAATATTCTTATTTATGAATTCAATCAAATGGTTTTTTTTATTTTTATCTAGCTCACTAAAGATATCATCAAGTAATAATACTGGTTTAGTTCCAGTTTTTTCTTCGAATATTGGTATTTCTGACAATTTAAAAGCTATCATTGCCATTTTTTGTTGACCTTGAGACCCAAACGTTTTAGCATCATTATCATTAATAACAAAACTAAAGTCATCTCTATGTGGTCCATATAAGGTCATTCCTGAAGTGATTTCCTTATTTTGATTATTTTTATACTTGTCTTTCAATTGACTTTTGAAATCACCTTTTTCAACATCAATATTGGTTTCATATATTATTTTTAAACTATCAGATTTAGTTAAATCCTTATATATAGTGGAAATGTTATCATTGATTCTATTGATAAAATTAATTCTTTCTTCATAAATATATACAGCTCTATCAATTAAATTATCAGTTAAAACTTCTAAATATCTATAATCACTAATGCCATTAGTATATATTAATTTCAAATAATCATTACGCATTTTTAAAAGCTTATTATATTCATTGTAATTTTTTATGTATTGCTGATTCAATTGACTTATTTCTATATTTAATAAATCCCTTCTTAAAGAAGGAGTCCCTTTAATAGTTTCCACATCTTCTGGGGAAAACAAAATAACATTAAAATTACTAATATAATCAGAAATTTTTTTGATATTAGTATCATTTATAAAAACTTTTTTATCGTTGTTAGATGCTAAAATAGATAAATTTTTAAAATATTTACCTACTTTTATATCGCCAGTTATTTTGTAACTATCACTACCTTTTCTTTTTAAAACATCATCATAATTAGTTCTGTATGACTTGGTAAGTGCTAAAACATATATACTTTCTAATATATTACTTTTTCCTTGGGCGTTATTACCTAAAAAAATATTAACTTGATTATTTAATTTAACATTACATTTTTTATAATTTCTAAAATTAACTAAACTGATTTTAGTTAAAATCATTTAAATCCACCAAAAACGCCCATATAAACACCTTTACCCATTTCATAATCCACTATACATACACATACATTATACCATGTTTTTAATAAAAGAAAAAGAAAAAAAGGGTTTTTCCCCTTTATTTTTGCTTAATTCTTTTGCTAATCATCGAATCCAACATACTTGCTCTTAATAATTGATTTTCAAATGATAATTTTGATATTTTAAATTCTTCTACAACACCATTAGTAAACGTTACTTTAGTACCATTCAAAGTCTTATTTCTTTGCTTTACATGGTTATGATTTATCCAGCAACATTGATCAGACGTTGCAGATGTAGTTGGAAAAAATATTAATTTTTCTGATTCTTCTATTAATAATGGTAATTTATAACTAAAATTTAATATTTTTTTAGCTGCTGTTATCCTTCCGTCATACGTACTACCATAGTATTCACAGTTTTCTTCCATAATACTAAAAGTTGGTTGCTCTATTACATAATCATTTGATACTTCTATTATCCTCGTTTTATTTTCATCTTCAGGTATTATTGCTATTGTTTCTTCATTGATTTCATACTTCATAAAAAAAATCCCCCATTTCATAATTTGTAATTTAAATTACGGGGGATATTATAATGTACTTTTTTGTCGAAATTTGTCGTTTTATGTCGAACTATGCTTTTTTTTAATATGTTCTTATTGGTAGTACTAATTGTTCAAGAGTTTTATCTTCTTTTCCTCTTATTATTATAGGCTTAATCTCACCAAAGAATGATAATTCAGCATCACTATCTTCAAATGATCTTAATGCTTCCATCATATATTTAGCACTGAAAGATATTTTTATTTCTTCGCCATTAAGATTTTGAATTTTCATTTTTTCTTCTACTCTACCAATCTCAACAGATGAAGATTTAACTAATAAAGTATCATCTTTTATTTCAAATGTAACTATATTTTTTTCTTTATCAGAAGTTAAAATGCTTGCTCTATCTATAACATTGTAAAGTTCATCTAAATTTGCCACTATTGTTAGTATTGAATCAGCGGGCCATAAATTAGCAGTATTTGGATAATTACCATTAATTAAGCGAGATTGAAATAATAAATTATCATGTTTAAATAATATCTTATTATTAAATATATGCATCTCTATATCATTATCACCATAATCAAGAATTTTATTTAATTCTATTAAATTTTTACTAGGTATAACAAAATTATAGTTTTCTTCAGCCTCTTTTTCTAACTTAATAGTTTTTTTAGCTAATCTATAAGAATCAGTTGCATTACATTCTAATATATCACCTACAATTTTAAAATTAATACCTGTTAATACTGCTCTAGATTCATCATTAGATGTTGCAAAAGATGTTTGATTTATAATACTTCTGAAATGCTTACTATTAACATATATAATCTTTTTACTTTCTTCTAGTGAGATATTAGGATATTCACTTTTATTTATACCATTTAAATTAAATTCACTATTTTCTGTGTAAATAATAATTTTTAATTCATCAATTACTTCAATATTAATGAACTCATCTGGAAGTTTTCGTACTATATCTAATATATACTTACCTTGAATTATAATACTACCCTCTTTTTCTATATTCATGTTTTCATCAACAGGTATAAAGTTTTGAATAGTAATATCATTATCTGATGCTGTTAAAGTTAATCCTTCTTTAGTTAATTCAAATTTTATTCCAGATAATATTGGTATTAAGTTCTTTGTAGAAATTGCTTTTGATACTTTATTTAATCCTTCCAATAATATGTCTTTTTTAATTTTTAATTTCATTTTAATTCCTTCTTTCTTTTAAAGTTATTTTTATTATTACAGTGGAAACTGTGAAAAACTATTTTTATAGTTGTATATACTAGAAATCACACAATTTTTTCTGTGGAAAAAATTATTGAAACGTTGTTATTTAATTTCTTTTTCTAAGATTTCTATTGTTTTTGATAGGTCTTTATTGATAGATATTTCTCTTTCTATTTTTTCACAAGAGTGCATTACCGTAGAATGGTCTTTTCCGCCAAATTCTATACCTATTTTAGGAAAAGATTCATCTGTTAGTTTTCTACATAAATACATGGCTATTTGCCGTGGAAAAGAAATATTTGAGTTTCTTTTCTTTGATTTCAAGTCATCTATAGATATTTTAAAGTACTCAGCTACAGCTTTTTGAATTTTATTGATATCATTTTTTTCACTTATTCCCTTATTTATATAATCTTTTAAGGCTTCCATAGCAAGATTTAAGTCTATTTCAGATCCCATGATTGTTGAATATGCTACTAACCTAGTTACTGAACCTTCAAGCATTCGTATATCACTACCAAGATTTGAAGCCATGTATTCAATAACTTGATCTGGAATATATTTATTTATTGCTTCCCCAGCAATTCTTTTCTTTAAAATGGCAACTCTTAGTTCAAAATCTGGTGGATATATATCAACAGGTAATCCCCAACAAAACCTTGTTCTTAAACGATCTTCTAATATTTTTAAATCGTCTGGCGAACGGTCTGATGATATAATGATTTGTTTATTATCTCCATATAAATTGTTAAATGTGTGGAAAAACTCTTTTTGAGTTTCTGTAGCACCACCTAAATATTGTATATCATCTATTATTAATACATCAATATTACGATACTTTTGTTTAAAAAAGTCAACATAACTAAAGTTTGTTCCGCTTTCATCTTTCTTATTTATACCAATGAAATCTGAAACAAATTGTTCACTAGTAACATATAATACCTTTTTATTAGAATTCTTTGTAATATAATTGCCTATTGCATGCATTAAATGTGTTTTACCTAATCCACTATTTCCATAAATAAACAAAGGATTATACATTTTACCAGGATTTTCTGCTACAGCCACAGCTGCTGCATGTGCAAATTTATTACTATTTCCGACTATAAAATTATCAAAAGTATATTTAGAATTTAAATTAGTATTAACATATACATTTTCATTACTATAAATAACATTTTTATCTTCAGTATGATTTTTTTCACAGATTTGTGAATTTTCTTCTTCAATATCCTCTTTTAAAACTAATTCAATATCTACATTTTTTCCCGTAACTTCTAAAAATGAATTGATAATTAGAGATTTATAATTCATCAAAATATGGTTCTTATGTATTGCGTAAGGAACTATAATTCTAGCAACACCGTTTTTAAAATCATATAGTTCAGTCTCTTCGAACCAAGTTTGAAATGATAATGAATTTGTTTCTAACTTGATTTTATCTAAAATATTAGACCATAAAACAGATGTATCCATCATTATCACTCCCCCCAAAATAAAGAATAATTAATACAAATTCATTGTAACTTATCCTGTTGAAAAAATAAAGTGAAAACGCCAAAAAAAAATAATGAACAAGTAATTCACAGAATTTTCCCCAATTTATGTGTATAAATAATAAGAAAAATAGCACTTTTGCACATTTTCCACAAATTTTTAATAACATATGTAAAAAAAAGTTATAAACAAGTATGTGAATTATGTTGAAAACTTTTTTATTTCAAATTTTATAGAAATTATTTGACAAAAAGTTCTAACTATTATTATAATAAGGTAGATTTTAGTTTGGAGGTGGAATGAATGAAGAGAACTTATCAACCAAATAATAGAAGAAAAGCAAAGAAACAAGGATTTTTTGCAAGAATGAAAACTGATATTATAAATAAAAGAAGAAAAAAAGGACGTAAAAAATTAGTATAAGAATTCCACTGGTAACAGTGGCTTTTTTGTTATATACTAATGTTAGGGATGTGTATTATGAAAAAAGAAAATATTGTAAAAGAAAGCAGAGATTTTTCTAATACGATGAATAACGGTAAAAAATATTGGAATGAAGTTTTAACAATATATACTTTTGAAAATAATTTAGGTAAATATCGTTTTGGAATATCCGTTAGTAAAAAAATAGGAAATGCTGTAGTAAGAAATAAAATAAAGAGACAACTAAGAAGTATTATTGATAAATATAAAAATATCTACCCAAAGAATAAAGATTATATTATAATAGTAAGAAGAAATTATATTAAATTTCAATTTTCAGAAATTAATTCTATGTATATTAATTTAATGAAAAAGATTTTACATACAAAGGAGATAGAAAATGAAAAAGAAACACAATAAGATTAAAATAATATTTTTAGCAGTTCTTATATTACTTTCAACCGGATGTACAAAAGTATTGAAAGATACTAAAACAAAGAAAGCAGTTATAAATCCCACAACAGGACAAAGCTTAACAGAAAATATTTTATGTCAACCTACAGATAAAGAGACAATAGAATTATATGAAAAGTATAAAGTTGATATTTCCAAATTGCCAACATGTAAAAAATTTTCAGTGACATCAGGTGGTTATGAGGGCTTGTGGAATAGTATTTTTGTTAAACCATTAGCTTGGTTTATAATTCAGATTGGTAACTTTGTAAAGAGTTATGGATTATCATTAGTATTAACTAGTTTATTAATTAGGTTTATAGCTGTACCAATTACAAAGAAAACAGCGATGCAGTCAGAGTTAATTGCAAAAGCTAAACCAGAACTTGATAGATTAGAAAAAAAATATGAAAGTAAAACAGATCAAGCATCAATGATGAAAAAAAGTCAAGAAATGACTATGATTTATAAAAAGTATAATATTAATCCAATAGCAGGATGCTTATATGCATTACTACAAATACCTTTATTTATAGCATTCTTAGAAGCAATTAATAGAGTGCCTGCATTATTTGAAGAAAAATTTATAGGATTTCAACTTGGTACAACTCCTATAGTGGGGTTACAAAATGGACATCTTATATATATAATAATAATAGTCTTAGTTGGATTAACAACTTTCTATTCATTTAAATTAAACTCAGCATCAGTAGGATCAAATGAACAAACAAAAATGATGAATAGAGTAATGGTTATAACAATTACATTTATGTCATTATTTATGTCTAGTGCTTTAGGTATTTATTGGGTTACTACTAATGTATTTACGATTTGTCAAAACTTATTAGTAAAAAGGAGTAAGAAATTAAATGGATAAATATATATATAATGGTAAAAGTAGAGAAGAAGCACTAGAAAAAGCTTTAACAGAATTAAATGTTAATGAAAGTGAAATTTATATTAAAGAAACAGAACAAAAAGTAGGATTATTTAAAAATAAAAAAGTAGAATTAGAAATAATTAAAAAATCAGATGTTGTAGAAGAATTAAAAGAATTTATTAAGAAAATTACAAAATTAATGGGAATTGAAGTAAATATAGAGACTAAAGTAAGAGATAATAATGTAAGTATTACTTTATATAGTGATAATAACAATATATTAATTGGAAAAAGTGGAAGAACTATAGATGCTTTGAGTTTAATAGCAAAACAATATATTCAAAATGAAATAGGAGTAAATTTTAGATTCTTGCTAGATGTAGGCGAATACAAAGCAAAACAACAAAAAAATATAGAATATATTGCTAAAAAAACAGCAAGGGAAGTTGCTAAAACAAAAATAGAAGCAAAATTAGATCCTATGAATTCCTATGAAAGAAGAATTGTTCATAGTATATTATCTGATAATGAAAAAGTATATACTGAAAGCGTAGGCGAGGAACCTAATAGAGCAGTAGTTATAAAACCAAGAGATTAATATCTCTTTTTTTATTTAGAGCTCTTGAAAAAAATACAAATATGTTATAATCTATATAAGCAAAAAAACGGGGTGAAAATATGAATGATACTATAGTAGCAATATCGACAGCACTAGGAGTAGGTGCAATTTCCATAATAAGATTAAGTGGTAATAAAGCAATAGAAATTGCAAATTCGATGTTTAAAGGCAAAGATTTAACAAAAGTAGATAGCCATACAATTAATTATGGACATATCATTGATAATGATAACATAATTGATGAAGTGTTAATAAGTGTAATGAAAGCACCTAAAACTTTTACCTGTGAAGATGTAGTTGAGATTAATTGCCATGGTGGAATAGCAACTACAAATAAAATACTAGAGTTAGCTTTACTAAAAGGTGCAAGATTAGCAGAGCCTGGTGAGTTTACAAAAAGAGCATTTTTAAATGGAAGAATTGACTTAATAGAAGCAGAAGCTGTTATGGATGTAATAAATGCTAAAACAGAACAATCAAGAAAACTATCAATAAATCAACTAGATGGAAGTGTTAGTATCATTATAAGAAGTTTTAGACAGAAACTTTTAGAACTATTAGCTAGCATCGAAGTTAATATAGATTACCCCGAATATGAAGATGTCGAAGTTATGACTAATGAAAATATAGAAAATGAAATAGAAAGTATAAAAAATAGTTTAAAAACAATAATAAAAGAATCAGAAAACGGAAAAGTAATAAGAAATGGTATTAAGGTTGCAATAGTAGGGCGTCCTAACGTAGGAAAAAGTAGTATTTTAAACCGTATTTTGAATGAAAATAAAGCAATAGTTACTGATATAGAAGGCACAACTAGAGATATAGTAGAAGGACAAGCAAGTATTGATGGAGTTTTATTTAATTTTGTTGATACAGCAGGAATAAGAGAAGCAAAAGATATAGTAGAGCAAATAGGGATCGAACGTAGTAGAAACGAAATTAATAATTCTGATTTAGTACTACTAGTTTTAAATAATAATGATTTCTTAAATAAAGAAGATAAAAATTTGATAAGTTCTCTTCCTGAACAATCATTAATTGTAATAAATAAAAATGATTTAGATAGCAAATTAAATGTTAATGATTTGAATAGAGATTATGTTTATATAAATACAATTGACGTAGATGGAATTGAACCATTAAAAAATAAAATAAAAGAAATATTTAATTTAGAAAAAATAAAAAATGGTGATTGTACTTATTTAAGTAACGCAAGGCAAATATCGTTAGCAAAAGAAGCTTATGCAATTACTAAAGATGTAGAAGAAGGAATAAAAAATAATGTTCCTACAGATTTAATAGAAATTGACATAAAAAGAATTTGGGAAAAATTAGGAGAAATGTTAGGAGAAACATATTCTGATGAATTAATTAATCAACTATTCTCACAATTTTGTCTTGGAAAATAATATAGGTGCCATTAATAAGGGAGTGATAAAATGGAATATGATGTAATAGTAGTAGGTGGAGGACATGCTGGATGTGAAGCTTCCCTTGCCAGTGCTAGAAAAAATAAAAATACATTGTTAGTTACTAGTAATAAAAAAAATATTGCTGATATGCCATGTAATCCATCGATAGGTGGGCCAGCTAAAGGAATAGTAGTAAGAGAAATATCTGCCTTAGGTGGAGAAATGGCTAATAATATAGATAAAAGTTTTTTACAAATGAAAATGCTTAATACTAAAAAAGGTCCAGCTGTAAGAGCTTTAAGGGCCCAAGCAGATAAAGTAACGTATCGTAAAGAAATGCTAAATACTTTAGAACATACTGAAAACTTGACAATAAAAGAGGCTATGGTCGAAGATTTAATTGTTGAAAACGATAGAATACTAGGAATAGTTTTAGAAAACGGAGAAAAGATTTTGTCTAAAGCAGTAATTTTAACAACAGGAACATATTTAAAAGGTGCTGTTTTATATGGTTCTACAAAAATTTCAAGCGGTCCACATGATGAAAGACCATCTAAATTTTTGAGTGACAACTTAAGAAAGCTAGGTTTTAGAATAAAAAGATTGAAAACAGGAACACCACCTAGAATTGAAAAAAGCAGCATTGATTTTAGTAAAGCAACATTACAACCAGGTGATAACGAAGAAAGATACTTTTCAGTATTCAATAATAAAGAATATGATGTAACAAAACAAATACCATGCCATTTAATTTATACTACACCATTAACTCATGAAATCATTAAAGCAAATCTAGATAAATCAAGTATGTACGGTGGATATGTAGAAGGAATTGGACCTAGATATTGTCCATCAATTGAAGATAAAATAGTAAGATTTAGTGATAAAGAACGTCATCAATTATTTTTAGAACCAGAAAGTATTTATTATGATGATATATATTTACAAGGTTTTTCTACAAGTATGCCTCATGATGTTCAAGAAAAAATGGTTCACAGTTTACCAGGATTAGAACATGCAATTATTAATAAATACGCTTATGCAATTGAGTATGATGCAATTGATTCAACTCAATTAAAACCAACATTAGAGACAAAATTAATTGAAGGGTTATATACTGCAGGTCAAATAAATGGTACAAGCGGATACGAAGAAGCAGCATGTCAGGGATTAATTGCAGGAATTAATGCATCATTAAAAATAGAAGGCAAAGAAGGCTTAGTTTTAAAAAGAAATGAAGCCTATATTGGGGTATTAATAGATGACTTAATTACTAAAGGTGTAATTGATCCATATCGTTTATTAACATCACGTGCTGAATATAGATTATTATTAAGACACGATAATGCTGATTTAAGATTAACTGACTATGGCCATGATATTGGACTTATTAATGAGAAAGATTATTTAGCATTTAATGAAAAAAGAAATAAAACAACAGAATTAATGCATATATTAAAAAATTATATTATTAATCCAAATAAAGAGAATAACGAATATTTAAGTAGTATTAACACACCAGAAATTGTAACTTCTACATCTTTGTATGATTTATTAAAAAGACCAGAAATAGAAATAGAAAATTTATCACATTATATAGATTTAAATTATAGTAAAGAGGTTTTAGAACAAGTTAATATTAATGTGAAATACGAGGGATATATAAAGAAAGCATTAAAAGAAGCAGAAAAAATGTTAGAATATGAAAATATTAAAATTCCTTGTGATATAGATTACTCATTAGTACATAATATTGCTCAAGAAGCAAAACAAAAATTAACTGAAATTAGACCTGCATCAATTGGACAAGCGATGCGAATAAGTGGAGTAAATCCTGCTGATATTACTATGTTAATGGTATATATGAAAAGGAATAAAAATCATGAATAAAGAAGAGTTTGTAATTGAAGTCAGTAAATTAGGAATAGAACTTACTGAAGAGCAATTAAATAAGTTAGATAAATTCTACAAATTATTAATCGATTGGAACAAAAAAATTAATTTAACAACCATTACAAATTATGATGATGTATATTTGAAGCATTTTTATGATAGTTTAACTTTAATAAAAGAGGTAGATTTAACGAAAAATTTAAATATGTGTGATGTTGGTAGTGGTGCCGGATTTCCTGGAGTAGTATTAAAAATATGCTTTCCAAATCTAAAAATAACATTAGTAGATTCTTTACAAAAAAGAGTTAATTATTTAAATGAAATAATAAAAGAATTAAATTTAAAAAATATAATTGCAATTCATTCACGTATGGAAGAGTATTCTAAAACACACGAAGAAGAATTTGATATTATAACTGCAAGAGCAGTAGCAAACTTAAACGTATTATTAGAAATAAGCATGAAAGCATTAAAAATAAATGGTCATTTAGTACTTATGAAAGCTAATTGTGAAGAAGAAATAACAAACAGTAAAAAAGCATTACAAACTTTAAATGGGGAATTGTATAACATAAATAAATTTTCTCTTCCAAAAGAAAATAGTAATCGTACAATTATAAATATAGTGAAAAGAGGAAAGACAAATTCTAAATATCCTCGTAATATAGATAAAATAAAAAGATATCCTTTATAATAAAAATAAAATATTGTAAAAACTATTAGATTAGTATATAATTTAGTGTATGATAGAAAAGAATAAAGAGGAGGATATAAAATGGAAAATGAAGTAGTATATTTGTATTTAGATGACATTATACCTAATAGATTCCAACCTCGTGAAGTTTTTGATGAAAAAGCTTTAAAAGAATTAGCGGTATCAATAAGGGAACATGGAGTAATACAACCAATAATTGTTAGAAAAATTGGTACAAAATACGAAATAATTGCAGGAGAACGTAGATATAAAGCTTCTACATTAGCAGGTATGACTAAAATACCAGCAATAGTTAGAAACTTAGATGATAAAGAAAGTTCAAAAGTAGCGCTTATAGAAAATTTACAAAGGAAAGATTTAACTCCAATTGAAGAAGCTAGAACTTATCAAAAAATATTAGATATTGATAATATGACACAAGAAGAATTAGCTAAAAGCATGGGTAAATCACAATCTGCAATATCAAATAAATTAAGATTATTAACATTATCAAATAAAATTCAAGATGCATTATTAAATGAAAAAATTTCTGAGCGACATGCAAGAAGCCTATTAAATGTGTCTGATGAAAAAGAAAGAGATCAATTATTAGATACTGTTATTGAAAAAAGACTTTCTGTAAAAGACTTGGATAATTTAATTAAAGAAGGAAACAAGCCAGTAGCATTTGAAGAAGAGCCTATTCTTAAACCAATAGAGAACAAGCAAAAAATAAAAGAAGAAACATCATCAAAAGAAGTAGAAGAATTTAAAAAAGAAAAATATCCTAGAATAGATTTTGATGAACTATTAAAAGGGCTTAACGATGTTCCTATTGCACAGAAAGAGGAAGAAATAGAGACATTAGATCTACAGGATGATAACTATTATTCATTTAAGGGACTAAATAAGTTGAACTCCACTAAAATCGATGAAGCAGTGGCTATAATTAGAGAAGCAGTTGGTAAAATTGCTCAAAAAGGGTTTACTATTAAAAATGATGAACTGGATTTAGAAAACAAACATCGTTTTATTATTGAAATTGATAAAGACAACAAATAATTTGAAGAAGATAGAAAATCTATCTTTTTTTTGTAAAAGCATTTCAAATATTTTTATTTTTTGATAGAATAGTATTTGACGAGAATTATGAGAAAAAGGTGATAAGATGGGAAAGGTAATTTCTTTGGTAAATCAAAAAGGTGGAGTAGGTAAAACAACGACAAGTATTAATCTTTCGGCATCTTTAGCAGTATTAGGAAAAAAAGTTTTATTAATAGATTTGGATCCTCAAGGTAATACAACAACAGGTATTGGTGTTAATAAAGGGGATATAGACAAAAGTGTTTATGATGTATTAATAGATAGTTGTATGATAGATGAAGCAATATTAGCTACAAGATACAAAAGATTATCATTGTTACCAGCCACGATTAATTTAGCAGGAATAGATATAGAACTATTAGAAAAAAGTAAGGACGAACCAACATTTTCAAAAGGTAAACAATTAAAAAATAAATTAGATACTATAAAGGATAGATATGATTTTGTAATTATTGATTGTCCACCATCACTGGGATTAATTACTACTAATGCATTAACAGCATCAGATTCAGTAATCATTCCAGTTCAATGTGAATTTTTTGCGTTAGAAGGAATTATGCAATTATTAAACACTATAATGATGGCTCAAAAAACATTGAATCCCAACCTAGATATTGAAGGTGTATTATTAACTATGCTAGATTCTAGAACAAAGTTAGGATTTGAAGTAGTAGAAGATATAAGAAAATATTTTAAAGAGAGAGTATATAATACAATAATTCCTAGATTAATTAGATTAACGGAAGCGCCATCGCATGGAAAACCAATAATTGCATATGATCCTAAAAGTAAGGGTACAGAGGCTTACTTAAATTTAGCAAAGGAAGTGATTGAGAGAAATGGAAACAACTAAAAGAAGAGCACTTGGAAAAGGACTTGAAGAATTGTTTAATAATGAACAATTAGATTTCAATAAGTTTGAAAAGACGATAGTTGAGACAACTCCCAAAGAAGAAATAACCGAAGTAGAGATCAGTGAATTAAGACCCAATCCTTATCAGCCAAGAAAAGTATTTGATGAATCAAAATTGGAAGAATTATCTTTATCTATTAAAGAACATGGCGTATTTCAACCAATAATAATTAAAAAAAGTATAAAGGGATACGAAATAATCGCTGGTGAAAGACGTGTAAAGGCATCTCAAATGGCTGGTTTAACTAAAATACCTGCAATTATAAGAAATTTCACTGACGAAGAAATGATGGAAATAGCTCTTCTAGAGAATTTACAAAGGGAAAACTTAAATTCAATAGAAGAAGCAACAGCATATAAAAAATTGATTGATAATCTTGCTATAACGCAAGAAGAATTAGCTAAGAAATTGGGAAAAAGTAGAAGCCATATTACTAATATGTTAGGACTATTATCACTTCCAGAAGAAATAAAGGAAATGATAAATGATAATAAGATAACAATGAGTCATGCTAGAGTTTTAAGTAAGATTGAAGAAAAAGACAAAGTAATTGAAATGGCTCACAAAATTATTGATAAGAATTTAAATGTAAGAGATTTAGAGGAATTATCAAAAGACAAAGAATTAGCTAAAAAGCACCATATTGAAAAGCACAAAACAAATGAATATTATCAAATAGAAGAAGAAATGTGTGACAAATTAGGAACAAAAGTAAAAATAACTTCTAATAAAATAGAAATTAAATTTAGCAATAATAAAGATTTAAATAGAATTTTAGAAATATTACATTTAACAGAAGAATAATATAAGGTGATTATATGCTAGAAAAAGAGTATAAATTAGGAACTGTTGTAGAAATGAAAAAGGGTCACCCTTGTGGTGAAAACAAATGGGAAATAATTCGTTTGGGTGCAGATATAAAAATCAAATGCACGAATTGTGGACGAGTTGTTATGCTCCCAAGAGTAGAATTTAATAAAAAAATTAAGAAAATTATTAGTTAGGAGGTACCTATGAGTACCAAAAAGAAAATGAAATTAAAAAAGTTTAGTTTCCATCCAATTACAGCATTTATATTATTAACATTTGGTGTACTTGTGTTGAGTTGGCTATTATCTGTATTACAATTACAAGCCACTTATACTGTAGTAAGACCTGAAAATCTAGAGTTAGAATCAGTGTTTGTAAGTGTTAAAAATTTACTTAACTACGATGGAATTAAATATATCATTAGTAATGCTGCTTCAAATTTTGCATCATTTGCTCCCTTAGTCAGCTTACTTATTGCGTTAATCGGTTTATCTATAGCTCATGCATCTGGTCTAATCGATGCATTTATTAAACGAGTGACTTTAAATATAAATAATAAGAAACTAACTTTTATATTAATATTAATTGCAATATTTTCAAGTATAATAAATGATGTAGGTTATGTTGTGTTAATTCCACTAGCTGCGCTACTATATTTGGCAAACGGAAGAAGTCCATTATTAGGAATAGTAGCAGCTTTCTCTGGAGTAGCCTTTGGATATGGAGCTACATTGTTTGTAGGATCAATGGAGGTTAACTTAATTTCGCTTACTACGTCAAGTGCTAGATTAATAGATCCAAGCTTCCATGTTAGCTTAACTTCCAACCTATTTATAATAATCGCTTTCTCGATAGTACTAGCAATAGTAGGAACTATTGTTATTGAAAATTTAGTAGTGAAAAAACTTGGTAAATATAAGTTATCATTGGAAGAAACTCAAGAACTAGAAAAATTAACTTTCCCTGTAGAAGAACAAAAGAAAATAGAATTAGAAATTAATGAAAAAAATGGTTTAAAAAGAGCATACATAGTAGGATTAATAATTATTTTATTATTTATATATATGTTAATTCCAAATTTACCTGGGTCTGGTATGTTACTAGATATGAAAGAAAAAACATATTTAAATCAATTGTTTGGACCAAATTCTTATTTTCAAGATGGATTTACTTATATGGTGTCAATATTCTTTGCCATAACAGGTATAGCTTATGGAATAGGTGCTAAAACATTAAAAAGCGATAAACAATTAATTGAAAAAGCCTCAGATTATATAAAAAATATTGGAAGTTTAATTGTATTATTGTTCTTTGCATCTCAGTTTATTGCTGTTTTTAGAGAAAGTAATATTGGAACTGTTATCACGGCGATAGGTGCTAACTTAATAAAAAACTTATCTTTTTCTGGATTACCATTGATTTTATTGGTAATTATCGTTATATTAATATCTAATTTGTTTTTGACATCACCAGTTGCAAAATGGAAAATATTATCACCAGTTGTAGTTCCACTTATGATGCAATCGAATATAGCTCCACAATTTGCACAGTTTATATTAAGAGCAGGTGATTCAATTACAAAAGGAATAACTCCATTATTAGCATATTTTGTAATTTATTTGGGATATTTAAATATATACAATAAAAATAAAGAACCTATTACTATAAGTAAAGCTATTTCTTATGCTATGCCATGTTGTTTAATAATGGGTGCAACTTGGATTTTATTAACAATAGGATGGTATTTGATAGGCTTACCTATAGGTCCAGGAGTTTTTCCAACATTATAATAGGAGGTATTTATGGGATTAAAAGCAGGAATAGTAGGATTACCAAATGTAGGTAAATCAACACTTTTTAATGCAATTACAAAGAAAAATATTTTAGCTGCAAATTATCCTTTTGCAACAATTGATCCAAATGTTGGAATAGTTACTGTTCCAGATGAAAGATTAGCAAAATTAGAAGAAATGTACATACCAGATAGATTAATTGCAACGAGTTACGAATTTACTGATATAGCAGGTCTTGTTAAAGGTGCGTCTTTGGGTGAAGGTTTAGGAAATAAATTTTTATCACATATTAGAGAAGTAGATGCAATAGTAGAGGTCGTTCGATGCTTTGATGATAATAATATCATTCATGTTGAAAATACAGTTGATCCAGTTAGGGACATAGAAATTATTAATTTAGAGTTAATATTATCAGATTTGGAAATTTTAAATAATAGAATTGATAAAATTAAGAAAAGGGCTGAAACTAATCGAGATAAAGAAGCTCTAGAAGAATTAAATATTTTAAAAAGGGCTAAAGAAAATTTAGAGAAAAATATTCCATTACGTTTAGTTGAATTCAGCGAAGAAGAAATGACCGCGTTAAGTAGCTTTGCTTTTTTAACAATAAAACCCATGATTTATCTTGCTAATGTATCAGAAGATGATGTAGCAAAAGAAGATAATGATTATGTAAAAAAAGTAAAAGAATACGCTTTTAAAGAAAATTCAAAAGTAATTAAAATGTGCGCAAAGTTAGAATCAGAATTAAGTGAATTAAATGACGATGATAAAAAAGAAATGTTGAATGCGGTAGGAATTGAAGAAAGTGGACTTGATAAGTTAATCAAGGAAACTTATGACCTTTTAGGCCTTGCAACATATTTTACTGTAGGTAGTGATGAAGTAAGAGCATGGACATTTAAAAAAGGAATGAATGCTAAAAAATGTGCTGGAATAATTCACACTGACTTTGAAAAAGGATTTATTAAAGCTGAAGTTATGAGCTATGATGATTTAATCAAATATGGCAGTGAGCAAAAAGTAAAAGAAGCGGGACGTGCAAGACTTGAAGGTAAAGATTATATTATGCAAGATGGAGATATATGCTACTTTAGATTTAATGTGTAATATTTGTAATAATAGAAACTAAAAAACAAGAACCTTTTGGTTCTTTTTTATATAAAAAAGCCTTAACATAATGTTAAAGACTTCAACTATTTAAATTGCGCTGCATTACTATTTGCTACATTTTCTTGAGGATGTTTTTGATAACTTTGAATATCGTTTAATTGATGGACATTATTTCTAACTGCTTGTTGTTCTCCTAGAGTTGAATTAGCAACTGTTTTAAGGGAATGACTTAAGAAAAAATCAACCTCTTCAGATAGTGTAGAATAAGTAGCACCATTTTTATATCTAAATTGTTTTTCTTCGAATGTACCATACTTGTCCCATATTTTGTTACCCAAGTCATTGATCGTTCTTTTTGTAAAGTCACCAAAACAATTACATCTTTTACCATCTTTTAATTCTTCTATTAAATTATTTACTGCTCGATATTTGCTACTTGCAACATCGCCAATATCAGGACGGAGATTACCTTCACTATTAACAAGTTCATCTAGTACAACTTCTGTAGCTTTATCAAAATCATCAGTATACCTAATAGCGCCATATTCGTAATTTTTTCTTAAGATTGGAATAACTTCTTTTGGTAATAGTTCATAACCTTCTCTTTTTGTTATTTTACATATTGTAAAACTTAATTTTTCAAATTCATTCATACGATGCATATTATCGGGATTAAGTTCTCTTTTCACTGATTCATCTAAAGCTTTATATGAATCAGTATAACTTCTTAATAATTGTAAATCTTCATCCATAATTATGTGCCTCCTATTGCCATTATAAAATTTAGCTATTTAAAAAGCAATGTAATAACATCAAAAATATAAGTGTTTACATTATTTGGCTAAAACTTAAATTTTATTTTTAAAGAAAATACATACATATTTATTAAACAAAATATTAAAAGATTTTATAGACAAAATAAAATATATTTGTTATACTACTTGCGAGTATTTAGGTACTCCTTGCTTCATTTTCGTAATGAGGCCATAAGTCCAAGAGGAGGTGTAGAAAAATGAATAAATATGAAATTATGTTCATTGTAAAACCAGATCTAGAAGAATCTAATATTAAAACAGTTGTTGATTCAATGAAAAAAGTAGTTGAAGCTGAAGGTGCTAAAATATTAGAAGTAAAAGAAATGGGTCAAAGAGAACTTGCATACGAAATTAACAAGTACAAAACAGGTTATTATTTCTTATTCGTGATTGAGTCTAATCATAACACAATTGCAGAATTTGATCGTGTAGCTTTAATCAATGAAAATATCATTCGTCATTTAATAGTTAAAGTTGATGAATAATAGGAATAGGAGATTGTTATGAATAAAGTATTTTTAATAGGCAGATTAACAAGAGATCCTGAATTAAGATACACAAGTTCTAATTTACCTGTTGCAACTTTTAGTTTAGCAGTAAATAGGAACTTCACAAGTCAATCAGGAGAAAGAGAAGCAGATTTCATTAATATTGTAGTTTGGAGAAAACAAGCTGAAAATGTTAAAAACTATCTAACACAAGGTAGTCAAGTTGCTATTGATGGACGTATTCAAACTAGAACATACGATGGTGAAGATGGTAAAAAGAGATATATTACAGAAGTTGTAGCCGACAATGTTCAGTTTTTAGATACAAAAAGTGCTAGAGAAAGCATGAATACATCAACACAAGACGTAACACCAAGTGACTTTTCAGATAGTATGCCAACTACAAATGTTAAGAACGATCCTTTCTCAGATTTCGGTTCAAGTATTGAAATCAATGATGATGAATTACCATTCTAAGAAGGAGGATTTATAATGGCAGAATTTTTTAGAAAAAAGAAAAAAGTTTGCTACATGTGTACAGGAAAAAATATTGATTATAAAGATGTTGAAACTTTAAAAAGATATATTAATGAAAGAGGTAAAATTTTACCTAGACGTGTTACTGGAGCATGTGCTAAACATCAAAGACATATAGCTGAACAAATCAAAAGAGCAAGAGCTATTGCCTTATTACCATATACAAAATAAGAGATACATTAGTATCTTTTTTTATTTACAAATATATGTAAATTTTAAACTATTTTTGTTTGATTTATTGAAGATGTAAGACAGTAGTGTTATACTTACAATGGTAAGGTAGGTGATAAAATGACAAGCAATAAAAAAATGAAGAAAAAAGCAAAAAAGCAAGCTTTTAGACTTTTGGTTTTTGGTGCTGCATGTCTTTTTATCATAGGAGCTATTTTGACTACACTTACTAAAGTATGGATAAATATATATTCAAAATACAAAGAAAAAAAGGAATTAGAAGAAAAAGTATTAGCATTGAAGGCTGAAGAAGAGGAATTAACTGTTGATGTAGAAAGACTACAAGATCCAGAATATGTAGCTAGATATTTGCGTGAAAAATATTTTTATTCCAAAAATGGAGAATATATTATTAGAATACCAGAAGAGAGTGAAAAATAATGCTCTTTTCTTTATTTTGTGTTAAAATAACTAATTGAATTTATTAGGAAGTGATTACGTTGAAAAGAGTGTATGATTATTTAATTAAAGAAGTCAAATTAAAAGATCAAGATATAATAGTTGTAGGCTGTTCTGGTGGGCCTGATTCAATGGCATTAATGTATGTACTTATGAATATTAGAAAAAAAATAAATATTAAAATTATTTGTGCCCATGTTAATCATAATGTTCGTGTAGAAAGCAAAAATGAAGAAAAATTTCTTCAAAAATACTGTAATGAACATGACATAATTTTTGAGACTATGACTATTGAAAAGTATGGCGATGACAATTTCCACAACGAAGCAAGGAAAATCAGATACCAATTTTTTGATGAAATAATCAATAAATATAATGCTAATTATTTGATGACTGCTCACCATGGGGATGATTTAATGGAGACTATTTTAATGAGAATAGTAAGAGGCTCAACACTAAAGGGGTATGCAGGTTTCGAAAAAATTATAAAAAAGTCAAACTATACGCTTGTTCGTCCACTAATTTTTGTTACTAAAGAGGAATTAGAACAATTTGATAATCAAAATAATATACCTTTTGTTATTGATAAGTCTAATTTCAAGGGCAAATATACAAGAAACAGATATAGAAAGACTGTGTTACCTTTTTTAAAAGAAGAAGATCCGAATGTTCATAATAAGTTTTTAAAGTTTAGTGATGTGTTAATTGAATATAATAATTATATAGATAATTTGATAGCAAAGAAAATAGATAAAATATATGTGAACCAATCAATTGATATAGACAAATTTTTAGAAGAAGAACCGCTAATTCAAAAGAAAATTTTATTCTATATTTTTGAACATTTATATCAAGATGATTTGTATCAAATTAATATGACTAACGTTAACGAAATATTAAATTTAATTGAATCTAAACATTCTAATGCTAGTATAGATCTGCCAGGTAATTACAAAGCCATAAAAGAATATAACAAGTTAAAATTTGTAGAAGGAGTTAAATTTATTGACAACTACAAAATAGAAATAGAAAAGTATGTAGAATTACCAAATGGTCACTTTATAAGTTTGGTTTCAGATGAAGAGAAAAACGATAATAATGTTTGTAGAATTTCATCTAGTGATATAACTTTGCCATTGTATGTTAGAACGAGATGCTTAGGCGATAAAATGGCGTTAAAGAAAATCAACGGCAGAAAAAAATTGAAAGATATCTTTATTGATTCAAAAGTACCTGTTTCTTTAAGAGATTCATGGCCAGTAGTAGTTGATAGCAAGAATAATATTTTGTGGATTCCTGGAGTTAAAAAATCCAAATTTTCTAAGCAAAAGAATGAAAGTTATGATATAATATTGAAATACAACTAACAAGGAGGATTTTATGAATAAGAAAAACATTAAAAGAGGTTTATTGCCTTATGTATTTTTGGTTTTATTAATTTTAGGTATATATTATGTATTTAATGTTGTTAATGAAAAAGTTAATCCATTTACTTATGATCAATTCATTAGCG
This sequence comes from uncultured Bacilli bacterium, assembly GCA_934122395.1. Taxonomy (GTDB): domain Bacteria; phylum Bacillota_I; class Bacilli_A; order RF39; family UBA660; genus RGIG3091. The sequence goes on along the minus strand of CAKOWQ010000002.1, from coordinate 140,260 downwards.
AGTTAAATAAAGGAAATATAGAAGAAGTTACTATTGTACCTAGGGAAAGAGCTATGGTATATGAAATTTCAGGAAAATTAAAAGGATATTCTGAAAAGGAAAAATTTTATGTTAAAGCTCCTTTATCAGACGAAGTAATCAAAAAGATCATAAACAGTAATGAAGACTTAGGATTTACAGTAGAAGCAGTATCAGATCCTGAATCAAGTTCGCTTTTATACATCGTAATTAATGTTTTACCTATGGTAATATTAATCGGTGGAGCATTCTTCATTTTTTCAAAACAAATGGGAAGTGCTGGAAAATCAATGGATTTTGGTAAGAGTAAAGCAAGACTTAATGATGAGAAAAATAAGGTTACATTTAAAGATGTTGCTGGATTAAAAGAGGAAAAAGAAGAAGTAAAAGAATTAATAGATTTCTTAAAAAATCCTAAAAAGTTCCAAAGATTAGGAGCTAGAATTCCAAAAGGAGTTTTATTAGTAGGACCTCCTGGAACAGGTAAAACATTATTAGCTAAAGCAGTAGCTGGAGAAGCAAATGTTCCATTTTATTATATAAGTGGTTCTGACTTTGTAGAGTTATTTGTAGGTGTTGGTGCATCTCGTGTAAGAGATATGTTTAAACAAGCAAAACACAATGCTCCATGTTTAATATTTATTGATGAAATAGATGCAGTTGGACGTCAAAGAGGTACAGGTTTAGGTGGAGGTCACGATGAAAGAGAACAAACACTAAACCAATTATTAACTGAAATGGATGGATTTGGGGCTAATGAAGGAATAATTATCATTGCTGCTACAAATAGAGCAGATGTATTAGACCCAGCATTATTAAGACCAGGAAGATTTGATAGACAGGTAACAGTTAACTTACCTGATATAAAAGGAAGAGAAGAAATACTTGCTGTCCATGCTAAAAATAAAATTTTGGCTCCAACAGTAAAACTAAATAATTTAGCTAAAAGAACTCCAGGTTTCAGTGGAGCTGATCTTGAAAACTTGTTAAATGAAGCTGCACTACTTGCTGTAAGACGTAACAAAGATGCTATTACAATGAGTGAAATAGATGAAGCAACTGACCGTGTATTAATGGGACCTGCTAAAGTAAGTAAAAAATATACCGAACAAGAAAAGAAAATGGTAGCTTATCATGAAGCCGGACACGTTGTTCTAGGATTAAAATTAGATGACGCTAATGACGTACAAAAAGTTACAATAATTCCAAGAAGTTATGCTGGTGGATATGCAATGATGATTCCAAAAGAAGAAAAATACACTTCTACAAAGAAAGAATTATTGGAAAGAATAACAGGATTACTTGGTGGCCGTGTTTCAGAAGAATTGAACTTTGGCGAGATTACAACAGGAGCCCATAATGACTTTGAAAAAGCAACAAAAATTGCAAGAAGTATGGTAACTGAATATGGTATGAGTGATTTAGGACCAGTTCAATTAGAACAACAAGAAGGTGGAGTATTCTTAGGACGTGATTATAACAAAACTAAGAACTTCTCTAATGAAGTAGCTCATGAAATAGACTTAGAAATGAGAAAAATTATTGATGAATGCTATAAAAAGGCAAAAGAAATATTGAGCCAGAACGAAGACTTAGTAAAATTAATTGCTGATGCATTATTAGAACACGAAACATTAACAAAAGAACAAATTGAATACTTAGCAGAACATAAAGAAATGCCAAAAGAAGAACCTAACTTTGAGAATTATAGTATGACTGAACTAAGAATGATGGCTAAAGAAAAAGGAATTAAAGGTTATACTAAAATGACTAAAGAAGAAATAATAGAAGAACTTAAGAAAGATTAAGTTCTTTTCTTTTGGTTGTATAAAATAAAAAACAATGTTATAATCAGTGCCAGGTGATTTTTATGTGGAAAATCGGTAACGTAGAGATTAAAAATCAAATAGTTCTAGCTCCGATGGCAGGAATATGTAATTCGAGTTTTAGAAGAATTGCAAAAGAAATGGGTGCTGGATTAATCTATGCGGAAATGGTTAGTGATAAGGCAATATTTTATAACAATAAAAAGACAATAGATATGCTTCAAATGACGGAAGAAGAGCGACCAATTTCACAACAAATATTTGGGAGTGATAAAGAGTCTTTTGTAGAAGCGGCTAAGTTTATATATGAAAATATGCACCCAGATATCATTGATATAAACATGGGGTGTCCAGTTCCAAAAGTTGCAGTAAGAGCCCAAGCTGGAGCTGCTCTTTTAAAAGATCCAGAAAAAATTAGAGACATTGTTAAGGCTGTAGTAGCATCAGTTCCAATACCGGTAACTGTAAAAATAAGAAGTGGTTGGGATAGTAATAATATAAATGCGGTAGAAGTTGCTAAAATATGTGAAGAAGCAGGAGCAAGCGCAATATGTATACATGCTAGAACTAGAAGCCAAGGATATAGTGGACATGCTGATTGGAACGTTATTAAACAAGTAAAAGAATCAGTATCAATACCTGTAATAGGAAATGGCGATATAACTGATGTATATAGCGCTAAAAAAATGCTTGATGAAACAGGATGCGACGCAATAATGATTGGTAGAGCACTTCTTGGTAATCCGTGGCTTATTAAAGAGATATTAGAATATTTAGAAAGCGGTAAAATACCAACTCCAGTATTACCGATGGAGAAAATAGATATGTGTTTAAAACATTTAAATTATTTATTAGAAGTAAAACCAGAAAAATTAGTGGTATTAGAAATGCGCAATCACATCGCATGGTATTTAAAAGGACTCCCAAGATCTAGTGAAACTAAAAATAAAATATATCTTACAAAGAGAATTGATGATATAATTAATATATTGAATGAATATAAGAAAGATTTTGAGGATTAATTATGAATAAACTTTTTTTAAAAAGAGTAGGAGCATACCTACTAGACTGTACAATATTATTTTTTGCATTAATATTAGTTAATTTATTTGTACCAACTTTTGGGAATATAAGAGAGTTAAATGAAAGACTAACTGATATGACAGATAAGTATATGGCGCACGAAATAACAGCTAAAGAATTAACAGAAGAAAGTCAAGATATTAATTATGATATATCAAAAGCTACATATCTTTCTTCAATTGCAGGCGTAGTAATATATATACTTTACTTTGTAGTACTTCCAGTTTATAATAATGGACAAACATTGATGAAGAAGGTATTTAAAATAAAGGTACTAAAAACAGATGATTCAAAAGTAGATATTAATACTATGTTTATAAGATGTTTATTACCTTATGGTATTTTAATGAATTTAGTATTGGTTTTGTTGTTATTATTTGTAAGCAAGAGCTTATATTTAAATATTAATTCAGCATTAAGTACTATTCACATGTTTTTAATGATAATTACAATTATAATGATGGCTACTCAAAAAAGAGGTTTGCATGATTATATGGCAAACACTAAAGTAGAAGAGATATAGAACGGAGTGATAAGATGAGAGAATTTTCAGAACAAGAAATAGTAAGACGTGAAAAAATTAATGATATAAAGAAGGTATGTAATCCATATCCTGAAAGATATGAAGTTACACACAGTCTAAAAGAAGCGAGCATGTTACCTGATGAAACAACAGGAGTAAGAGTTGCTGGACGTATAGTATTCATGAGAAAAATGGGAAAGATGAGTTTTATCAAGTTAAGAGATATTGAAAGTGATTTACAGGTTTCAATAAAGATAGATTTAGTTGGAGAAGATAAATATGCTTTCTTTAAAGATAATATAGACGTAGGTGACTTTATTGGTGCTGAAGGTGAAATATTTACAACTCATACTGGAGAAAAGACTCTACGTGCTTCATCATTTGAATTTTTAGGAAAAGCTTTAAAACCGCTTCCTGAAAAATTCCATGGATTAACTGATTTGGAAGCATGCTATAGAAATAGATATGTAGATTTAATTATGAATGAGGAAACAAGAACTCGTTTTATAACAAGAATTAGGTTTATTAGAGAATTGCGTAATTATCTTGATAATTTAGGTTATATGGAAATAGAAACTCCTATTCTAAATAATAAAGCAAGTGGAGCTACTGCAAGACCTTTTAAAGCACATCACAATGCATTGGATTTAGATGTATATTTAAGAATAGCACCTGAAACATACTTAAAAAGAGCAGTTGTTGGAGGAATACCAAAGGTATATGAAATAGCAAGATGCTTTAGAAATGAAGGAATGGATGCTTCTCACTTACAAGATTTCACAATGATTGAAGGATATCAAGCATACTTTAATTATGAAGATAATATGAAGTTTATTCAAAAAATGTTACAAACAATAATCATGAATATTTTTGGAACACTAACAATTAAATTTGGTGATAAGGAAATAGATATGAGCGGTGATTGGGGACGTGTGTCTTTCCGTGAACTATTAATCAAATATGCAAATATTGATATAGAAATAGAAAATACTAAAGAAAAATTATTAGCAAAAATTTTAGAAAATAAAATAGAAGTAGAAAGTGAAACACCAATTGAAAATTTAGGATTTGGTAACTTAGTAGATGTATTGTATAAAAAAGTGGCTAGACCTCATATGTTAGGCCCTGTATATTTAACAGAACATCCTACAAGCTTATCTCCTCTTGCAAGAAGTAATGATGAACGTCCAGAAATTAGTGATCGTTTCCAATTGGTTATTAACGGAGCTGAAATAGTTAATGGCTACTCTGAATTAGTTGATCCTCAAGAACAAGAAAAGAGATTGCTAGAACAAGCTGCATTAAAAGCTGGTGGTGATGAAGAAGCAATGGAAATGGATTATGACTATATAGGAGCTATGGAATATGGTATGCCACCTATCTCGGGATGGGGAATGGGTATTGATAGATTAATTCAATTACTAACAAATAGTGAAAATATAAAGGACGTTGTAATGTTTCCTTTGATGAGACCATTAGATAAATAATAGTTAAAAAGTTGTTAAACTAACAACTTTTTTTGTTTTAATAGATTTAGATTATCCTTTTAAATAAGCAAAAATGAGGTGAAATTTAGCATAAAAACTTGTTTTTGTATTAAAATATTGTATAATTAAAAATGGGAGGGTTAAAATGAAAAAACATAGTTTATTCAAAGTGATTGGTATAACAATCATAGTAGCAGTTTTATTAACGTGGATTTTTCCTATAACTTATTTTGGCTATAGCTTAACAGAAGAAGCACGTAGCCAAGTTGGATTATTTGAATTATTTACATTTGGTCCAGTAATATTCTACTATTTTGGTAGTATAATTTTCTATGTTCTAGCTATTGGTGGATTCTATGGTGTCCTATACAATATCGATGGATATAGAAATCTATTAGATAAAATAGTTGAAAAATTTAAAGGAAAAGAAAAAGTATTCTTAATTGTAGTAATGGTATTACTTGCATTGATCACATCAATGGCAGGTTTAACATCTGGATTACTATTTATTTTCCCACTTATTATTTCTATTATTTTATTGATGGGTTATAATAAACAAACAGCAGCATTAACTACTATTGGTTCAGTTGCAGTTGGATTAATTGGTACAACAGTATCTGCAACTAATATTAATGCCATTGTTGGATTATTATCATTAGACTTTAGTTCTGAATTACTTACTAAAGCAATTATTTTAATAGTAGGCTTAGTATTATTGATATTCAATGTATTAACTTATGCTAAGAAAAATAAGCTTTCTAAAGAAGAGAGAAAAGAACAAGTTGCTGAACTTCCAACATCAAAAGATTCTAAGAAAAAGACATGGCCAATTATTGTAATTGTTGATTTAATATTAATAATTATGATTGTTGCATCTCTATCTTGGGATACAGTATTTGGAATTAAATTATTCAATGATGTTCATGAAGCAGTAATGAAATTTGAAGTTGGTAAATTTGCCATCTTTGGTAAAATTTTAGGCGAATCAAGTGCAGTAGCATTTGGTAAATGGACATTAACTGAATTAACACTTTTAGTTACAATAGGTGCTGGTTTAGTGTCATTATTCTATAAAAAGAGTTTTAATGATTTTATTAAAAATTTCTTTGAGGGTGTAAAAAAAGCGTTTACTCCAGCAGTATTAATATTCTTAGCATATATTGTGCTTGTTATTACTGCTACTCATCCGGTACTATTAACTATATTTAAACCACTATTAACTGCTACAAAAGGTTTCAATGTATTTACAATGAGTATAGTTGCATTCTTCAGTAGTGTATTTAATATCGAAGCTTATTATACAGCATCTGGATTCTTACCTTATATTGCTTCAATTATTACAGATACAACTACATATCCATTAATTGCTATTGTTTGGCAAGCAATGTACGGTTTAGCTATGCTTATAGCACCAACTAGTTTGGTATTAATTGCAACATTATCTTATTTAAATATTTCATTTTGGAAATGGATTAAAGCATCTTGGAAACTAATTCTTGAAATCTTAGTTGCATTACTATTAATTTTCACAGTATTAGTTTTAATATAAAAAGAACTTCGGTTCTTTTTTTGTTTATATTTTTAAATAAAAGTTCATAATAAACATAGAATAGGTTGAAAGGAGATTCTATGTTTTCAAAATTTACAGAAGATGCAAGAAGAGTATTAATCGGTGCCAAAAAAGAAATGAATGAATTAAAACATCCATATGTCGGTAGTGAACATTTACTTTTAGCAATGTTGAAGGACAAAGAAAGTAATATATCTAAAAGATTAAATAAATATAATCTTACATATACAAAGTTTAAAGACGAAATAATTAAAGTTATAGGTAAAGGTAATACAGAATCGGAATGGTATTTGTATACGCCGTTATTAAAAAAAGTAGTAGAAGATGCCATGATAGAATCACGAGATCACAATTGTGAGGTAAATGAAGAAATGCTATTCATTTCACTAATTCAAGTTGGTGAAGGTATAGCAGTTCGAATCATGTTATCGATGAATATAGATTTAGATAGTATTTTAGTTGACTTTGGTTCCCAGAGCAATTCAAAGAATAAAAATAAAAAAAAGAAATTACTGATAGATGAATATGGATATGATATGAATAAAAGCGCAATACAAAATGAATTGGACCCAGTCATTGGTAGAGATAAAGAAATAGAGAGATTAATTGAAATATTGTGTCGAAGAACCAAGAATAATCCTTTATTAATTGGAGATGCCGGAGTAGGAAAAACAGCTATTGTTGAAGAGTTAGCAAGACGAATAGTGGATGATAAAGTTCCAGGCCCATTAAAGTCAAAAAGAATAATATCAGTATCGATGTCTAGTTTAGTAGCTGGTACCAAATATAGAGGAGAATTCGAAGAGCGAATAACTAAAATCCTTAAAGAAGTAGAACAAGATAAGAATGTAATAATTTTTATAGATGAAATTCATACATTAGTAGGAGCAGGTGGTGCAGAAGGTGCAATAGATGCCTCCAATATATTAAAACCCATATTAGCAAGAGGAAAATTAAAAATAATTGGTGCAACAACAACTGAAGAGTATAAAAAGTTTATAGAAAATGATCGGGCATTATCTAGAAGATTTCAAACTATAACAATTGAAGAGCCTACAACAGAAAAAACAATAGAGATATTACTTAAACTTAAACCAATTTATGAAAAATTTCATAATGTTGTGATCGATGACAATATAATTAAAGATATTGTGGAAATGTCAGATAAATATATATATGACCGTAAACAACCAGACAAAGCTATAGATATTTTAGATGAAGTTTCATCAATGGTATCAATATCAGAGGATAAAAATTATAATGCGGTTAATCTTTTAAAATTAGAACTTCAAGATTTAATAGATAAAAAAAATACTTTAATAATAAAACAGGATTTTACAAATGCAGCAGCGGTTAGAAAGCAAGAATTATTGTTAGAATCCAGAATAAATAAAAGGGAATTAAAAGATCATAAAAATCCAAAAGAAGTAAAAAGAGAAAATGTAATAAGCGTTATTAATATAAAGTCTAAAATACCAATATACGAACTTGAAAAAAACAATTTGACTAATTTAAATCACATGAAGAAAAAAATGTTAGAAAATATTGTTGGTCAGGATAATATTATTGATTCAATTTATAAGTTATCAAAAAGAATTAAACTAGGGTTTAAAAGAGAAAAAAAACCAATGTCATTTTTGTTCGTTGGACCTACTGGAGTTGGTAAGACTTTAATGGCCAAAAAATTTAGTGAGTTATTTATAGGTAACAATAGCTTAATCACAATAGATATGAGTGAATATAAAGAAGAACATTCTATTAGTAAGATTATCGGATCGCCCCCAGGATATGTAGGTTATTCAAATAAAAGTACAGTAATAGAAGAAATAAAGAATAAACCTTATTCTGTTATCTTATTAGATGAAATAGAAAAAGCGCATCCATCTGTTATAAATTTATTTTTACAGGTTTTAGATGAAGGAAGAATTAAAGATTCTGAAGGACGTGAAGCAAGACTAGATCATAATATCATTATTATGACTTCAAATATAGGGTTTACTAGGCAAACAATAGGATTCAACCAGAATGATACAGCTATAATAAATGAAAGGTTAAAGGAATACTTGAGTCCAGAGATAATTAATCGTATAGATGAAACTTTAATATTTAATAAGTTGAGTTTAGAAAATGTAAAAGAAATAATAAATCGTAAAATTAAATTGTTGAAAGCATTTTTTAAAGAAAAAGGAATAGAGCTAAAAATATCCAAACAAGTAATAGATGAAATCAGTAAGGAAAGTAGATTTGAAGAGTATGGTGCAAGAAGAATTGATAAAATAATTAAATGTGAGATAGATGATTTAGTTATTGATAGCCTTTTAGATGGAAAAAGAAATTTAAATATTCAAACGATACATTGATTGTATCGTTTTCTTTTTTTTGATATAATTGTTCTAAGATAAGTAAAAAGGAGCAATTATGGATTATAGTGAGATAAAGAAAACTTTAGAAATTAATAAGCAAAAGGTAGATGATCTATGGAGGTCACTTTGACGTAGAAAAAATAAATAAACACATAAAAGAGCTTGAAAAAGAGATGTTAAAAGAAAATTTTTGGGATGATAAAAGAAGCGCCGAAAAATTAATTGGTGAGCTTAATTCATTAAGAGATACATCAAATTCAATAAAGTCTTTAAAAGATAAAATCAATAATGCTCTTGAAATGTTGATGGAGACAACAGATAGTGATATTTTGAATATTATTGAAAATGAAATTAATGATATAACGGAAGAAGTATCAAAGTTAGAAGTAAGTTGTCTACTTAACGGACCTTATGATAAAAACGATTGTGTTTTAGAAATACATTCAGGAGCAGGTGGAACAGAAGCCTGTGATTGGGCTAATATGTTATATAGAATGTACTTGAGATGGTGTGAAAAGCACAAATATGCAGTTGAAGTGTTAGATGTGCAAGAAGGCGATGAGGTTGGAATCAAAAGTGTGTATTTATTAGTTAAGGGTTTAAATAGTTATGGATATTTAAAAAATGAAAAAGGTATTCATAGATTGGTTAGATTATCACCATTTGATGCTAATAATAAAAGACATACATCTTTTGCCTCTGTTGATGTTGTACCTGAATTTGATAATGTTATTGATATTAAAATTGATGAGAAGGATTTAAAAATTGATGTCTATCGCTCTAGCGGTGCCGGAGGGCAACACGTAAATACAACTGATAGTGCAGTAAGAATAACCCACCTTCCAACTAAGATAGTTGTTACTTGTCAAAACCAACGTAGTCAAATTCAAAATAAAGAAAAAGCAATGCAAATGCTAAAAAACAAACTTATGCTTAGAGAGCTTGAGCTAAAAAATGAAGAAATGAATGATATTAGGGGTGAACAAAAAAATATAGAATTTGGTTCACAAATAAGAAGTTATGTAATGCATCCATATTCTATGGTTAAAGATCACAGGACGAATTATGAGACTAGTAATGTTTCGAAAGTATTAGATGGAGATATTGATGCATTTATTGAACAAAACTTAAAAAGAGGTGTTAATAGTAATGCGAGCAATTAATAATCCAAATGTAAAAATCCAAATAAAAAGACATTTACAATTAATATTAGGTGTATTAATAATGGCTTTTTCATACAATGTATTTATTCTTCCTAATAGTTTTGTGTATGGTAGTGTAAGTGGTGTAGCAATTATTACCCAAAAATTGTTTGGAATAGATCCATCTTTGTTTATCATGGTTGTCTCTATCATATTATTAATAGTTAGCTATTTTGTATTAGGAAAAGAAAAAACTGCATCATCAATTTTAGGATCATTATTGTATCCTATAGCAGTTAAATTAATGAGCAATATACGTATATATTTAGATTTTGATACCTCTCAATTGTTATTATCAGCAATATTTGGTGGAGTTACAACCGGATTGGGTGCAGGTCTCGTTTATAAGGCTGGATTTACTACGGGTGGCACTGATATTATTGAACAGATTATATCTAAATATAGCAAAGTTAGTATGGGCAGAGCCATAATTATGTGCGATGGTATGATTTTGTTATTTGGAACATTCATGTTTGGAATAAATAACTTTATGTATGCATTAATAGTTTTATATTTAATAAGCATATTAGCAGATCGTGTGTTACTAGGAATTTCTGATTCAAAAGCCTTTTATATAGTTACTGAAAAAGATAAAGAAGTTAAAGAATTTATCCTAAATAAATTAAGTCATGGAGTAACAATTTTTGAAGCTAGAGGTGGGTATGAACAAAAAAAACAAAAAGTTCTGTTTTGTGTAATTCCTACTAAGGAGTACTTTAAATTAAAAGAAGGAATTAGAGAAATTGATATGAATGCTTTCTTTGTTGTAACTGATGCCTACGAAGTGCATGGTGGTGAATAAAGTGATAGAAAAAATAATTGAAAATGTTAAAGAAAAACAATTATTAAAACGATATACTAGCATGTTAATAGTGCTATTTATTTCAGCAATATCATATAACCTACTTAGTTATCCTGCTAAGATAGTATCCGGTGGTACTTCGGGATTATCAATATTAATAGAAGAAGTATTTCATATTACTCCAGCTTACTTTATGCTTGTATTTCAAGTAATAGTATTAGTACTAGCTATATTTGTTTTAGGATTTGAAAAGGCAAGTGGTTCAATATTAGCAACTTTTATTTATCCATTATTTGTCGATTTGACTTCAGGTATTACTACTATTATCTCCGTTAATAGTGAAGATATGTTACTAATTAGTTTATATATAGGTATTATTAGTGGTTTTGTGAGCGGTATAGTATACAAGATGGGATTTAGTAACGGAGGTATTTCATTAATAAACCAAATTCTTCATGAAAAGTATCACATATCTATTAGTAAGTGTAATTTTATTATTAATATATTTATTGTGGTGTTAGGTGGAGTTATATTTGGATTTACAAATTTAATGTATGCTGTAATAGTATTATTTGTAAGCGGAATAATAACTGATAAGATATTATTAGGCATTTCTAATAATAAAGTATTTTATATTATCACATCAAAAGATAAAGAAGTTAAAAACTTTATCTTGAATGAAATGGGACATGGAATAACAGAATTTAAAGCAACCACAGGTTATAAGGAAGATAAAAAGGAAGTATTAATGACGGCTATTCCAACCAAAGAATATGTAAGAGTAACGGAAGAAATAAAAAAAATTGATAACCAAGTTTTCTTTGTGGTTGCTGATTCATATCAAGTTTCTGATAGTGCCTAAAATTTCCAATGAAATTTGTCGAATTTATGTTATAATTAAAATGTATAACAATAAAACGGAGGCTGAATATGGAATTAATTAATATAAAACATGTTAATAAGGTCTATAAGAACGGCGTTACAGCAATTTATGATCTTTCGTTAAAAATAAAAAAAGGAGACTTTGTTTTTATAATCGGAGGATCTGGTAGTGGTAAATCAACTTTAATTAAAATGCTGTATCGTGAAGAAAGACCAACATCTGGTGAAATTATGCTAGGTGGATTAAATGTAGCAAAATTACGTAACAGTAAAGTATATAAATTAAGAAGAAAACTAGGAATAGTATTTCAAGACTATAGATTGTTACCTAAATTGACAGTTTATGAAAATGTAGCTTTTGCTCTAGAAGTAATAGGTGCAAAAAAAGAGGACATAAAAAGGAAAACTTTAAAAGCAATCGATTTAGTTGGATTAAAAGCTAAAACTAGAAATTATCCAACCGAATTATCTGGTGGTGAACAACAAAGAGTCGCGATTGCAAGAGCAATTGTTAATAATCCGAAGTTATTAATTTGTGATGAACCTACTGGTAACTTAGATCCAGATATGAGTAGAGAAATAGTTAAAGTATTAGATACTATTAATAAAGAAATGGGAACTACAATTATTATGGCTACTCACGATAGAGAAATAGTTAATGAGATGAAAAAACACGTTATTGCTCTAAAAGATGGAAGACTAGTAAAAGACTTTGAGAAAGGAACGTATGATAATGAAATTGTTTAGAATGTTTGGACGAAATATACGAGATGCATTTAAAAGTGTAGCTAGGAACTTTTCATTATCAATAGCTTCTATCTCGTGTATAAGTATTACTTTAATAGTTGTTGGACTAGCTCTTATATTATCATTCAACGTTGATAATTTTGCTAGAATAATTAAAAATGATGTCACGGTAGTAGTATTTATGAAACAAGATACTACACAAGAAGAATTAGAAAAAACTAAAACAACGATTGAAGGATTTGACAATATTGATACAATAAAAATTAAAACTAAAGAAGATTCTAAAAAAGAAATGATGGAAGAATCTGAATTATTTAAAGCAACAATGGATACTTGGCCTGCTGAGGATAATCCACTTAGAGACAGTTATTTGATCAAAGTGAAAGAAATAGAAAAAATTAAAACAACTGTTGATAAAATTAAAAGTTTGGATAAAGTAGAAGTAGTCGATTATGGAGAAGGAATTGTTGAACAATTAATTGATGCTTTTAAACTTGTTGAAAGGGTTACTGTAATTATAGTAATAACATTAATTGTGGTTACGGTATTCTTAATTGTTAATACTATAAAACTAACTATTTTCTCACGTAAAAGAGAAATATCTATTATGAGATTAGTAGGTGCTAGTAATTTGAGTATTAAAGTACCATTCGTAATAGAAGGAATGTTAATTGGAGCAATAGGTTCAATAGTTCCGATAATAGTAATTATGTATGGATATGTAGCATTTTATGATAGATTTGATGGTCAATTGTTCTCGTCATTAATTAAATTAATTACACCTGAGCCATTTATATATTTAGTATCTGGTGTAGTATTATTAATTGGTATATTAGTTGGTATGCTTGGTAGTAGTAAAGCTGTAAGGAAATATTTAAAAGTATGAGAAAACTGTTACAGATATTCTTAATATTAACTATATTTTTAGCATTAATACCTTATAATGCAAGCGCTATTACACTAGGTGAATATGAAGCAACGTTGCAAAAATATATAGATCAAGCAAATGCTAACCAAGCAGCAATTAATAAAACTGAGGCTCAGATTAAAGAAACTAATAATGAAATAGCTAATATAAAAACAGAAATGACTAATTTGACAGCTGAAATAGAGAAGTTAAATCAAGAAATTGTTGAGTATAATGAAAAGATTAAAGAAAAAAGTTTACAAACAAAAGAAATATTTCAATATTTTCAAATGGCAAAAGGAGAGAACGTCAACTTAGAATATATCTTTGGTGCCGAAAGCGTGACCGACATGATTTATCGTATGGCTATTGTTGAGCAGATGACGGAATATAATAACAAGGTTACTAAAGAACTTGAAGGTATGATTGAACAAAATAAAAAACGCGAAATAGAAATTGATAATAGAAAAAAAGAGTTATCTACTAAGCAAAAAGAGATGGAACAAAAACTTGTATCACTAGGAAATAGTAAACAATCCTTAACAGCAGGTGGAGCAACAATTCAAGATGAAGTTAAAAACTATCGTGCAATTGTTAAGGCCTATAAAGACATGGGATGCCAAAGTAATCACGTTATAGGTGTAGATTGTGCTACCTCGGGTTCAGCTGGAGTATTTAGAAGACCGATAAGTACTGGTTATATAACAAGTGAATTTGGTTCGCGTTGGGGTTCGTTCCATAGAGGACTTGATATGAGTAATGATAACCCTTATAATACTAGAATATATCCAGTAGCTAATGGTACAGTAAGTGCTAAGTATTATGACCTTTATGGTGCACTTTGTGTAGCGATAATACACTATGAAGCAGCAAGTAATACGTATTACACATCACTATACGTTCACTTAAGCTCATGGGCACCAGATTTATATGTAGGTAAATATGTTACAACAGATACATATATAGGATACATGGGAAGTACCGGTTATAGTACAGGGCCACATTTACATATGGAACTAGCACCTTGTAGGTTATATGTTGATGGACAATGCGCTACATGGAACTCATATGTTTCATTTGTAAAAAATCAAAATAAATATAATGGATTTAAGGGACCGCGTCAATTAATTAATTTCCCTAGTGGTTTATATAATTCATGGCACACAAGATAGAGCTAACTATCTTGTTTTCTTTATGAAAAAACAGAAAACTATATTGACAAACGTTTGTTTGAAGAACTATAATACAATCACAAGGAGGCAATTATGTTTGATTTAGTGTCTAAGTATAATCCAAGTGGTGATCAGCCAAGAGCAATTAAAGAGTTAGTAAAAGGAATAAATGATAAGAAAAAACATCAAGTATTGTTAGGTGCAACTGGAACTGGCAAAACATTTACAATAGCTAATGTAATTAAAGAAGTTAATAAACCTACACTAGTTTTAGCACATAATAAAACATTGGCTGGACAACTATATAGTGAATTAAAGGAATTGTTTCCAAATAACAGAGTTGAATATTTTGTTTCTTACTACGATTATTATCAACCAGAAGCATATGTACCTTCAACAGATACATATATAGAAAAAGATTCATCAATAAATGATGAAATAGATGAGTTGCGTCACTCTGCAACTAGTGCGTTACTTTCTAGAAAAGATGTAATAGTAGTCGCTAGTGTTTCCTGTATATATGGTATAGGTGAAGTAGAAGAATATTTAAATAAAATGTTAACTTTAAATGTAGGCGACCAAGTAGATAGAGATCAAGTATTAATGAGACTTGTTGATATGCTTTATGAAAGAAATGACATAGACTTTAAACGTGGCACTTTTAGAGTAAAAGGTGATGTTTTAGAAGTTATTCCGTCTAGTGATAGAACCAATGCTATAAGAGTAGAATTCTTTGGTGATGAAATAGATAGAATTAGCGAAATAGATCCACTTACTGGTGCAATAAAA
This sequence comes from uncultured Bacilli bacterium, assembly GCA_934122395.1. Lineage (GTDB taxonomy): Bacteria > Bacillota_I > Bacilli_A > RF39 > UBA660 > RGIG3091. The sequence continues at coordinate 124,889 of CAKOWQ010000002.1, read as the reverse complement.
ACCAATAAAAAAACAGTTTCGATATTTCCAGCCAGTCACTTTGTAACAAGTGATGAAAAACTAAAAAAAGCATTAAAGACTATTAGAGAAGAGTTAAAAGATAGACTAGAATATTTTAAAGAAAATAACAAACTATTAGAATACCAAAGACTTGAACAAAGAACTAACTATGACTTAGAAATGTTAGAAGAAACAGGCTTTTGCACTGGAGTAGAAAACTATTCGCGTCATTTAGCAGGACGTAAGGAAGGTGAGACCCCAACTACACTAATGGATTTCTTCCCTGATGATTACTTGCTTGTAATCGATGAATCGCATGTTACTATTCCCCAAGTAAGAGGTATGTATAATGGTGATAGAGCACGTAAAATGAATTTAGTTGAATATGGATTTAGATTACCAAGTGCTCTTGATAATAGACCCCTTAAATTTGATGAATTTGAGGAAAAGATTAATCAAGTAATATATGTATCTGCCACTCCGGGGGATTATGAGTTATCTTTAGTTGATAATAAATATGTTGAACAAATAATTAGACCTACAGGGTTATTAGATCCTATTATTGAAGTAAGAAAAAGTGAAGGACAAATTGATAACTTAGTTGGTGAAATAAAACAACGTATGAATAATAATGAAAGAGTATTGATTACTACTTTAACTATTCGTATGGCAGAAGAATTAACTAATTATTTAAAAGATCTTGATATAAAAGTTGCTTATTTACATACTGAAGTAAAAACTTTAGAAAGAATGCAAATCATACATGACTTACGTTTAGGTAAATATGATTGTATAGTTGGTATAAACTTATTAAGAGAAGGTATAGATATACCGGAAGTGAGCTTAATTGCAATATTAGATGCAGATAAAGAAGGATTTTTACGTAGCAGTAGAAGTTTGATTCAAACAATTGGTAGATGCGCTAGAAATGCTCATGGTAAATGTATAATGTATGCTGACCGTATGACCGATTCAATGGATTATGCAATTAAGGAAACGGCAAGACGTAGAAAAATTCAGGAGCAATATAATATTGAACATAACATTGTGCCTCAAACAATAATTAAGGATATAAGAGAAGTTATAAGTAACGTAGATGAAACCAAAGATAAGAAAGTCAAGTTAACTAAGAAAGAAATGACTAAGACAATAGATAAAATCGAACAAGAAATGAAAGAAGCAGCAAGGAACCTTGATTTCGAAAGAGCAATGGAATTACGTGATATCTTGTTTGAAATGAAGAGTGAAGCATAATGAGATTTAAAAAAATATATATAGAAATAACTAACTCTTGTAATTTAAACTGTTCATTTTGTCATAACAACAATCGTCCTAAACAGTTTATGAATGTAGAAGAATTTAAAGAAATAATTTCAAAAATAAAAGGCTATACAGAATATATATACTTGCATGTAAAAGGGGAGCCTTTATTGCATCCCAATTTAGAAAGTATACTAGAAATATGCGAGAAAAATAATATTAAGGTAAACATAACAACAAACGGTACTTTGTTAAAATCAAAGTATGATATTTTAAAAAAGTTTCCATGTATAAGACAAATAAATATTTCTCTACATTCCGAAAACAACTTTCTGACATATTACGATGATATTTTTGATGTATGTAAAGAATTATCACAGAATATGTTTATAAGTTATAGATTATGGACATTAAAAGATTATAAGCTTGATAAAAAATCCACAGATGTTGTTGCTAAAATAATTAAAAGTTATAATTTGTCAACAGATTTAGTGGAAAAAATATATAAAGAACATTCTATTAAAATATTTATGAACACTTTTGTGAATAAAGATAATTTATTCTTTTGGCCAACGTTAAAATCAAAAACTGAAAATGATGGATATTGTTATGGATTAAATACACACATTGGAATATTAGTCGATGGAACAGTAATACCTTGTTGTCTAGATGGGGAAGGAATTATAAATTTAGGAAATATTTTTGAAGAATCACTAGAAGAAATATTGCAAAAAGAAAGAACTAAAGAAATTATAAGTAATTTTAATCAGAATAAATGTAGTGAAAAACTATGTAAAAAATGTGAGTATAAAAATAGATTTATAAAAAAATAATATATGTTATAATACAAATGGTCTAGGAGGAATATTATGGCAAACAAAAATAAAGAGATGTTAAAAACTTTTTTCGGTGTAATGTTTAATAATAAAAAATCAATAGATTTAATAATTCCTAGTTCATATGTCAAAGATGTTTATAGTATTAATTATAAAAAACTTTATAAGCAAGGATTTAGGGGCATCATTTTTGATATAGACAATACTTTGTTGCCAGTTAATGATATTAATGTACCAACTGAATTAGAAGAATTGATAAGAAAAATAAAAAGGGTAGGATTTAATATTTGTATAGTTTCCAACAATTCATTACAAAGAGTTTTGCCACCTGCTCAAAAATTAGGGGTATTATATATAGCAAAAGCAGATAAACCAAATAAAGTAGCTTTCGATACGGCATTGGAAGAACTCCATGAAAAAAAAGAATCAGTTATAATGGTAGGTGATCAAATGCTTAGTGATATAAAAGGTGCTAATGTATATGGTATTTATAATATTTTAGTAGATCCTGTTGATAATAAATATGACTTCAAAACAGGAATTAGTCGTTGCTTACAAAAAATTATGATTAAAAAGGTAAGTAAAAAAGGGATTTTTGCTGATCAAAAGTATTATTAAGAGAGGTAATAAATATGAATGAAATAATAATAAAAGGTGCAAGAGAAAACAATTTGAAAAATATTGATATTACATTACCTAAAAATAAATTAATAGTAATGACAGGTGTATCAGGTAGTGGTAAAAGTAGTTTAGCTTTCGATACAATATATGCAGAAGGTCAAAGAAGATATGTTGAAAGTTTAAGTGCTTATGCAAGACAGTTTTTAGGTGGAACGGAAAAGCCTGATGTTGACTCGATAGAAGGATTGTCACCATCTATCAGTATTGATCAAAAAACAACAAATAAAAATCCACGTTCAACTGTTGGAACTGTAACTGAAATATATGATTATTTAAGATTGTTATATGCGCGTATAGGAACACCATATTGCCCAAATCACCACATCCCTATAAAGGCACAAAGCGTAGAAGAAATGGTAAATAAATTACTAGAATATGAAATTGGTACTAAGCTCGTTATTATGGCTCCTGTAGTCCATGGCGAAAAGGGCACACACAAAGAATTGTTTGATAAATTGCGTAGTGATGGATTTGTAAGAGTAAGAATAAATGGTGAAATGCGAGATTTATCGGAAGAAATAACTTTAGATAAAAATATAAAAGATAACATTGAGGTAATAATAGATAGAATAGTATTGAAAGAAAATATTCGCTCAAGATTGCATGAATCGATTGAGACGGCTACTAAATTAGCAAACGGCAAAGTAGTAATTGAAATACCAGGGGTGAAAGAAATATTATTTTCTGAGAATTTCGCTTGTCCCTATTGTGAATTTTCATTACCGGAACTTGAACCTAGACTCTTTAGTTTTAATTCACCTTATGGAGCTTGTTCTGATTGTAAAGGGCTTGGAATAAAACTTAACATTGATCCTGATTTAGTAATTCCAAACCAAGAATTATCAATTAATGATGGATGCATAGCAACACTAAGTGATGATCAAGATGGTATATATTATAAAAGATTAGAATCAGTTTGTAATTATTATGATATAGATATGAATAAACCATTTAAAAATCTAACTAAAAAAGAAAAAGATATTGTGTTGTATGGTTCTCCAGATAAGGTTGATTTTAAATATACGACAAGAGGTGGCACTTCTTACAATCAAAAAGACTATTATGAAGGTATTATTACTAATTTACAACGTAGATACATGGAAACAGGAAGTACATGGATTCGTGAGTGGTTAGAGAATTATATGATAGAGACAGAATGTGAAACATGTCATGGTGCAAGATTAAATGATAGTGTGTTATCTGTTTTAGTAGGTAAAAAAAATATATATGAAATGACTTGTATGAGCATTAAAAACTTAGTTACTTTTTTTGATGAAATGACATTGACAAAGGAACAAGAAAAAATATCTGGATTATTAATAAAAGAGATAAAAAATAGATTAGCATTTTTAAAAAATGTTGGATTGGAATACTTAACTTTAAATAGAATGGCTGGAACTTTATCTGGTGGAGAAGCTCAAAGAATTAGATTAGCAACTCAAATTGGTTCTAGACTTACTGGTGTGTTATATGTATTAGATGAGCCAAGTATTGGATTACATCAAAGGGATAATGAAAAACTAATTAATGCATTAAAAGAAATGCGTGATATAGGTAACACTTTAATAGTAGTTGAGCATGATACAGATACAATGCTTGCAGCAGACTATTTGGTAGATATCGGTCCTGGTGCAGGCGATAATGGAGGACAAGTTATTGCAGCAGGTACACCAGAAGAAGTTATGAAATGCGAAAATAGTATTACTGGTAGATATTTAAGTGGAAAAGAATGTATTGAAATTCCAAAAAAGAGAAGAAAAGGCAACGGCTTATTTATAGAAGTCAAAGGTGCTAAGGAAAATAACCTAAAAAATGTTAACGTAAAATTTCCACTAGGAACTTTCACGTGTGTTACAGGAGTATCAGGTAGTGGTAAGAGTAGTTTAGTAATGGAAATTTTATGTAAGGCTGCTTTAAACTACTTATACCATACAAAAGATAAGCCTGGTAAACATAAAAAAATTACTGGCCTAGAAAATATTGATAAGGTAGTAGATATTACCCAAAATCCAATAGGTAGAACTCCAAGAAGTAACCCAGCAACTTATACTGGAGTATTTGACGATATAAGAACTTTATTTACTACTACCAAAGAAGCTAAAATGTATGGATTTGGGAAAGATAGGTTTTCTTTCAATGTTAAAGGTGGTAGATGTGAGGCTTGCCGTGGCGATGGAGTAAAAAAGATAGAAATGCATTTCTTGCCTGACGTTTATATACCGTGCGAAGTGTGTCACGGAACAAGATATAATAGTGAAACTAGAAAAATCAAATATAAAGGTAAAAATATCGCCGAAGTTTTAGAAATGAGAGTTTCAGAAGCATTAGAGTTCTTTGAAAACGTTCCAAAAATAAAGAATAAACTACAAGTTTTAAGTGATGTCGGTTTGGGTTACATTAAACTAGGACAAAGTGCGCCTACTTTATCTGGTGGTGAGGCAGGTAGAGTTAAATTAGCAAAAGAACTTCAAAGAAAAGCGACTGGTAAAACATTATTTATTATGGATGAACCAACTACTGGTTTACATTCTGCTGATATCAAAAGGTTACTTGCAATTATCCAAAAAATAGTAGATAATAATGATACAGTAATAGTTATAGAACATAACCTTGATATGATCAAAGTAGCGGATTATATAATAGACATAGGACCTAATGGTGGCGATGATGGCGGTGAAGTGATTGCAACTGGTACACCAGAACAAATAGCAAAAAACAAGAAATCATACACAGGGATGTTCTTAAATAAAATGTTATAGGAGGCGCTATGAAAGTAGTAACAGTAGATGCGAATAATAAAACAAGGTTAAATAAACTAATAGAATGGTTTATTTATATGGTTGGGTATACAATATCATTTATTTTAATTTCATTAATGTTTGGTACTTTTAAAATAAATAATGATCATTTTATACTATATTCTTTTTTTGCAGTAGTACTAATTTATATTTTAAATAAAACTATAAAACCAATTTTATTTAAATTAACATTGCCAATTACAGGAATAACAATGGGCTTGTTCTATTTTGTTATTAATGCCGCTATTTTAAAATTAGTTGACATAATAATGGGTGACAAATTAGACTTTACTAGTGTTTGGAAACTCTTCTTTATAGCAATACTTTTGGCAGTAACTAATGCTATAATTGAAGAATTAATAATTAAACCTATTATAAGGAGGTTCAAGAAAAAATGAGTAGAATAGCATTGGATCTTGGATTCATTCAAATATATTGGTATTCAATAATGATTTTGATAGGAATGTTGTTTGGACTTGCTGTAATTTATAGAGAGATAAAAAAACAAAATATTAATTCTGATTTTTTTACAAATCTTGCATTTTATGCCATTATTATAGGAATTATCTCAGCAAGGGCATATTACGTTTTATTCAATTTAGATTATTATAGTCAAAATGTATTAGAAATATTTGAAATATGGAACGGTGGCTTAGCCATTCATGGCGGATTACTAGGTGGCGGATTATTTGCGCTATTTTATTGTAAAAAGTATAAAGTAAACACTTATAAAATATTAGACATATGTGTAGTAGGTTTAATATTAGCGCAGGCTATTGGTAGATGGGGCAATTTCTTTAATCAAGAAGCCTATGGAATGTTAACGACTAAGGAGGCTTTAATTAGTCAACATATACCTGATTTTGTTATCAAAGGAATGTATATTAATGGTTCTTATTACCAACCAACCTTTTTGTATGAATCAGTATGGAATGTAATAGGTTTTGTAGTACTGCTAATAGTTAGAAAGGCTTGCAAATACTTAAAAACTGGACAATTAACGGGTATATATTTGGTTTGGTATTCTATTGGAAGAATTTTCATTGAAGGATTACGAGGTGACAGTTTAATGCTTGGCAGTATTAAAGTAGCTCAGCTAGTGTCATTGATTCTTATAATTGCAGGAATAATACTGATAATCAAAAGAAACAAAGGTTCACGTTTTGATAATCTTTACCATAGGAGTGAGAAAGATGAAATTAGATTTTGATGTTGTAATAGTCGGTTCAGGTGTAGCGGGAATGACTGCTGCAATATATTTAAAAAGAGGTGGGATTAATTGTTGCCTAGTAGAAAGGGAAACGCCTGGAGGCCAAATCAATAAATCATCATCAGTAAAAAACTATCCTGGATTCTTAGATATAACAGGTCCAGATTTAGTTAGTAATATTTTTAATCAAGTTAATGCATTAAAGGTACCATACAAATATGGTAATGTTTTGAAAATAGAGGTAAAAGACGGTTATAAAATAGTGAAAACCGATGTTGAGATTATTACCACTAAAAATATAATTATAGCCACTGGTCGTTCTGCTAAAAAACTTGGTATCCCAGGAGAAAATAAATTAGTAGGCCACGGAGTTAGTTATTGTGCCTTATGTGATGCCAACTTTTTTAAAGACGAAGATGTTTTAGTAATAGGTGGAGCTAATAGTGCAGTTGAAGAAGCTATTTATTTATCAAAAATTTGTAAAAAAGTTACTATTGTTCATAGACGTAATTTAACTGCTGATAATATTTTTTTAAAACAGCTAGATGATATTTCAAACATAGAAGTTAAAACAAATTACACGGTAAAACAATTAAATGAAAAAAATGATATGTTGGAATCGGCAACAATAATAAACAAATTAAATAATCAAGAGGAAGTCATCAAAGTAAAAGGATGCTTTATCTATGTAGGTCAGACTCCAGCCAGTGAAATGTTTAAAGGAGTATTACAGTTTGATAAAAACGGATATATAAAAGTAAATAAACATAACAAAACATCTGTAGATGGTATTTATGCAGCTGGTGACATTGTAAAAAAAGATGCTTATCAATTACTAACAGCAATGAGCGATGGCGTTATTGCTGCAGTAAATTGTATTAAAGATATCAAAAGCAAATAATTGCTTGACTATAAAGCACTTATGTGTTATTTTATAACTGACACATGAAAGTGTTTTTATTTTGGTTAAATAAGGTAGGGGATAAAAATGGTAAAAGAATCGAAAAACACTAAAACTACAAAGAAAGACAACAAAAAGCAACCAGTTAAAAAACAAACAAAAAACACAACTAAAAAAGCAGTAAAAAAAGAAGGATTATTTAAAAAAATAGGTAATTGGTTTAAATCAGTTATCAAAGAAGTATCAAAAGTAAAATGGCCTTCAAGAAAAGAAATGATTAAGTATTCTATAGCAACAATTATATTTATAATTTTCTTCTCATTATTCTTCTATGCTATTGAATTACTAATGGCATTTATAAAATCTTTAATATAGGTTGGTGATAATATGGAAAAACAATGGTATGTAGTAAATACTTATTCAGGACACGAAAGTAAAGTAAAAGAAAAACTAGAAATGAAAGCTAACTCTATGGATATGAAAGACTATATTTTTAGAGTTATCATTCCAGAACAAAAAGAAATAGAAGTAAAAGATGGAGTTCAAAAGGAAAAAGTTAAAAAAATGTTTCCAGGTTATATACTTGTTGAAATGGTAATGAGCGACGAAGCATGGTATGTTGTTCGTAATACTCCAGGTGTAACAGGATTCATCGGTTCTAGTGGTAAAGGTGCAAAACCAACTCCATTACAACCTTATGAAGTTGATACGATCCTAAGAAATATGGGTATTAGTAGATTTGATTCTGATAAAGAACTTGAAGTAGGAACAAAAGTAAAAATAATATCAGGACCATTCAATGGAATGTATGGAACTATTTCTACTATAGATATGGAAAACCAAAAACTAGAATTAAATGTCGACCTATTTGGTCAAGAAACAACTGTTGAGGTAGAGCTATCACAAATTGAGGTGGCATAGTATGAATGTAAAAATTGGAGACACACATATTAGCGAAGAACGATATATAGAAATTAAACAAATGGCATATAAATTCTATGAAGAATATAATAAATTGGACAGAGTATCGAGGAAAAAATATCTAGATGCTTTACCAAAATTAAATACACCATTTGAAAATCTAATACTAAGAACGACTTTATTGTTTCCAGATACACCGGCTGTATTAAAAACATCAAGGGGAGCTGTATATAACATATTCAAGACAATAGCAGCAAATGAAGATAATATCACAAATGATGATTTGATGGCAAAAAGAATGGAATATTCTACTCAAAAGATACATCAATTAATACAAGAAGGAACATTGAAAGTAATGGAAGAACCTACTTATCCAGATCACAGTATAAGTGAGAAGGAATATATAAGTATAAAAGAAGATGCAATCCAAGCAAGCAAAGAATTTACTTCAGTAGATTTACCTAGAAAGAAAAAATTTATAGAGTCAATTGCAGCGGATACTTCATATCAGACCAATATCCAATTAGCAACTTTATTGATACCAAATGATGTTCAATTAATGCAAGAAATGGATCAATATAGTGACGAACAATTAGCCGGAAAATATAAAGTTCCAGTTAAATTAATAGAATTTAAAAAACACGAATATGAATATCAAGATACAAGAAATCTAATTGAAGAACAAAAAATAACAAGAGTAACTACTAATAAAATTTGGTTTCAAAGTGAACTTGATGATAGAATACTTGATGGCATATGGGATCAAAGTTTTTATAGAGGAATAGAAAATAACCAATTCAAATCTATAGAACAAACTCTAGATAAGATGTATACAGGGTTAGCTAAAATAGAAAAGAAGTAACATTATTTAATAAATAATTATTGATTTTTAAAGGAAATAATGTTATTATTGAAACGCTATATTTAATTTATATAGATTTAAGTGGGAGGCAAAAAGCTAATTAAATGCGGACTAGCTATTAGAACCACTCGCGAAAACTAAAATTTATAGGAGGTGTTTTTCGTGGCAAAAGAAGTAGTAAGAAAAATTAAGTTGCAAATTCAAGCAGGAAAAGCTACACCGGCTCCACCAGTTGGAACTGTATTAGGACCTGCAGGAATTAATCTACAAGAATTCTGTACAAAGTATAATGATGCAACACGTGATAGAATGGGAGATGTATTACCAGTTGAAATTTCTATTTATGATGACAGAAGTTTTGATTTCGTAATTAAAACTCCACCTACACCATTCTTATTAAAGAAAGCAGCAAAGATTGAAAAAGGTTCAGTTAAAGGAAAGAATGAAACAGTAGGAACTATAACAAAAGAACAATTAAGAGAAATTGCAGAAACTAAATTACCAGATTTAAATGCTTATACTGTTGAAGAAGCTATGAAAATCGTTGAGGGTACTGCCCTTAACATGGGAATTAAGGTTTCAGAATAATAAATGGTAACCTATGTGGGAGGATGTCCGCTTACGCTTCCATATATACCACATAAGGAGGAATTGAAGTGAAAAAAAGAGGTAAGAAATATCTTGAAGCTTTATCAAAAATTGAAAAAGGTAAAGCATATACTAAAGAAGAAGCTATTAAATTAGTAAAAGAAACTTCTGTTAGTAAATTTGATGCTTCTGTTGAATTAGCCGTTAGATTAAATCTTGATACTAAAAAAGCTGATCAACAATTAAGAGGAGCAATAGTATTACCACACGGAACTGGTAAAACTAAAAAAGTATTAGTAATTGCTAGAGGAGAAAATGCTAAAAAAGCTCAAGAAGCTGGAGCAGACTTCGTTGGTGATACTGATATGTTAGAAAAAATTGAAAAAGAAAACTGGTTTGGATTTGACGTAATGATAGCAACACCAGATATGATGCCATTACTTGGTAAATTAGGTAGAGTATTAGGTCCAAAAGGATTAATGCCAAACCCTAAAACTGGTACAGTAACTACTGATGTTACTAAAGCAGTATCTGATGTAAAAGCAGGTCGTGTTGAATATAGAACTGATACATTTGGTAATGTACAAGGTATCATCGGTAATGTAACATTTACAGAAGAACAATTACTTGAAAACTTAAATGCATTTATGGCAACAATTATGAAAGTAAAACCTTCAACTGTAAAGGGTGATTACGTTAAAAATATAGCAGTTTCAACTACTATGGGTCCAGGAATTAAAATTATCACAAATTCTTTTGACAAATAGTAAATAGTGATATATAATACAAATTGATTTGCAAGTGCCATAGACAGTAGGTATAAAAATAAATCCTACCGAGGACTTAACTTTAGTTATAAAAGCCCTTTGTCTATGTATAAAGAGCTTTTATTTATGGCATTTTTAAATATTATGAGGAGGTGCTATAGTGGCAAACGAAAAAATTCTAGCTAAAAAGCAAGAAGTAATTGATGAAATTAAAGAACGTGTACAAAATAATGCAACAATCGTTTTATTCGATTATCGTGGAATCACTGATAATGAAGCAAAAGAATTAAGACGTGCTTTAAGATCAAATGATGCTGACTATAAAGTATACAAAAATACTTTAATGGCAAGAGCACTATCTGATTTAAATATTAATCTTGATGACAGTTTAATGGGTCCAAGTGCATTAGCATTTGGTACTGATCAAATTGCACCAATTAAAGTATTATCAGATTTTGCTAAAAAGAACCCTGCTCTAGTATTGAAAGTGGGAATTGTAGATGGAGAAGTTTCAGATAAAGCAAAATTACAAGCATTATCAACTATCCCATCAAGAGAAGGACTACTAACAATGTTAGCTGGCGGAATGATTGGAATTGCAAAAGATTTATCTATATGTTTAGATCTATATGCAAAACAAAAAGAAGAAAATTAATTTAAATTAAGGAGGAATATAAAATGGCTAAATTAACAAGAGATGAATTTATTAGTGCTTTAAAAGAAATGAACCTTTTAGAAATTAAAGAATTAGTAGACGCTATGAAAGAGGAATTTGGAGTAGATCCAAGTAGTGTAGCAGTTGCTGCTGCACCAGCTGGAGCTGCTGAAGAAACTGTACCAAGTGTTGTTACAGTTACTTTAGTAAATGCTGGAGCTGCTAAAATCAACGTTATCAAAGTAATTAAAGAAATCACAGGATTGGGATTAAAAGAATCTAAAGATATCGCTGATAACGGTGGAGCTGTTAAAGAAGGTATTTCTGTAGACGAAGCAAACGAAATCAAAGCTAAACTTGAAGAAGCTGGAGCAGAAGTAGAAGTTAAATAATTAAATTCATAGAAAAAAGATACAATTTAATGTATCTTTTTTTATTGTCTTTTTTTAATAAATAAGCTATTATTTATAATAGGTGATCATATGAAAAACAAAAGAAAAATCATGGGGATTGTAATAATTATTCTAATAATTGGTATTTTAATATGTTTTGGTGTTTTCTCATATAATAAATATAAAAGTTCTAGTCCAAAGGACAATGAAAAATATGAGTTGTTGGATTTAACTGATAAAACAATATTAGAATTATTTCAATTAACAAGAGGTAATAGTAATAACTTCCTATTCAACAGTACAGAATACGAAAATATATATTATAAAAATGATATAACGGAAATATCGAAAACTGATAATAATTTTAGACTGCTATTAACGTATTTAAATTTACCAAATAAATACTTCGAAAGTAAAGGTGAAGCAGGTATAACAATATCTGGCAGTAACTTTAAAAAAATGTATCAAAAAATATTTGGTTCAATTAAATATGTTCCAGAAGACATAAACTATTCTTGTCCAGCTATTATAAAATATAATAAATCAAATGATATATATACAATTGATGATAATTGTGGTGGAAATAATTTAAGCGGTTATATTGACAAACTAATAGAAGCTAGAAAATACTCAGATAGAATAGAAATTTATGAAAAAGTAGCATTCTATTTCGTTGATGAAGAGCAAGAACGAATTATATATACGATCAATGATGATTACAGTATTTTATTAGTTGAAACCTCTTTGGAAGATGAGTTTAATATTGATAATCACTTAGAAAGATTACACACTTATAAGTATACTTTTAAACTTGATGGTGAAAATTATCACTTTACAAAGGTAACAAAAGAAAATTAATATATTTATTGCAATTTTAAATAAAATGTAGTATTATTAGTAGTACGAAAGGAGTTAACTATGAATTAAGTTTTGTAGTTAACTCCTTTATCTTTTAAGGAATTGGTTATATGGGACAATATTTTGAAAACGATGTATTAAAAAGTGACTTAAAACAAATTAAAACAAAAATCCTAAATAATGAATATATTTTTTACACGGATAATGGCGTTTTTTCTAAAGAAAAATTAGATTTTGGTACAAGAACTCTGCTAGAAAGTATTCCTATTTGTAATATTCATGGGAATGTTTTAGATGTTGGATGTGGCTACGGAGTTATTGATATTATTTTGGAACGAATAAGTGATGCTAATTTTGAAGGAATAGATGTTAATAGGCGAGCACTTCATTTAGCGGAAATGAATAAAAAATTGAACGGTGCTAAAAGAGTATCATTTTATGAAAGCAACATGTATGAAAATGTTAATAAAAAATATGATGCAATTATTACAAATCCTCCAATAAGAGCAGGTAAGGAAATTGTATATGGAATTGTTATGGGCGCTAGAAATTATCTAGAAGATAATGGCGTTTTATATATAGTAATAAGAAAAGAACAAGGAGCTAAATCAATGTTAAAAGATTTAGAAAAATATTATATTACAGAAATACTTAATAAAAGCAAAGGTTTTTTTGTAATTAAATGTATTTTACGTTGACATCTTGTTTGAAATATGCTAATAATATAAATTGGCAACGTATTAGATTGAGTGAATATGTTCTTTGATTAAATTATGGTATAGGGGTGAAATAAGTGGCATATAAAATAATTAATTGTGGTAACCACCGACAGAGAAGAAGTTTCTCTAGAATCAAAAATACTTACGAGTTAAAGGATTTGCTAGAAATCCAAAAGAAATCATATCAATGGTTTGTTGAAACAGGAATAAAGGAAGTTTTCGACGACCTATTCCCCGTAGAAAATTTTTCTGGTACTTTATCATTAGAATTTGGTGACTATTATTTTGATGAACCAAGATATTCTATTAAACAAAGTAAAGATCGTGAAACAACGTACGCGGCACCTTTAAAGGTACAGGTTCGTCTTTTTAATCATGAAACAGGCGAAGTAAAAGAACAAGAGATATTCTTAGGGGACATGCCTTTAATGACAGATAGTGGTACTTTCGTTATTAATGGTGCAGAGCGTGTAATTGTTTCTCAATTAGTAAGATCTCCAAGCGTTTATTTCAATAAAGAAATAGATAAAAATGGAAGGCCTTCTATTACTTCACAAATAATTCCAACACGTGGTACTTGGCTAGAATTTGAAACAGATGCTAGGGATGTTTTATATGTAAGAATTGATAGAACTAGAAAAGTTCCATTAACTACATTATTACGTGCATTTGGACTATCAAGTGATGAAGATATTTTAAAACTATTTGGTAAAGATGAATATCTTGAAAACACTTTAGCAAAAGATTCAACTAGAAACACAGATGAAGCACTAATTGAAATTTACGAAAAATTAAGACCAGGTGAACCAGCAACACTTGATTCTTCTAAAAATCAAATTATCACTAGATTCTTTGATGAATTTAGATATGATTTAGCTAAGGTTGGCCGTTATAAATTCAATCGTAAACTTAACGTTTTAGATAGAGTTTTAAATCAAACTATCGCTGAAGACATTAAAGTTAACGGAGAAACAGTAGTTGAAAAGGGTACACTAGTTACTAAAGAAATACTAGATACATTAAAACCTATATTTGCTGATGGTTATAATGTAACTACTGCTAAAATAAATGAAGATTTAGATAATTTAGATAAAATTCAAACTGTTAAAATTTATAATCCTTCTAATAAAAAAGAAGTTATTACTTTAATAGGTAACGATCAAACATTAGAAGTTAAGAGATTAACTATTTCAGATTTATATGCATCAGTATCATATTATTTAAATTTATTAAAAGGAATTGGACAATTTGATGAAATAGACCATTTAGGAAATCGTCGTATTCGTCAAGTTGGTGAATTGTTACAAAATCAATTTAGAATAGGTGTTTCTCGTATGGAACGTGTTATTCGCGAAAGAATGACAACTCAAGAAATGGAAGAAGTAACACCAAAAACTTTAATTAATATTAGACCTATTACAGCAGCTATGAAAGAATTCTTTGGTAGTAGCCAACTATCTCAATTCATGGATCAAACTAACCCAATTGCAGAGTTAACAAACAAAAGACGTTTATCTGCATTAGGTCCAGGTGGATTATCTCGTGATAGAGCAGGTATGGAAGTACGTGACGTTAACGCATCACACTATGGTAGAATCTGTCCAATTGAGTCACCAGAAGGACAAAATATCGGACTTATTACATCGCTTGCAAGCTATGCTAAAGTAGATGATTACGGATTCATCATGACTCCATATAGAAAAGTTAAAGATAAAGTATTAACTGATGAAGTTGATTATTTAACTGCAGATGAAGAACAAGATGTTATTATCTCTTTAGCCACAGTTACTATTGATGATAATAATATGATGATAGATGAACAAGTTCCTGCTAGATTCCGTGGTGAAAACATCTTAGTTAAACCAGAACAAGTTGACTATGTTGATGTATCACCACAACAAGTAGTAGCGATTACAACAAGCTGTATTCCGTTCTTGGAACACGATGACGCAACTCGTGCACTAATGGGAGCAAACATGCAACGTCAATCAGTACCATTATTAAGGTCAGAAGCACCACTTGTAGGTACAGGTGTTGAGTATGTAGCAGCAAAAGATTCTGGAGCTGTAGTAGTAGCAAAAGCTGATGGTATAGTTGATTATGTTGATGCTAGAAAGATTGTTGTAAAAAATAAAGGTGGAAAAGATGAGTATCATTTAGCAAACTTTGAATTATCAAATGCTGGTACTTGTCAACATCATAGACCTATAGTTAAAGTAGGAGATAAAATTAAAGCTGGTGAAGTTATAGCAGATGGTCCAAGTACAGACCAAGGAGAACTTGCACTAGGTAAAAATGTATTAGTTGCATTCATGACATTTAATGGATATAACTATGAGGATGCTGTAATCTTAAACGAAAGACTAGTAAAAGATGATGTTTATACAGGTCTTCACTTAGAAGATTACGAAATGCAATGTCGTGAAACTAAATTAGGACCTGAAGAAATTACAAGAGATATTCCTAATGTTAGTGAAGAAGCAAGAAAAAATCTTGATGAAAATGGTATCGTAATAGTTGGTACTGAAGTTAAAGAAGGAGATATCTTAGTAGGTAAAGTAACACCAAAAGGTATGGCTGAACTTACTTCAGAAGAAAAATTATTACACGCTATATTTGGAGAAAAGACTCGTGAAGTTAGAGATACTTCATTACGTGTTCCACATGGTGGAGATGGTATCGTTCACGATGTTAAGATTTTCTCAAGAAAAGACAATGATGAATTACCTGCAGGAGTATCTAAAGTAATTCGTGTATATATAGTTCAAAAAAGAAAAATTCAAGTAGGAGATAAAATGGCTGGACGTCATGGTAACAAAGGTGTTATTTCCTTAATCCTACCAGAAGAAGATATGCCATACTTACCAGATGGTAGAACTATTGATATCATGTTAAATCCACAAGGTGTTCCATCTCGTATGAACTTAGGACAAATCCTAGAACTTCATTTAGGTATGGCTGCAAAAGAATTAAATGTACATGTAGCTACACCAGTATTCGACGGTGCTAAAACAAGTGATATTGCTGAAATGATGGAAGAAGCTAAACTTGCACCAGATGGAAAAACAGTTTTATATGATGGTAGAACAGGTACACCATTTGATAACAGAATATCTGTTGGTGTTATGTATATGATAAAACTACATCACATGGTTGATGATAAATTACATGCACGTAGTACTGGTCCATATTCATTAGTAACTCAACAACCTCTTGGTGGTAAAGCACAATTTGGTGGACAAAGATTTGGTGAAATGGAAGTTTGGGCATTATATGCATATGGTGCTGCACATACTTTACAAGAAATCTTGACAGTTAAGTCGGATGACGTTATCGGTCGTGTTAAAGTATATGAAGCTATTGTTAAAGGACAAGAAATTAACCAAGCAGGAGTTCCAGAAAGCTTTAGAGTATTGATGAAGGAATTCCAAGCACTAGGATTAGATATCAGTATTATCAATGATAAAAATGAAGAGTTACAATTAAAAGAAATTGAAGAAGAGGAATATAAAGAAGACTTCGTTGGAAATGTAGATGATATTGAACTACCTATTCCAACGCATGAAAATGAATCGAAAGATTATGAAGATGAATCTTCTGATGAAGAAGATGAGGATGAAGACTTTGATGAAGACTTCGATGATAATTTCGATGATTCCTTTGAGGGTAATTTCATGGAAGGAGATGAAGCGTAATGATAGAAGTAAATAAATTTGAAGCTTTAAAAATTGGTATTGCATCTCCTGATAAAATACGTGAATGGTCATATGGTGAAGTAAAAAAACCAGAAACTATTAACTATAGAACACTGCG
Organism: uncultured Bacilli bacterium; assembly: GCA_934122395.1. Taxonomy (GTDB): domain Bacteria; phylum Bacillota_I; class Bacilli_A; order RF39; family UBA660; genus RGIG3091. The sequence goes on along the minus strand of CAKOWQ010000002.1, from coordinate 107,628 downwards.
TCCAGAACGTGATGGATTGTTCTGTGAAAAAATCTTTGGACCTACTAAAGATTTCGAGTGTGCTTGTGGAAAGTACAAAAGAGTAAGATATAAAAATATTGTTTGTGATAGATGTGGAGTAGAAGTAACTCGTAGTAAAGTAAGACGTGAAAGAATGGGACATATTGAGTTAGCTTCTCCAGTGTCACATATTTGGTTCTTTAAAGGTGTTCCATCTCGTATGGGATTAGTACTAGATATGTCACCAAGAGATCTTGAAGAAGTATTATACTTTGTTAGTTATGTAGTAATTGATAAAGGTATTGCTCCTTTAGAGAATAAACAAACATTATCTGAAAAAGAATATCGTCAATATTACGAAAAATATGGTAATGGTTTCCGTGTAGGCATGGGTGCTGAAGCAATTAAGGAATTATTACAAAAAGTAGATATTGAAAAAGAATTAGAAGAAATTACAAAAGAATTAGAGGGAGCTCAAGGACAAAAGAGAACGAGATTGTTAAAACGTATTGATGTTCTTGATGCATTTCATAAGTCTGGTAACCGTCCAGAATGGATGATTCTAGACTGTATTCCAGTTATACCTCCAGAATTAAGACCAATGATTCAATTGGATGGTGGTAGATTTGCTACAAGTGATTTAAATGATTTATATCGTCGTGTTATTAACCGTAATAATCGTTTAAAGAAATTAATAGATTTAAAAGCTCCAGGTATCATTATTCAAAACGAAAAACGTATGTTACAGGAAGCAGTTGACGCTCTATTTGACAACGGAAGGCGTGGAAGAAGTGTTACTGGTGCGGGAAATCGTCCTTTGAAATCACTTTCTAGTATGTTAAAAGGTAAACAAGGTCGTTTCCGTCAAAACTTATTAGGAAAACGTGTTGACTATTCAGGACGTTCAGTTATCGTTGTTGGTCCATCATTAAAGATGTATCAATGTGGTATTCCTAAAGAAATGGCTATCGAGCTATTTAAACCACATGTAATACATGGTTTAGTTTCTCGTGATATAGCACATAATATTAAAGCTGCAAAACGTTTAATTGAAAATAGAGACCCACAAATTTGGGATGTAGTAGAAGATGTTATAAAAGAACATCCAGTTATGTTAAACCGTGCACCTACACTACATAGATTAGGTATTCAAGCATTCGAACCAGTATTAATTGGTGGTAAGGCTATCCGTCTTCACCCATTAGTATGTCCAGCATTCAACGCTGACTTCGACGGTGACCAGATGGCCGTTCACGTACCATTATCAGAAGAAGCTCAAGCTGAAGCAAGACTTCTTATGTTAGGTGCCAACAATATCCTATCTCCAAAAAGTGGTGACCCAATCGTTACTCCATCTCAAGATATGGTATTAGGTAACTATTATCTAACTATGGAAAAAGCTGGAGAAGATGGCGAAGGGCGTGTATTTAAGGATTCTAATGAAGCATTAATGGCATATGAAAGACGTGAATTAACACTTCATACAAGAATTGCTTTACCAGTAGATTCATTTAAACACAAATTATTTACCGAAGGTCAAAAAGGTAAATATTTAGTAACTACTGTAGGTAAGTTAAAATTCAATGAAATATTACCAGATTCATTTGCATATTTAAATGAACCAACATTAGATAATATTCAAGGTATTACTCCAAATAAATACTTTATTGAAAAAGGACAAAATATTCCTGAAGTAATTAAAGGAATGGAATTAGTAAAACCTTTCCCTAAAGGAACACTAGAAAATATTATTGCTCAAGTATTCAAACGTTATAAAACTACTGAGACTTCTATAATGTTGGATAAATTAAAAGATTTAGGATTTAAATATTCAACAATTGCAGGTATTACTATTTCAATTAGTGACGTTGTTACTAGTGATAAGAAAAACGAAATTATAGCAGAAGCTAAAAAAGTAGTTGATAAAATAAATAAACAATATCAACGTGGTTTAATTACTGATGATGAAAGATTCCAAAAAGTAATTGCTACATGGGACGACGCTAAAGGACAAGTTCAAAAAGAACTATCTGAAAAAGCAAATAAATATGTTGATAACCCAATCTTCATGATGATGCACTCAAAAGCGCGTGGTTCAATTTCTAACTTTACACAAATTGCTGGTATGCGTGGTATCATGTCTAAACCAGATGGTACTCCAGTTGAAATTCCTATCACATCTAACTTTAGAGAAGGTCTATCAGTTGCTGAATTCTTCTTATCAACACATGGTGCACGTAAAGGTAGTGCCGATACAGCTCTTAAAACTGCTGACTCTGGATACTTAACTAGACGTTTAGTTGATGTATCTCAAGATATTATCGTAAGAGAAGCAGATTGTGGAACTGAAAATGGTGTAGTTGTACGTGAATTTGTTAACGATAAGACTGGCGAAGTAATTGAAAAACTATATGACCGTATTGTTGGTAGATATACAAATAAGAAAGTTATTAATCCAGAAACTAAAGAAGTTATTGCTGATAAATTAGAATATATTACAGAAGCAATAGCTGATAAGATAATTAAAGCTGGAATTAAAGAAGTAGAGATTAGAACAACATTAACTTGTGATACAGTTAATGGTGTATGTCAAAAATGTTATGGACGTAACCTTGCTACAGGTAATATTGTAGAAGTTGGTGAAGCTGTTGGTATCATGGCTGCTCAATCAATCGGTGAACCAGGTACACAGTTAACAATGAGAACATTCCATACTGGTGGTGTTGCTGGTGGAGAAGATATTACTCAAGGTCTACCACGTATCCAAGAATTATTTGAAGCAAGAATTCCAAAAGGAAAATCTACAATTGCTGAAATTAATGGTCAAGTATCAAAAATTGAAGAAGACCATGGTAAATTTAAGATTAGTGTTACAAACAAACTTGAAACTAAAGAACATGTATCGAATTACGGAGCTAAACTTCGTGTATCATTAAATGATACAGTTGTTGCAGGTGACAAATTAACAGAAGGTGCTATTAGTCCAAAAGAATTATTAGCAGTAACTGACCCACTTACAACTCAAGAATATATCTTGAAAGAAGTTCAAGGTGTATACCGTAGCCAAGGTGTTGATATATCTGATAAACACGTAGAAATTATTGCTAAACGTATGATTTCTAAGATAAGAATTGTAGAGTCAGGTGACACTAAATTCTTACCAGGAGCTCTTGTAAATTATAGACAATTTACAGAGGGTAACAAAGAAGTAATTATTAATGGTAAACGTCCTGCTACAGGTAAACCAATCTTACTTGGTATTACTAAAGCATCACTAGAAACTGATTCATTCTTATCTGCTGCATCATTCCAAGAAACAACAAGAATTCTTACAGATGCTGCAATAAGAGGAAAAGTTGATACATTACAAGGATTAAAAGAAAATGTTATCATTGGTAAATTAATTCCTGCTGGTACAGGTGCTAGACAATATAAAAACGTAGAATATGAATTAGCATCTCAATTTATTGATGAAGAACCAATAGATAAACTAGAAGACGAATTAATGGAATAATAAAAGGACCATAAGGTCCTTTTTGGTTGTATTTTTTTTGAAAATATAATAAAATATTAATGGTGATATAAATGTTGAAATTGAATAATAGAGGGTGGGGATTGGCTGAAATGATAGGATTTTTAGGTATATTATTACTAGCCCTATTAGTTGTTGCTTTACTTGCCCATAAATATGGAAATATATTAGGAATTGTTAAATAATAAAAAAGTTCAAATTATTTTGAACTTTTTTTGTTATCTTTTTTTAATAAATCACGTATTTCTTCTAGAAGTACAACTTCTTCACTCTTTTTAGGAGGTTCGTTTTTCTTTTCTTCATGCTTTTTTACAAACAATTTATTTATAAACTTAATAAAAATAAATATACAAAAAGCAATGATTAGAAAATCAATAATATTTTGTATGAAAGAGCCATAAGCTATTTTAGCATCACCTATAGATATTGATAAAGATGAAAAATCACGACCACCAATTATAATACCTATTAAAGGAGTTATTATATCATTAACAAGTGATGATACAATTTTACTAAAAGCGCCACCTACTACAACACCAACAGCTAAATCTAAAACGTTTCCTCTGGATATGAATGTTTTAAATTCTCCTAGAAAGTTATTGAATTTTTTCTTTTTTTCGTTAATCTTTTCTTTATTATTCATTTTTTACACCTCTTTTTAATTATACAACAATATAGGTGTAATAAAAATTAATTTTTAATGTTTGTATATATTTCTTTACTAATAACACTACTGTTTTTTCTTTTAAATTCTTTATTCAAATAATTATAATAAGCACCAGGAGTAATAATACCATTTATCTTTAATATATCACTACCAGTGGCACCCAATACGCTATCTACTAATTTTACACAGTTTGTTGAAAATAAAAAATAAATTTTCCATTTTCCTTTATTAAATTTGTAGAATTTAGCCTTAGTATATCTATATAGTATGCTAGCATAGTCGTTATATTCATTTATATCATCAAGCTCTTGTTTACATTTCCATCTATAAGAGTATTCCATGATTTTTTCTAATTCTTTTTTTATGCGCTCCTTTTGGAGAGGTGTAAGAGATACTCCAAATGAAAATATTGTTTTCTTTGAGTGTGAAGTACAAAATTTTAAATAACTTTGTTTGTTGTTTATTGTAAAGAATGTTCCATCTCCTAGAGTATCAAAAAGCATCTTGGATGATTCGTCATATGAGCCATAAGAATAAACCTTATTTTCAAAACATAAATCAGCATGTCCCACTTTACCAACTGCACTATTTTTAACGTGTATAAATATTTCAAGATCCACTTTCCCACTAGTATTTTTATTATTAATATGTACAGGGGTTACATACTTTTCTAATAAGTTATTTATCTTAGTATAAACATTGTAAGGGATTAGCACAGACGCAAAAACTGGTAAAGTAATTCTGAATCTTCTTTTTCTTGTTGAAAAAATTTTTGGGAAGATATCCTTGATTAAATCATAGACATAAGTAATGCCAAAAAGAATTAAATATATACCTAATATTATGGTTAATATTTTTATGTTCTTATTTGGTTGGCTAATCATAATAACGCTAAAAATAAAATCTGTTATACCAGCTAACAATGTTGGGTGATATCCTTTTAATTTTTCCTCTTTATAAACAATATATGAAAGAAATTTAATTATCCCATTTATCATCATATAAAATCCAAAAATAATTGGAAATAAAGATAAAAATGTATTTTCTTTTGAAAGAAAATATATCCCAAATATTATAGTAGTAAGAGAAATAAAAATATTATTTTTTTTCTTTGTTTTTATGATATTAAAAACTAAAGATATAGCGCCAGCAATAATCATTAAGTGAGATACAACAAGGTGAAATATTTTTGCTGATTTAGTAGGGATTGCTATTATGGTAATACCAATTCCTATAAATAATATAGCGTTTATTGCTAATGATAATCTTGATATATACTTCTCTTTCATAAAACACCTCACATTAATTTTAACACACTATTGTTAATCTTACTTTAATAGTGCAAAAAAAAATCTGATTTTATGAACTTTTTTAAAGAATTAATATATGATATAATTATTTTAGAATACAATAGGTATTGATAATAAAAAGTAGGTAATAGATATGAATAGATATAAAAAATTTTTAGAAAATTGTAAAACAATTGAAAAGTACTATAATTATTTGATTTGTCTCACTAACAATCATAATTTTGTAGGGCCAACTAATGAATGGATTATAGATAATTATTATATCGTAGTTGAGCTTAAAGAAACTATTAAAAAAAGATTAAAAGAAGATAAGAAAATTAAAGAAGTTATAAATCAACCACTTGATTTTTTTACTACATTAAATAAAATGTGTTATGCCAACAATTTCAATATAAGATATGAGGATATACTTAAAGTAAGTGAATATTATCAGAATAGGGAAGAAAAATATTTAAGTTACAAAGTTTTAGAAGCAATTCCAATCGAAGTTTCTTTTGTGATAATTGAAAGATTGTCAAAACTATGTAGTGATAAAAAAGAAAGCCAAGAAGCAAAACAAAAAATAAGAGATTTGGTATCAAACTTAGAGGATAAACTTATATTAGGAGAAGAAATTAATTTAAAAGAATATATTACTTTTGATAAAGAAATTGGTGAACATCCTGAAATTATAGAGCAGTTAAATGATAGTCTTAAAGAGTTAGGAAGCGTATCTAATAATTTGTTCGTCCAATTAAATACAATGCTAGAAGAATATAACTTAGTGTTAAAAGATTTAATAAATAAAGAACACATTGATAGTATTAATAATAATATCTTAATTTCTAATATATTTAATTCACTTAGGGAAATTTTCAAAATTAAAACTGATAATTTGTTTGATAAATTAAGTAAAACAGAAAAAGTATTAAAACAGGATTTATGCTATAAAAAAATGACAGGGGAAACTAAATCTTTGTATCGAAATATAATCATAAAAAATTCCAAAGGGACTTCAGAATATAAATATGCATGCAAGCTTTTAGAAAAAAGCAAATTAAATGACAAACATATTGGATTTTATTTACAAAAAAAGATTAACTATTCTTTAAGAAGCAGGATTTATATATTATTAATAGTGGTGCTAACCATACTAATAAGTGCTTTTTTAGCCAAAGTAACATTCGAACTTTTCTGGTTAGCATTTATTCTATTATTGATTCCTATAAGTGAAGTTGTAATTCAGCTAACAAATAGGATTATGTTAAAATCCAATCCGTGTCAACCTCTACCAAAAATGGACTTTTCAAAAGGAATTGATAAAAATAATGCAACTATGGTAGTGATTCCTACTATTGTTAAGAGTAGGGAAAAAATAGATGATATGTTTTCAGCGTTAGAAAAATACTATTTAGCTAATAAATCAGAAAATTTGTATTTCACATTATTAGGTGATTGTTCAGAGTCTAAAACTCAAAAGACTACATATGATGATGAAATAGCTATTTATGGCATAAAAAAATCTAACGAACTAAATTCAAAATATAATCAAAAGATTTTTTCTTTCGTATATCGAAAACGCATCTTTAGTGAAGGTGAAGATAAGTATTTAGGTTATGAAAGGAAAAGAGGAGCATTAATTCATCTAAATAAACTTTTACTTCATAAGATGACGAAAAGTGAATATGATGATTTTATATATATTGAGAATGTTAAAGAAATTAGTAGTGAAATTAAATATGTAATAACTATTGATACAGATACAGAATTAGTGTTAAATACAGCTTTATCATTAACTGGAGTAATGGCTCACCCTTTAAATAAGCCTGTTTTAAATAAGAAAAAGAATAAAGTTATATCAGGATATGGAATAATTCAGCCACGTGTTAATGTTGATATAGAATCCACTAATAAATCAATATATTCTCAAATAATGGCAGGAATAGGTGGTTTTGATATATATTCATCTATAGTTCCTAATTTCTATCAAGACGTTTTTGGCGAGGGAAGTTTCGTTGGTAAAGGTATATATGACTTAAAAACATTTGATGAAATTTTATCAAATACTATTCCTGAAAATTTAGTTTTAAGTCACGATTTGTTGGAAGGAAACTATTTAAGATGTGGTTATGCTTCTGATATTGAGGTAATAGATGATTTTCCATCGGAATTTGTAGTTGAATCGTCTAGACAACATAGATGGGCAAGAGGAGACGTTCAAATACTAGGATGGTTAAAGAAAAAAGTAAAAGATAAAAAGGGAAGCAAAGTAAAAAATCCACTAAATCTAATTGAAAAATTTAAAATTTTTGATAATGTTAGAAGAATTTTTATCAACCCTTGTATGCTTTTATTATTAGTATTGTCATTTATCTTTGGTAATCCATTTTTAGTATTTATAACTATTTTAATGGTTATATTCTTACCAATGTTATTTTACTTAAAAGAGTTATTACACATTCAAAATAAAAAGATATTTACATTTAAATATTACAATAATTTAATGTATGGATTTTTTAGTATTTTGTACCGTGTATTTATATCTTTAGCAACACTACCATATTATAGTTATTTATATTTGGATGCTTTCTCACGTTCTATTTATCGAATGACTATTAGTCACAAAAAATTATTAAATTGGCTAACAGCTGAAGATGCTGCTAAAACCTTGAAAAAAGATTTGTCAGCATATTTAAAACAGTTTTGGTTCAACTATGTCATATCACTACTTTTGATAGTTATATCATTGCTATTTGCAAAAGAGTATTTATTAATCGCTATAATAGCAACAGCATCTTTTGTTAGCGCTCCTTTCGTTTTATGTTATTTTAGTATACGTAAAGATGTAGAATTGACTGGATTAAGTGAAAGACAAAATCAAAAAATGGAAGATATCGCTCATAAGACATGGCTTTATTTTAGTAAGTTTTTAACAAAGGAAAATAATTATTTAATTCCTGACAATTATCAGTTGAATAGAGAAAATAGGGAAGACGTAAAAACATCTCCTACTGACATTGGAATGTCAATCACTTCCGTAGTATGTGCTAGTGAATTAGAGTTTATAAATGTAAAAACATCACTTGATTTATTGAAAAATATAATCACTACAATAGAAAAACTAGAAAAGTGGAATGGGCACTTATACAATTGGTATAATATAAAAACATTAAATAAAATAGTTCCGTATGTTATTTCATCAGTGGATAGTGGTAATTTTGCAGCATCATTAATTGTGGCTAAGGAATACTGCTTAAAGCATAAAGATCTCGATTTATATAATCGAATAAGCAATTTATTTGATGCTATGAACTTTACTAAGTTATACACTAAACAAGACGTATTTAGTATTGCATATGATACGGTTACAGACGAATTATCGATCTATAACTATAATAAATTTGCAAGTGAAAGTAGAATTCTTAGTTACATAGCTATCATGAAAGGAGATGCCCCTTCTAAGCATTGGTTATGTTTAGATAAGACTTTAACAAAATATAAGAAACATAAAGGACTTGTTTCATGGTCTGGAACATCGTTTGAATACTTTATGCCTTTAATATTTATGAAGACTTACCCTAACACATTACTTGATGAAAGCTATTTCTTCTCTAAATTTTGTCAGAAAAGTTATATGAATGAAATAGATCCTAGAATGCCATGGGGTATTTCTGAATCCGCATATGATGAATTGGATGATGGATTAAATTATAAATATAAAGCATTTGCAACTCCGTATTTAAAAGTGATAGATGAAAAAGAAGAACGTTTAGTTATTTCGCCATATGCATCAATTCTAACTGTAACTACTAATCCTATTGATGTATATCTCAACCTAAAGAAATTTAAACGTTTAAATATGTATGGAGAATTTGGATTGTATGAATCTTATGATTATACAACTAGTAATAGAGTATTAGCCTACTATGCTCACCATCAAGGAATGATTTTGGCGTCATTAACAAACTATTTAAAAGATAATGTTATTCAAAGGTATTTCCATTCTGATTTACGTGCTCAAGCTTTTGAAATATTATTAAAAGAAAAAGTACAATTGAATCCCGTTATAGATATGAAAATAGTAGGATATAAAAAATATAATTACGAGAAAGAAAAAATAGTTAATGATATAAGAGAGTATAATTATATTTCGGATATTCCACAGTTATCAGTTTTATCTAATTCACATTACACAGTATTAATCAATGATAGAGGCAATGGTTTCAGTAGATATAATACAACACAGCTAAATCGTTATAGAAAAATAACGGAGCAAGAGTATGGTAGTTACATGTATATAAAAGATCTGAACACTAATAATATTTGGTCAAATACATATGCACCGACAAATGTAACACCAGATAAATATAATGTAGTATTTGCTAATGATCGAATTAAGTTCTTGAGATTAGATAACCAAGTTTCAACTCAAACTGAAGTAATAGTTATGAAAGATCAGAGTGCAGAAATTAGGAAGGTTACTTTCAAAAATAACTCTGATACTGTAAAGAAATTAGAATTAACAACTTATACAGAAGTTATATTAGAAGAAAATATTGATGATATAATTCATCGTACATTCAAAAATTTATTTGTGAGTAGTAAGTATGATATTGAAAATGATTCATTAATACTATGTCGAAGAAATAATAGTAAAAATACATCGGATTATATGTTTGGGAAATTACTGGTAGAAAATTCACAGTATCAAAATAGTTATGAGACTGAAAGAGAACATTTTATTGGTAGAGGACATAATCTATATGATGCAATAGCATTAAATAAAAATTTAAGCAATGAAACAGGTAGCAATATAGACCCCATCTTATCAATAAGAACAGTAATAGATATTGAACCTAAAAAAGAGAAAACTGTTTATTACATTCAAGGTTTCAGCAAATCTCTAGAAGGTATTAATAAAATATTAGACAATTGTTTAACTGTATCACAAATTGAAAGAGCTTTTGAATACTCAAGCCTTGCAAATAGTATGACAGCTAAATTGTTAGGAATAGATGGAACAAGCATAAGAACATACAACATAATGTTAAATTATTTATATCAAACAAGTAGACACTTTATTAATGATGACAGGAAGAGATTATTAGCTAAGAACACTTTGAATCAAAGTAATTTGTGGAAATTTGGTATAAGTGGTGATAGACCAATTGTACTAGTTGATATTAGTAATGGTGAAGATTCACATCTTGCTAAGGATTCAATAAGAGCTTTTGAATATTTTAAAAGTATGGGAATATTTATTGATCTAGTAATAATAAACAGTGAAACAGAAGAATATAAACAAATAGTAAGAAAAGAAGTTGAACAAGAAATATACCGTAGTAATAAATTATTTGATTTTAACAATACTCCTGGTTCAATTCATGTAATTGATTCTGATTCTCTTTCTTCTGAAGAAAAAATACTTTTAAATATGGTAGCTAGACTATCATTTAAGTCAGATAGAGACTCTTCGTTAAGTGATGCTGTTAACAAAATGCATTTAGAAAATAAAATGGTAAATTACAAAACCATTAAGCCTGAACCTTTAATTGATTTTGATATTGATACTACTAAAATTAACAAGTTTAATGGTTATGGTGGATTCATTAATAATGGTAAAGAGTATATTATAACAGATCAAAACACTCCTACTCCGTGGTCAAATGTTATAGCAAATGAAAGGTTTGGAACTATAGTAACAAATAATGGATGTGGATTTACATATGCCTATAATAGTCAAATGTTTAAATTAACGTCTTGGACAAATGATATAGTAGTAAACGATAAATCTGAAGGGATAACAGTTAATGATAAAGAAGTAAGAACGGCTATATGTAGGCATGGTTTTGGGTACTCTATATTTGAATACGATGGAAAAGATTACAACTTAGAAACAGTTCAATTTGTAGCAAGAAAAGATGCAATTAAATTTTACAAAAATAAAATTACAAATATAAGTAATAGTAAAAAACGTTATAAAATATCATTTTGGATAAATCCTACTATGGGTCCAAATGAAGAAAAATCAAGTCGTTATTTATTATCAGAGTTTAATAATAATGTTAATTCTATATTAGTTAGAAATGTATATAGCATTAATTTTTCAAACGTATATTTATTTATGAGTTCTACATTACCTATTAAGAAGTATTCGGTAGATAAAATTCTGTTTAAATCTATTACGATTGAATTAGAATTGGATTCAAATGAAAGCAAAGAATTTTCTTTTATGTTAGGTGCAGAAGTTAACATTGATGAAATAAAAGAATTAACCACTAAATATGATAATTTAGAAGTAAATAAAGAATATGAAAAAATTAAAAATTATTGGAAAGATGTTTTAGGAAGAGTAAAAATAAAGACACCAGATGATAGTTTCAATATTATGATGAATGGTTGGTATTTATATCAAACAATCTCATCACGTTTATTTGCTAAAGCTGGGTTTTATCAAGTAGGTGGTGCATACGGATTTAGAGATCAATTACAAGATGCAACCAATATATGTGAAATATCACCCGAAATAACAAAAAGACAGATACTAAATAATGCAAATCATCAGTTTAGAGAAGGAGATGTACTACATTGGTGGCATGAAATAAATAGATTTGGTCTTAGAAGCAGATATAAAGATGATTATCTATGGCTTGTTTATGCTACTAATAGATATATTAAAGTTACTGGTGATATTAAAATATTGGATGAGATAGTATCATTTGTAACAGGTGATAGCCTTAAGCCAAATGAAGAAGAAAGAGGAATGAACTATACATATACTAACGAGAAGTCAAGTTTGTTAGAGCATATAATATTATCAATTAATAGAACTATAGAATATACTGGAGACAATGGATTGCCTTTAATTGGTGGAGGTGATTGGAATGACGGTATGAACAAAGTTGGTATTCTTGGAAAAGGTACAAGTGTATGGCTAGGTTTCTTTGCTTATATGACAATAAGAGACTTTATGGATATTTGTGACGATTACAATATTAAAATTAACAAGAGTTTATATATTAATTATTTAGTTAAATTAAAAGAACATCTAAATAAAGTAGCATGGGATGGTGAATATTACCTAAGAGCTTTTTACGATAACGGTAATAAATTAGGATCAAAAAATAATAATGAATGCAAAATCGATCTGATATCTCAAAGTTTTTCTATTCTTTCAGACATCATTCCATTTGATAGAATAGGGAGCGTTATTAAGTCAGTTGAAGATAATCTGGTAGATAGAAACTTAAAAATAATAAAATTACTTGATCCACCATTTAAAAACACAAAAGATATTCCTGGATATATAATGGATTATCCAAAAGGCATAAGAGAAAATGGTGGGCAATATACTCATTCTACAGCATGGTATATTATGGCATTAATAAAGGCAGGGCATATAGATAGAGCATACTCTTATTATCAAATGATAAATCCTGTTAATAGAACACTAACTAATGAAAAAGTAACAGAATATAAAATAGAACCTTATGTCATTGCAGCAGATATATATAGTAATTATAGATATCCTGCAAGAGGTGGATGGAGTTGGTACACTGGAAGCGCAGGCTGGTATTACCATGTTGGTTTGAAAGATATTATTGGTTTTACTATAGAAGATAACTATTTGAGATTGGAACCTAATGTATCATCAAGTTGGAAAAATTATGAATTAGAATACAAATATATGGAAACATTATACAAAATTAAAGTAAATTTAAAAGAAAATAGAAACAGTATAATGCTAGATGGAGAAAAAGTTAACTCTAATTCTATAAAATTAAAAAATGATAAAAGAATCCATGCGGTAATTATTAATTTAAAAGGAGGAAGCTCGGATGATTAAAACTGATTTCAATAGATATGTATCAAAATTTATATCAGAAGGTGATAAATTAAAATACCATAAGCAAAGAAAAAAAATAAATAATGATTTAACTGTCGGAGATTTATCTTATTTAAATGACATTAATAGTTACATATCTAGAGATGAATTAAATGAAATTATTAAAACTTCAGCATACGTTAAGAATAACTGTGATATATTTATAGTAATAGGCATAGGGGGCTCTTATATGGGAAGTAAGGCAATTATAGAATCTTTGCTTCCAACTTTTAAAAAAGTAAGACCTGAAATTATTTTTATAGGAACAGATTTATCAGCTGATTATTATAAGGAAGTAATTGATTATATCAAAGATAAAGAAGTAATGATAAACGTAATATCAAAATCGGGAAATACTTTAGAGCCAAATATTGCTTTTGAGATTATCAATTATATATTAGAAGGTAAATATAGTAGTGAAGAATTAGAAGACCGAATAATTATAACAACTGATAAAAATAAAGGAAGCCTAAGAAAATTAGTTAATGAAAAAGGTTATAAAAGTTTTACAGTGCCAGAAAAAATTGGAGGTAGGTTTTCGGTTTTCACTCCAGTCGGCTTACTACCATTAGCAGTTGCAGGTGTTGATATATTAAAATTATTAGAAGGATTTATGGATGGTCAAAGCTATATTGAAGAAGCTGTTGATTATGCAATAACTAGAGATATTCTATTTAAAAAGAATAAACAAGTAGAAGCATTTACAGTATATGATCCGAAGTTATACTATTTTACTGAATGGTTGAAACAATTATTTGCAGAGACGCAAGGAAAAGAAGAGAAGGGTATTTTACCAATTTCCAATATTAATACTAGGGATTTACATTCAATGGGACAATTTTTACAAGAAGGTAATCCAATAATTTTTGAAACTGTGATAGAAGTAGAAAAAGCACAAACTATAATGATTATGAAATACAATAAGACATTAAATGAAATTAATAAAATTGCAAGAGAAAAAGTTTGCGTAGCCCATTATAAGGATAAAACTCCAAGTAATGTTATAAGTATCGAAAATTTAGATGAATATAATATTGGCGAATTAGTAAAATTCTTTATAAGCGCTTCCATTGCGGGGGCCATATTAATGAATATTAATCCTTTTGATCAACCAGGAGTAGAAAAATATAAAATTTTAGTGAATGAAGCATTAAATAATACATATATCTTTTAATAAGACAGTTTTACTGTCTTTTATTTTGATATAATGATATAATTATTTTAGGAGGTAAAGATATTATGTTTGTTTTAGTATTAGTTATATTAATTGTAATTATTCTCTCATCGATCAAGCAAATAAACGAATATGAAAGAGGAATAAAATTTTCTTTCGGTAAGTTTAAAGAGATAATGCAACCTGGATGGAGAATAGTTATACCAATCTTTCAATCTTATAAGAAAATCGATATAAGAACAAAAGCAGTTGATGTTCCAGAACAAGATGCAATTACAAAGGATAATGTTTCAATAAGGATTAATGCTGTAATTTATTACAAAATATTTGATGCTTCAAAAGCAATTTTAGCAGTTGAAAACTATTATTATGCAGTAGGACAATTGGCACAAACAACTATGCGTAATATTGTTGGTTCAGTTTCTTTGGATGAATTATTAAGCGAAAGAGAAAAAATATCCACAGAAATATGCAAAGTAATAGATGAAGCAACGGACCCATGGGGTGTTAAAGTAGAGAATGTAGAATTAAAGGATGTCGCACTACCAGAGGAAATGAAAAGAGTAATAGCAAAAGTAGCA
>CAKOWQ010000002.1:0-87500 GCA_934122395.1 uncultured Bacilli bacterium | reverse complement strand
GAATTGAAGCCCCAGTGAACGGCGGCCGTAACTATAACGGTCCTAAGGTAGCGAAATTCCTTGTCAGGTAAGTTCTGACCCGCACGAAAGGTGTAACGATCTGGGTGCTGTCTCAACCATAGGCTCGGTGAAATCTTAATACCTGTGAAAATGCAGGTTACCCGCGACAGGACGGAAAGACCCCGTGGAGCTTTACTGTAGCTTGATATTGAAGTTCGGTGTATTATGTAGAGGATAGGTGGGAGACTTTGAAGCTAGGACGTCAGTTCTAGTGGAGTCAACCTTGGAATACCACCCTTAGTACTCTGAATTTCTAACCTAGAGCCGTGATCCGGCTCGGGGACAGTGTCTGGTGGGCAGTTTGACTGGGGCGGTCGCCTCCCAAAAAGTAACGGAGGCGCCCAATGGTTCCCTCAGAATGGTTGGAAATCATTCAAAGAGCGTAAAGGTATAAGGGAGCTTGACTGCGAGACCAACAAGTCGAGCAGGTACGAAAGTAGGGCTTAGTGATCAGGCGATTCAGTATGGAATGGTCGTCGCTTAACGGATAAAAGTTACCCCGGGGATAACAGGCTGATACCACCCAATAGTTCACATAGACGGTGGTGTTTGGCACCTCGATGTCGGCTCGTCACATCCTGGAGGTGGATTCGCTTCCAAGGGTTGGGCTGTTCGCCCATTAAAGTGGCACGCGAGCTGGGTTCAGAACGTCGTGAGACAGTTCGGTCCCTATCCGTCGTGGGCGTAGGAAAATTGAGGAGAGCTATCCTTAGTACGAGAGGACCGGGATGGACCTACCTCTGGTGTATCTGTTGTCACGCCAGTGGCAGTGCAGAGTAGCTATGTAGGGAATGGATAACCGCTGAAAGCATCTAAGCGGGAAGCCAACTTCAAGATGAGTTTTCCCATTTGTATAAAGTAAGATCCCAGGAAGACTACCTGGTTGATAGGCTGGAGATGGAAGCATAGTGATATGTTGAGTTGACCAGTACTAATAGATCGAGGATTTAATCATATTTGTTTAATTTGATTAGGTCATCACATTATCTAAGTTTTCAGGGAATTATTTCCCATATATTTTATTGGTGATTATGACTGAGGTGGTACACCTGTTCCCATCCCGAACACAGAAGTTAAGCCCTCAAGTGCCGACGATAGTGAATGCTAAAATAGGACGTTGCCAATAATTTTTTTTTGTATTTTTTTCCACATAATTGTGGATTTTTTTGTGACAAACTACTGACAATAAAAAAACAAAAAGATTGAAATATATTGAATAATATATTTTTTTTTTGCTATAATGATAATGGTGAAGTGAAATGGATTATAGAATTACAACGCGAAATGAAACAGAAACTGTTGAAATCGCCCAAAACTTAGAATCAGAAAAATTTCCAAACATGGTTATTTGCTTGTATGGAGATTTAGGTAGTGGTAAGACTGTTTTTTCTAAAGCATTCGCACAAGCATTAGAAATTGAAGAACCAGTAACATCTCCTACTTTTAATATTATTAAAGAATATACAAGTGGTGAAATGCCACTATACCATATGGATGTTTATAGACTTGATGGTAATGTTGAAGGACTTGGAATTGAAGATTATTTTCATAAAAATGGTATAGTAATAATTGAATGGGCTGATACTATTCAAGATTATTTACCTGAAGAAAGATTAGATATTAAATTTAAAATTATAGATGAAGATTCTAGAACTTTAATATTTGTACCTCATGGTAAACAATACGAAGATATTTGTGAGGCGATATTATGAAAATATTTTATCTAGATACTTCATCTAGTTTTTTATATTGTGCTATTATAAAAAACGATACTTGCATTGGTGAAATAAAACTTGAATTACAAAAAGATTTATCTTCACTAGCACTTTCTGAAATTAATAATCTTTTTACAGTCACTAGTACTGATCCGAAAGATATAGATAAGATAATTGTTGTTAATGGTCCTGGTTCGTTCACTGGAATTAGAGTAGGTCTTACTATTGCTAAAACATATGCATGGAGTTTAAAGACAAAAATTTCAACTATTTCAAGCCTAGAAGCTATGGCAATATCAACTAAAGGAAACTATAACTATTTTATACCTTTAATTGATGCCAGAAGAGGATATGTCTATGCAGGTATTTACGATAAAGAAAACAATCAAATATTAAAAAATCAATATATTAGTTTAGAAACTTTAAAAGCTACGGTTACTAATCTGCCAGGTAGTTATGTTTTTATTACCAATGATGATATTAAAGATTTAGATAATGTTCTACCGTATGACCCTGATTTCTTGTCTATTGTAGGTAAATACAAAAACAAAGAAGAAATTAATCCACATGCAGTTGATGCTTTATATTTAAAATTAACAGAAGCTGAGGAAAAACTTAATGCTTGAATTGTTAACTGTTGACAAAATTAGTAGTGTAACTGAATTAGAAATTACTTTTAATGAGGTGTTCAAGCAGAAAAACGAATTAATTAATACACTTTTGTCTAATCCTTATGTAAAAGTATACACATATTCTGTGGATAAAAAAGTTGTAGGGTTTATCCAATATGAAGATATATACGATAGATATGAATTAGATAATATATTCGTACTTGAAAAATATAGAAGAAAAAAAATCGGATCATTAATGCTAGAATTTATGATTACTGAAGCTAAAAAAAATAAAGTATTAAATATTACGTTAGAAGTAAGAAAAGATAATACAAAAGCAATTAGTTTATATAAAAAATATGGATTTATAGAAAAAGCAATTAGAAATAAATACTATGGTGATTGTGATGGTATTTTAATGGAAAAAGAGATGATGTAAATGAAAGATATTTATATATTAGGAATTGAAAGCAGTTGTGATGAAACAAGCGCATCTATTGTTAGAAATGGCACTGATGAAATAGCAACTGTAATTGCAACACAGATCGACATTCATACTAACTTTGGTGGTGTAGTTCCCGAAATCGCTAGTAGGGAACATTTAAAGAATATAACTATGGTGATTGAAGAATGCTTTACTAAAGCTAATATGAGTATTGATGAAATAGATGCTATAGCAGTAACATATGGTCCAGGTTTAATTGGATCACTACTTGTAGGTTTAGAAGCTGCAAAGACATTAGCTTTTTTACATAAGAAACCATTGATACCAGTTCATCATATTGCAGGTCACATTTATGCTAATAATTTAGTTAAAACTATGGAATATCCTTTAATAGCACTTGTTATTAGTGGTGGTCATACAGATTTAATATATATGGAAGCTGAATATAGTTTTAAAAGATTAGGTGGCACACTAGATGATGCCGTTGGAGAATGTTATGATAAAGTAGCAAGAGTAATAGGTGTAGGCTACCCAGGTGGTCCAGTAATAGATAAAATGGCTACGGAAGGAAAACATACTTATAATTTACCAATTCCATTAGATGATGATAGCTATAATTTTAGTTTTAGTGGTCTAAAAAGTGCTGTTATCAATTTATCTCACAATGAGGAACAAAGAGGTAATAGAATTAACAAAGAAGATTTAGCTACATCTTTTCAAGAAGTTGTTGTGGATATCATTACTAAAAAAACATTAAGAGCATTAAAAAATTATAATGTAAAGCATTTAATACTAGCAGGCGGTGTAGCTGCTAACAAAGGTTTAAGAGACGAATTATCAAGAGTATGTAGTGAAAATAACATAGATTGTAGTTTCCCACCTATAAAGTATTGTACTGATAATGCAGCCATGATCGCAACTGCAGGATATTTTTTATATAAAAAAGGTGCATTTAGTGATTTAGAAATAAATGCTAAATCTAGTGATACCTTAAAATAATGACTAGACAAAACAAAAAAAGTATTGTATAGTTGATTTTACGTGATGTATTTGTCAACTTGTAAAAATAAAATAAACGACCCCCTACTTTTGGTAAGGGTTCGTTTTTTGGCGTTTAAAGGAGGGAAAAATGAATTTACCAAAAGAAGAATTATTACATGAAGAAAGATATTTAAGTGATACTTTAAAGGTAGTCCGTGGAAAAATATCTGAATTAGGACAACAATTGTATGAACGTGAAGAAAAAGTTCAAGAGTTTAAAGAGTTCATGTGGGATGCAAGACATGATATGGATCCTACAGAAATGCGTACTATGATGTCAAGTAATGATCTAGAAATTGCTATGATGATGAATAAAGGACAATATTTACAAAAACTGTATAGAATTCAAAATAATCCATATTTTGGATCAATAACATTTGATGATAATGAAAGTTCAAAAAAAATATACATCGGTATAACTCATGTTGAAGATGAAGAAAATGATAAATACTTAGTTCATGACTGGCGAGCACCTATATGCTCATTATTTTACGATTATGAGACGGGACCAGCTAAATATGTTGCTCCAGGAGGCATTATAACAGGAACTATTACTAACAAAAGACAATTTAAGATCGAAAATGCAAAACTAAAAAGAGTTTTTGATAATAATCTAAATATCGATGATGACTTATTACAAGAAGTATTAGCAACAGAATCTAGTGATAAAATGAAAAACATTGTTAATACTATTCAACAAGAGCAAAATGCAATTATTAGAAATGTTGAAGATAAAACATTGATAGTTCAAGGTATAGCAGGTAGTGGTAAAACGTCGGTAGCGCTTCATAGAATTGCTTTCCTATTATATAAAATTGAAAATTTAACTTCTAAAAATGTACTAATTTTTTCACCCAACCAAGTATTTTCTGAGTATATTTCTAACGTTTTACCAGAATTAGGTGAAGATAATACAATGCAAACAACATTTCATACCTTTTTAGAGTCACAATTAACGGAATTTAACACAGTAGAATCTTTTACTTCCTTTGTTGAAAGGTATTATAAGTATGAAGAAAAAAATCCACAATTAGTTAAATATAAGCAAAGCGATGATATGATAAAATGCATTGATAAATATGCTAGAAGAATTACAAATTCAACGAAATTTGTTAATGATTATATAACTCACGACTTTGAAATATCAAAAGAAGAATTAAACGATCTATTTAATGATAGATACAGTAAGCTATTACTTTTTGATAGAATTACTTATATAGCTGAATATTATAGTAGAAAATATTATAATTCTAACAAATCAAAGCAAAAATCTATTGAATCTAATTTATATAAATTATTAAATATTAAAAAAGATTATAAAAAAATATATAAAGATTTCTTAAATAGTCCAGAATTTTTAATAAAATATGATGGAACAATAACAGAAAAAGAAATATTAGATACTGTTGCTCACAAAAGCGTTAAATATGAAGATGCATGTTTATTGGTTTACTTAAAGGGAGTATTGACTGGTTTTGATTATCAAGGTCAAATTAAAGAAGTAGTAATAGATGAAGCTCAAGATTACAGCAAACTTCAATATGTCATTATAAGTAAAATATTTAAAAGAAGTGGCTTTACTATTTTAGGAGATGTTAATCAAACAGTAAATCCATATTATAAATATGAATCGTTAGAAACATTAAATAGTATATTTAATGACGCCAAATATTTAGAGTTACGTAAAACATATAGGTCCAGCCCAGAGATAATAGAACATACCAATAAGATACTAGGTCTTAATCATGTTTCCGCTATTAGGCATAAAACTAATACTCCAGTTATTTTCAAAACTGAAGATAATAATTTGAAAGAAATGTTAGTTGCTGATATTGAAAAGCTTAAACAAAGTAGTAAATCCATAGCAATAATTACCAAAACAGATGAGGAAAGTAATTATATATATGATTTATTAAAAGATAGTGAAAAAGAAATTAATGTTTTAACTGCTACAACAAAAGAATTTAATAAAAACTTAGTAATATTACCATCATATGTCGCTAAAGGCTTGGAATTTGATGCTACGATTATATATACTAAAAAAGATAATAAATATAGTAACGAAGAAAAAAACTTATATTATGTAGCTTGTACTAGAAGCCAACATCAACTAATTATTTATAACAATTAAAAAATAGCCAAATAATAATGGCTATTTTTTATTTCATTATCTTTTTTTCAATAACTGAAATTAAATAATACATTATGTAAGAAACTATTCCTAAAATTACTACAGAGGTAATCACTAAATTTATATTAAAAACTTGTGAACCATACATGATTAAGTAACCTAATCCACGTTTTGAAACTAATAATTCTCCCATAATAACCCCAATTAAAGACATACTTATATTTATTTTAAAAGCATTTATTATAGTTAACTTATTACTAGGTAAAATAACTTTAGTAAATATTTGCATTTTAGATGCTTTAAAAGTTTTCAACAGTTTTATAAAACTACTATTCGTGCTTGTAAATCCATTATATATATTAATTATACTAATAATTAGAGATATCATTAGAGCCATAACTACAATTGAATTAGTACTTGCTCCCACCCAGATAATAATAAGCGGTCCTAATGCAACTTTAGGAAGTGAATTTATAACAGTTAAATATGGATCCATAACTTTTGAGACGAACTTGTTCCACCATAATAGCGTTGCTATTACAA
Source organism: uncultured Bacilli bacterium (assembly GCA_934122395.1). Lineage (GTDB taxonomy): Bacteria > Bacillota_I > Bacilli_A > RF39 > UBA660 > RGIG3091. Next base: position 80,954 of record CAKOWQ010000002.1, on the reverse strand, counting down.
TTCCAAAAAAAGATGCTATGGCAAAGCTCAATATAGTTTCATAAACCGTAATGCCAATGTGTAATAGTAGATCGTTAGACGAATATAATTTTAAAATAGTCTTATATACCATGGACGGACAGGAATATAAAAATGTATTTATAAGATTAAAATAAGCAAGTAATTCCCATATTAGCAAAAATCCAAGAATTATAAGTACTTGAGTAATTCTAATTAATATTTTTTCTTTTTTTAACTTTTTCAAATATTTTTTATGGTCATCACTGTATGTGTACATCTAAATCCCTCCAAATCTTATCATAATAATTGCTGAATTCAGGAGATTTACGATTATTAATAGGAGTAGATTTATTAGATAAATTAATATTATAAATATTTTTTATTTCGGCAGGTCGTTTTGTTAAAACAACAATTCTATCGGATAAACTAATAGCTTCTGCTAAGTCGTGCGTAACCATAATTACTGTTTTTCCTTCATTTTTAATTATTTTATATACATCATCAGATAAAGCCAATCTAGTTTGGTAATCTAAAGCTGAAAAAGGCTCATCTAAAAGTAATATATCTGGATCAGTTGCTAAAGTACGAATTAGTGCTACTCTTTGTCTCATACCACCTGATAATGAAGAAGGGTATTTATTGATAAAATCACCTAAACCATATGTATTTAACAAACCAATAACTTTGTTTTTGGTATCATCATTTAGATTTTTACTTATTTCTAAACCAATTAAGCAATTTTCCAAAATGGTTCTCCATGGAAAAAGTGAATCGTTTTGTAACATATAACCAACTTTCAAATTAGAACTACCGTATTTAATATCACCACTGGTAGCTTTTTCCAAATTAGAAAGTATAGATAAGAGTGAAGATTTACCACAACCTGAAGGACCAACTATAGATAGGAATTCTTTATCATAAATGTCTAATTTTATATCTTTAATTGCTTCTACTTCACCATTAGAATCATGATAAATTTTATTTAAATGTTCAATTTTTAAAATGGATTTCTCCATTTTAGTCCTTTGCATATATTAATGAATTATAATCAACAGTATCATTAATAGCGCCACTAGCCATCATTATTTTTTGTAAGTGAAGAAAAGAATCTTTAGTAAACTCAGTAGTTTTTGGCCAAGTATCTTGGGATTTATACCTTTCTACAACCTTGGTTAAATCATTTAAAGATGTGTCAGGGAAAAATGATAAAATAGCTTTAGCAATCGTTTCACTATCATTTTCGTGAACAAAGTCTAATCCTTTTTGTATAGATTTAGTAAAATTCTCAATTAATTCAGGATTCTTTTCAATAAAACTTGTTCTAGCACTATAAGAAGTATAAGGAACAATACCACCAAGTTCCCCTATTGAAGCAACTACATAACCGTATCCTTGTTGTTCAATTTCTAAGGCAGTTGGTTCAAATAAAGTAACAAAATCACCAATACCACTTATAAAGGCACCACCCATAGCTGCAAAATCTACACTAGTATCAATTGTAAGGTCCTTTTTAGGATTAATTCCTGCTTCTCTTAATGCCCACTCAAATGTCATTTCAGGCATACCAGCTGTTCTCCCACCAATTACGTACTTACCACGTAGATTATCTAAAGTAAAATTATCAATTTTTTCTCTTGAAACAAGGAAACTACCATCCTTTTGCGTTAACTGAGCAAATGTTTTTAAATAGTCCTTTTCACCACCATTATAAACATAGATTGTTGCTTCGCTGCCACAAAATGCTATATCCATATCTCCAGATAATATAGCAGCAGTTACTTTATCTGCACCTGGAGTTAATGTTAAATCAATATCGATTCCATTTTCCTCAAAATATCCTAATGAGATAGCTGCATATTGTGGTGCATAAAAGATACTATGTGCTACTTCAGCTACCTTTACTTTGGTAAGATTTGTATTATCTTCTTTTTTAAAAGCATTAAATAATACAGCAGAAGCTAATGTAAAGATAACTAAGATAGCTGCAATAGTAATTATTTTACTTTTCATAAATTCCTCCTTTTAATAATTACAGTGTATTATACGTTATAGTAATAATAATGTTACGTTGCTATAACTACTGTACTAAATAATTGCCTTTTTTTTATTTGAAAATTACGGTATAATATTTATAGAAAGTAGGTGTGACATGAAGATAGATAATTTGAATGAAGAACAACAAAAAGCTGTTTTAAAAGTAGATGGACCTATTTTAATTTTAGCAGGTGCTGGAAGTGGTAAAACTAGGGTACTAACAACAAAAATTGCTTATTTAATAGAAGATATAGGTGTAAGCCCTTATAATATATTAGCTATAACATTTACTAATAAAGCAGCGAAAGAAATGAATGATAGGCTTTATAGTATGATTGGTGATGTGTCGAAAAAAATCCAAGTATCTACATTTCACTCTTTTGGGCTTAAAATTTTGAGAGAAAATTGTGAAATTTTAGGATATAAATCAAATTTTGTTATTATGGATAGTGAAGACAGTTTATCTGTTATCAAAAAGATCTTGAAAGAATACAATTTAGATCCAAAGCAATATAATCCTCATGCTATAAGAAACAAAATAAGTAGTTGTAAGAATGAATTAATGACACCTGATAGCTATGAAAAATATGCAATAAGTGAATATGAACAAGTTGTATTAAAAGTATATCGTAGATATCAAGAAACATTATTCAAAAATAACTCTATTGATTTCGATGATTTGTTAATATTGCCAATAAAATTATTTAGAGAACATCCAAGTATATTACAAAAATATCAAGAACATTTCCAATATGTTTTAATTGATGAGTATCAAGATACAAATGAAGCTCAATATATATTAACTAAAATGATTAGTGCAAAATATAAAAATATTTGTTGCGTTGGTGATAACGATCAATCCATTTATAGCTTTAGAGGAGCCAATTATCGTAATATATTAAACTTTGAAAATGATTACAGTAATGCAACTGTAATTAAATTGGAACAAAATTATCGTTCTACTAGCAATATTTTGGATGCAGCTAATGATGTAATAAAAAACAATCGTGAAAGAAAAGACAAGAACTTGTGGTCTACTAAAGGAGAAGGCGATAAAATATCTTACTTTAGAGCTTTTAACGAACGTGATGAAGCTTTTTACGTAGTAAGAGAAGTAAAAAAACTTCTAAATAAAGGAATTGATTACAAAGAAATAGCTGTTTTATATAGAACTAATGCTCAATCTAGAAATTTAGAAGAAGAATTTTTAAAGGAAAATTTACCATATCGTGTAGTAGGCAGTTTTTATTTCTATAGTAGAAAAGAAATTAAAGATTTGATTGCATATTTAAGATTAATTCATAATGAAAATGATAATGTAAGCTTATTAAGAGTAATTAATACACCAAAACGTGGTATTGGATTGAAAACCATAGATAATTTAACAATTAAAGCTGATGCATTAGGTACTAGTATTTATAATGTAATAGATAGTGGTAAAGAACTAGAATTTAAGAAAATGATCGAACGTTTAAAAGAATTAAGTAAAGATTTAACTCTAACCGAATTAGTAGATAAAGTATTAGATGTTACGGGTCTAAGAAAAGAGTATGAAGAAGAAAAAACATTAGAAGCTGATATAAGAATAGAAAACTTGGAGGAATTTAAATCAATTACTAAGACCTTTGAAGAAAAGGAAGGATTGGTATCTTTAGAAGATTTCTTATTAGAAATAAGTTTGGTTAGTGACGTTAATGAATATAAAGATGATAAAAATCGTATTAGTTTAATGACAGTACATTCGGTAAAAGGTCTAGAATTTGATTACGTATTTGTGGTTGGATTAGAAGAAGGTATATTCCCACACATGAATTCTTTAATGGATAGCGCTGAATTAGAAGAGGAAAGAAGACTTTGTTATGTTGCTATAACAAGAGCTAGAGAAAAACTATATTTAGTGAATGCTAGAACAAGAACGATATATGGTAAAGAATCAAGTAATCCAGCTAGTAGATTTGTAGGTGAAATAAATGATAAATTAATAGAAAAAGAATTCAAGGATGACAAAGAGAATGTTCCAAAATTAAATAAAGAGGAATACTTTTATCAAGATAATGTTGATTATAAAGTAGGCGATTTTGTATATCATGATGTATTTGGCCCAGGTAAAGTAGTAGAAGTAACTAATACTTTAATGAGTATTGCTTTTAAACATCCACATGGTATAAAAAAATTAATGAAGAATCATAAAAGTATTAAGAAAATATAGGAGGATTTATGAATAACGGAAAAACTTTAGTGATTATGGCAGCCGGAATGGGAAGCCGATTTGGAGGATTAAAACAAATTGAACCTGTAGGACCTAACGGTGAATTTATTATTGATTATTCTATTTATGATGCTATTAAGGCGGGATTTGATAGAGTAGTATTTATTATTAAAGAGGAAAACTATGATATTTTTAAAGAAACTGTAGGTAACCGAGTATCTAACCATATAAAAGTAGATTATGTATTTCAAAAAATAGATAATATACCAGAAGGGTATCAAGTACCTGAAAATAGAATTAAGCCTTGGGGAACATCTCATGCAATACTTTCTTGCTATGGTATCGTTAACGAAGATTTTGTAGTAATTAATTCAGATGATTTTTATGGTAGAGATGCTTTTACTACAGCTATGAAATTTCTTAAGGCACGAGAAGAAAAAAATCTAAATGAGTATGCTCTTATTGGTTATCATGTAAAAAATACTCTAACTGATAATGGTGCTGTAAAAAGAGGAGTATGTAGAGTAAATAATGATTACTTGGAGGAATTAATAGAAAGCGAAATAAAAAGTGAGAATGGGGTAATTACAGCAACACCATTAGATGGAAGTCCATCTTTTGAAGTTGATCCAGATTCTTATGTGTCAATGAACTGTTTTGCATTTACTAAGGATATTTTAGACTACTTAAAAGATAACTTTTCAAAATTTTTGGATAAAAATAAAAACAATTTAGAAAAATGTGAATATTTATTACCGGACTCGGTTTTTGCGAAAATGCAAGAAGACAATACAAAAGTAAGGGTAGTACCAACAACTGCTAAATGGTATGGAGTTACTTATAAGGAAGATAAAGAAAGTGTAGTAAATGCTATTAAAAGTATGATAGATAACAATGAATACCCAGAGAATCTATGGAAATAAAGTACTAAATTTAGTACTTTTTTTATATAAAAACTACTTATAAATGTTATAATAAATATAGGTGAAAAATATGCAGGAAAGATATAATGAACTAATCAAAATTATTAATGAAGCAGACTATAATTATCACACACTAGATAATCCAACTATAACCGATCAGGAATATGATAAGTATTTAAGAGAATTATATAGAATTGAAGAAGAACATCCTGAAATAAAAAGAGATGATTCACCTAGTAATAGAGCTGGTGGACAAGTATTAGATGAATTTAAAAAAGTTACTCATACTATTCCTATGATGTCTTTAAGTAACGTCTTTAATGAGAGTGAAATAGTAACTTTTGATTCAAGAATTAGAAAAGAAGGATTTAATCCTAGATATGTATGTGAACTTAAGATAGATGGGTTAAGTGTTTCTTTACATTACGAAAAGGGTAAATTAGTAACAGCTGCTACTAGAGGGGATGGAGTAACAGGAGAAGATATTACTGCTAATGCTAAGACAATAAAGACTATTCCTCTTAAACTAAACAAAGAAATTGATATTGAAGTTCGTGGTGAAATATACATGAGCAAAAAAGTCCTTGATAAATTAAATAAGGAAAGAGCAAAAGAAGGAAAACCATTATTTCAAAATGCTAGAAATGCAGCTGCTGGCTCAGTAAGACAATTAGACTCTAAAATAGCTGCTAAAAGAAATCTAGAATGCTTTATATATCACTTACCAAATCCACTAGATTATGGAATAACCACACATTACGAAGCATTACAATTTATGAAAGACCTAGGTTTAAGAACTAACCCAAACAATAGATTAGTAAATAATGTTAATGAAGTTTTATCTTTTATTGATGATTACACTAAAGAAAGATCTAATCTTGCTTATGATATAGATGGAATTGTTATTAAAGACAATAGTATTTTAGAACAACAGGCATTAGGCTTTACAGCTAAATATCCAAAATGGGCAACTGCTTATAAATTTCCGGCTACAGAAGTATTAACTAAATTAACAGATATAATATTTACTGTTGGAAGAACAGGACAAATTACTCCCAATGCTGTATTGGAACCAGTAATTGTGCAAGGTTCAACTATTAGAAGAGCAACTCTTCATAATGAGGATTATGTAAAAGAAAAAGACTTAAAGATAGGCGATATAGTATCTATTAGAAAAGCAGGAGATGTTATACCTGAAGTAGTAAAACCTATAAAAGAAAGAAGAACTGGCGAAGAAAAAGACTTTGAAATGATTAAGTTCTGTCCTATATGTAATTCTCCACTTATGAAAAAAGATGGCCAAGTAGATTATTATTGTTTTAATCCAAATTGTGATAGACGTAATATAGAAGGAATTATTCACTTTGTCTCTAGAAAAGCTATGAACATTGATGGATTAGGTGAAAAGATAGTTGAAGATTTCTATAATATGCATTTTATCAACAATATTGTGGATATTTATCATTTAAATAAACATCGTGAAGATTTAATAGAACTAGAAGGATATGGAGATAAAAGTGTAGATAATTTATTAAAAGCTATTGAAGATAGCAAAACTAATTCTCTAGAAAGGTTAATTTTTGGATTAGGAATTACCCATGTAGGTGAAAAAACAGCTAAGATTTTAGCAACACGTTATAAAACATTAGATAATCTAATGAGTGCTAGTCTGGAAGAATTAACTAATGTCAATGATATAGGTGAAATTATTGCCAAAAGCATAATTAATTACTTTTCAATTGAATATAACCAAAACTTGATTCAAGAATTAAAAGATTTAGGACTTAATACAAAATATTTAGGAGCAGAAATAATAGAAGATACCAATTTCTTAAATAAAACTTTTGTTATAACTGGTACATTATCTAATATGTCTAGGGATGAAGCTAAAGATAAGGTAGAATTACTAGGTGGCAAAACTTCATCTTCGGTAAGTAAAAAAACAGACGTTGTAATAGTAGGAGATAATCCAGGTAGTAAGTTTGATAAAGCCAAAGAACTAAATATTGAAATATGGGATGAAGCTAAATTTTTGTCAATGTTAAATAAATGATAGGCACTTAAAATATACCTAATATCTAGTAATGAATATTATAAGACTAGATAGGAGGAAATTAAATGTTTGGTGGATGTTGTCATGATAGACAAAATGAATTTAATCAAAACTTTGTAGGTGAAAATGATATCAATATGGATATTGATGTAAATATGGCAGGAGGAAACATAAATATGGCAAATGCAATGCCAGCAGTAGATAACCAAAATCTAATGATGGGTTCTACTATGCAATCTCCAATTGTTGAACCAATGCAAGAGAGAGTTGTACATAGAACAATAATGCATGAAGTACCACATGTATGCCCTCAAAGAACTAAAATAATTAACCACCATGTATATAAGCATACATATAGACCAAGCTACAGCTGCTGTGAGGAAAATACTGTATCCAATATACAATGTGGATCTTGTTGTCAATTTAAATAGTTAGAAAAGTCATACCCAAGTATGGCTTTTTTATTTTTTAGAGAATACTGTGGTATAATGATATTGGTATTGGAGGTGCTTATATGAACATGAAAGAAATTCAAAAACAAATTTGGCAAAATAAAATTAACAAAGGTTTTAACACTACAGATGTTAACAAAGAATTCTGCTTACTTTATGGGGAAGTATCAGAAGCATATGAAGCTTACAGAAAAAAGAAAGACGATTTAGGAGAAGAGTTAGCAGATATAGCAATTTACTTAATGGGCATATCAGAAATGTTGGGGTTTGATTTAGAAGATCAAATACTGTCTAAAGTATCAAAAAATGAAAAACGAGTTTATAAAAATATAGATGGAGTTACCACGAGGGTCAGTGATTAGAATGAAGGTATTGACAATAAAAGAGCCATGGGCAACCTTAATTATAGATGGATATAAAAAATATGAATTTAGAAGCTGGAAAACCAACTATAGAGGTAGGATTTTAATTCATGCTGGCATGTCACTTGAAAAAGATATGTTAAAAAGATTTGAATCATATAATTTAAATTGTGCAAAAGGTGCAATTATTGGTGAGGCAGAATTAACAGATTGCATTTTGGTTGATGAAGAGTCGAATAAAAAATTAAGAGCAATAGATCCTATTGTATATGGAAGAAGTAATCATGTTGAGACCTATGCATGGAAATTAGAAAATATAGTTAAGTATTCAAAACCAATACCAGTTAAAGGTAAATTGGGTTTATGGAATTACGAAAAGGATGGTTAATATGAAACACGAAATGAAATTACATAGTAGTCCATTTGAGTTAATAAAAAATGGAACTAAAACTATTGAATTAAGATTAAATGATGAAAAACGTCAAAAAGTAAAAGTAGGTGATTTAATAGAATTTACTAATAGAAGTACAAATGAAAAAATAATAACTAAAGTAAAAGAACTTCATCATTATCAATCATTTGATGAGCTCTATAAACATTTTGATAAAATAAAACTTGGATATGAAGAAAACGAAGAAGCTAATCCTACTGACATGGAATTATACTATTCGAAAGAAGAACAAAATAAATATGGAGTCTTAGGAATAGAAATAGAACTAATTTAAACTGTACATTGTACAGTTTTTTTAACAAAAAAAGCACAATTAAGTGCTTTAATTTATTTATCTTCTAAATCGCCAAACAATAGACCAATGTTAATTATTCCAGCTAAGCCAACAAGTGTATAAATAATTCTTGATACAACTTGGTCAGCTCCACCAAATAAAGAAGCTACTAGGTCAAATTCAAATAATCCAATAAGTCCCCAGTTTAATGCACCAATAATTGTTAGTACCAACGCTACTTTTTGTAATGTTTGCATATTATTCCTCCTTTTTACTAATTCACTATTATGATAAACAATTATTTTAAAATTATTCACGAATAATAGATAAACACAACCATATAATTAATTGAAAAGAAAAATATGAGGTGAAAGATGAAAAAAATAATTATTTTGGGTACAATAATAATGATGTTGTTTGTAACAGGATGTGGTAAAAAAAGTGCTGATGATATAATCAAAGATTTAGATAAAAAGATTACATCTGCAACAACATATCAAATTGATGGAACATTACAAATTACTAATAATGATGATACATATAATTATAATGTAAAAGTATCATATGAAAAACCAGACAATTATCGAGTAAGTTTAACTAATACTTCAAATGATCATGAACAAATAATTTTAAAAAATGATGAAGGAGTGTATGTAGTTACTCCATCACTAAATAAAAGTTTTAAATTTCAAAGCGATTGGCCAAATAATAATTCGCAAATATATTTATTAAGTTCACTATTAAACGATATTAAAAATGACAAAGAAAAGACATTAGAAAGTAGTGGAGAAGATTATATTATTACAACTAAAGTAACGTATCCTAATAACACTAATTTAATAAAACAAAAAATCACATTAGATAAAGAGTTGAATATTAAAAGTGTAGAAGTATTAAATAGTAATGATATATCACAGATGATTATGAAATTTAAAAATATTGATTTAAAAGCTAATTTTGACGATAAGTTTTTTAATCTAGATAGTATTATAGAAGAAATTGACACAGGTGATGATTCTAATAAAGAGAATACTGAAAAATCAAATGCTATTAATGATATAATATATCCGTTATATATACCAACTGGTACATCATTAGTAGATAAAGAAAAAGTATCAAAAACAAACGGAGAAAGAGTAATTCTTACTTTCGATGGAGAAAAACCATTCTTACTTGTAGAAGAAACAGCAAATATTGAAGAAGAATTTTCAGTAATTCCAACTTATGGTGATCCACTACTGTTAGCAGATACGGTTGCAGCTTTATCTTCAAACTCAATAACGTGGGTTAGCAATGGAATCGAATATTATATTGTTTCGGACGTAATGAGCCAGATTGAATTAATAGAAATAGCTAGTTCAATAAGTGCTATACCTACAATGAAATAAACACTTAAGTGTTTATTTTTTTTTGATAGAGTGTTATAATTCTAGTTAGGTGATGAAAATGGCAAAGAAAAAGAATGAAACAAAAGTAAAAAAGAATAAAAAAGTAATTAGCAAAACACCTGCGCACTATAATGAAGATGCTATGAAAATGATTAAAATAGGAATTATAGTAATAATTTGTTTTGCAGTAATATATTTTGTTACAGCGATCATTAATGGAGAAATTTTTAATAAGAAGAATGCTAAAACGGATCCGGAAATTCAAAAAGTTGAAATTCTAATGGGTGAAACATTTGAAAAAAGTGATAGCGAATACATAATTGTTTATTATGATTTTAAAGACACTAACTATAGTGGACTATATGATGCTTTAGTATCAAATTATAATTCTGCAGGTAAGGAAGTGCCAATGTATAAAGTGGATTTATCAACTAACTTCAGCAAAAAGTATATGGCGCAAGAAGGAGAAAGTGCAAATTATTATCCAACTTCTTTAAGTAATTTAAAAATTAGTGGGGCAACATTGATAAGAATTAAGGATAAACAAGTAATTAAATATATTGAAGGAAAAGACAATATTAAGAATTATATTGAAGAAATAGTAAAGTAAGACATTCAACGAATGTCTTTTTTAATTTTTAATTCTAAAATCAAACTAATTATGATAGAATTATAATGTATGAATATTAACATAGGGGTGAAGTCATGGACAGTAATAAAGAAAGAAAAAGTACAAGAAAATCAAAGAAAAAAGAAGAAGTTATAATAGATAAAATTTCAGAAGAACAACTAACAAAAAACGATAAGAAAGATAAGAAAGAAAAAATATCCAAGAATTCATTTAACTCTATAGAAGTAGTAGTTATTATGGTGATAACTGCATTATTTGGTGCATTAATTGGTAGTGCCGTAACTTATTTTAGAGATAACAATGGAATAAAGATATATAATAAGGATTTACAAGAACTAATATCAACATATCATTCAGTTGCTGAAGATTATTATGGTGAAGTTGATAGTGAAGGTTTATTGGAAGCCGGTATAAAAGGAATGATGGAATATTTAAATGATCCATATTCTAGTTATTTAGATTCTGATACTTCAGAAGAATTTAATGAAAAACTAGAAGGTGAATATATTGGATTAGGTGCTGAAATTGCATACAATTCTAAAGAAAAGACTTTAACTATCAATACTATATTTGAAAATAGTCCTGCTCAAAAAAGTGGTTTAAAAGTAGGAGATTTAATATATAAAATAGAAGATGAAGAAATTACTGATTTAACTTTAAATGAAATAACTTCTATTATTAAAAATGGTAAAGAAGGTTCTATAGTAAAACTCGATATTAAAAGAAATAATGAAGAACTAACTATAGAGTTCAAACGTGGAAAAGTAGAGTTAACTTCAGTTGAAGGAAGAATCATTGAAAAAGATGGTAAAAAAGTAGGAATTATAAAAATTGATATTTTTGCCAAAAATTCATATGATCAATTCAAAAAAGTAGAAAAATCTCTAGAAGAACAAGGTGCAACTAGTTTAATTTTAGATGTTAGAAATAATAGTGGCGGTTTTTTAACTACAGTAAAATCAATTGCTGAAATGTTCTTGAATAAAAAAGATGTAATTTTTATTGTTAAAGACAAAAAGACAGAAGAAAAACAACTGGCTGGTAAAAACAAAGAGATAGATATGCCAGTAGCAATTTTGATAAACGGTGGGAGTGCTTCTGCTTCGGAAATATTAGCATCAGCTTTAAATGAAAATTTAGGTACTGAACTAGTTGGATTAAAAACTTATGGTAAAGGCTCTGTTCAAAAAACAAAAGTTTTAAGTAGTGGAGCGACAATAAAGTATACTACTCAAAAATGGATGACACCTACTGGAAAAAGTATTGATGGTAAAGGAATTGAACCAACGATTGAAATAGAACAGAGCGAAAAATATTATGATACTCTTAAAGATGAAGATGATGCTCAATTACAAAAGGCTATAGAGACAGTATTAAAAGGCGAAAGTCAATAGCCTTTTATGTTTTGTAAAATAGGTAAAAAAATAATTGCCAAATTCCTAGGGGGGGGGGGGTATAATAAACATATAGAATAAGAAAGGAGGAAGAAAAATGTGCAATAAAATAAGTAAATTGTTTTGCTTGGTACTAACTTTACTATTCTTAGCAAGTCCAATGTTAGTAAAAGCTGATCAAATCTCACTTAAAACCAGTGCTTATTCAACTACTATAGCTACAGGAAATGAATTAACATTTGCTTTAGAAGTAAAACAAAATGATTTTCAAGGCGTAGTAAGTTTTGATAGCGATGTTTTAGATTTTGTTGATATCAAAATTGAGTATGCAGGTGAAGGCCCATATGGTGGAAGTTTAGGGACGGTTAGTAAAGAAGTATCTACAGGCTCAGTTAATATTAACTATACTAAAGGAAATAATCCTGTAACTTTATTAGTAATATTTAAAGCTAAAGCAGTACCAAGTAAGGGACAAACAACAATAAAAGCAATACCAAGCGGAAATATGTGGTTTGGACAACCTGAAAGTACTGTTACAATAGTAGCAGCAAAAGAATGCCCTGTTTGTGAAACTTGCAAAGAATGTGATAATACTACAAGTAATAGCAAAGATAGTAATAGCAGTAACACTAACAACGATATGTTGTTATATGGTTCATTAGGTGCTTGTGGAGCATTAGCAATAGCAGTTGTTGTATTAGCAATAAGAAAAAAATAAATTTTTAAGAGCGATATTTAAAAGTCGTTCTTTTTTTACAACAAAAATGAAAAAAGCGTGAAAAAAACATGAAAAAGTTCTTGCAAAACCATTGATATCTATGATATACTGTTGATTGTGTGGCTGCTTAGATGTGTGAGGTTGCTGATACGCCAGGTTAAGTTGGTATAAAAAATCAGGTTATTCACACGGAGCAAGTCTATACTAGATATAGGCGAAGGGAGGACATAAGAAATGTCAAACAAAGTTCGTGTTAAACTTCAAGCATATGATCACAGAGTGCTTGATAACGCAACTACAAAAATAGTTGAAACAATCAAAAGAACAGGTGGAGAAATTAGTGGGCCAGTACCATTACCAACTGAAGTTGAAAAAATCACTATTTTAAGAGCTGTTCACAAATACAAAGATAGTCGTGAACAATTCGAAATGCGTACACATAAGAGATTAATTGATATCAAAAATCCAAGTAAGGAAACAATTGATGCTTTAACTCACTTAGACATACCTAGTGGTGTTGATATTAAAATCAAATTATAAAAAGTAGGAGGAAACAGAAATGAAAGGAATCTTAGGAACAAAAATTGGAATGACTCAAGTATTTACTGAGAGTGGTAAATTAATTCCAGTTACTGTTATTGAAGTAGAACCAAATGTAGTTACTCAAATCAAAACAGTTGAGAAAGATGGATATGACGCAGTTCAACTTGGTGCTGTTACTATAAAAGAGAAATCTTCTAACAAACCAAAAATGGGTCATACAAACAAAGCTAATACAGCTCCTAAGCGCTTCTTAAAAGAAATTAGAGGAGTTAACGTTAACGATTACACGTTAGGGCAAGTTATTAGCGCAGATATTTTTACAAAAGGTGAAATGGTTGACGTTAGTGGAATCAGTAAAGGTAAAGGATTCCAAGGTGTTATCAAACGTTACAATCAAAGTCGTGGTCCAATGGGTCATGGTTCACAATATCATAGAGGAGTAGGTTCTCTAGGAACATTGCTTCCTATGCACGTATTAAAAGGTAAAAAATTACCAGGTCATATGGGAAATGTTGCTACAACTATTCAAAACTTGGAAGTTGTATCAGTAGATTTAGAAAATAACGTTATCTTAATTAAAGGTAATGTTCCAGGTCCAAAGAAGTCTTTAGTTATGATTAAAACTTCAGTAAAAAAAGGTGAAAAAGTTAACGAGATGGAAGAATTAATCTCTTACGAAGTAATCGAAGAAGAAGCAAACGAAGAAGTAGCTCAAGAAGCTGCTGAAGTTGCAACTGAAGAAACAAGCACTGAAGAATAATCATCACATAGAATTACAAGACAAAAACATTAAATGTGATGAAAGGAGGAATTAGAGATGAAACAAAAACTTTTAAATATTAAAGGTGAAACAGTTAAGGACATTAAATTAAACGAAAATATATTTGGTATAGAACCAAACAATAAAGTTTTATATGATGCGATCATTTTAACTAGAGCATCATTAAGACAAGGAACCCATAAGACTAAAGTTCGTTCAGAAGTAAGCGGTGGTGGAAGAAAGCCATGGCGTCAAAAAGGTACAGGTCATGCTCGTCAAGGATCAATTAGAGCTGTACAATGGAGAGGCGGAGGTATAGCCTTCGGACCTGTTCCAAGAGATTATAGTAAAAAAATGAATCGTAAGGAAAGAAAATTAGCATTAAAGAGTGCTTTAGCAGTTAAAGCAGCTGACATGATAATTCTTGATGAATTAAAAGTTGCTACTCCTAAAACTAAAGATATGTTAAGTATCCTTACAACATTAAAAGTTAACGATGTAAAAACTTTAATAATCGTAAATGAATTAGATGAAAACATTATTTTATCTTCTAGAAACTTAGACAATGTTACATTACTAGAAGCAAACGAAATTAATGTATTAGATTTAATTGCTAACGAAAAAGTAGTTATTACAGAAGAAGCATTAAAATCAATTGAGGAGGTGCTAGCATAATGAATACAAAATATTTAGAAATTATTAAAGCACCAGTTATTACTGAAAAAAGTAGCACATTAGCTCAAAATGAAGGAAAATACGTATTCAAAGTAGATCCTAAAGCTAATAAAACTGAAATAAAAGAAGCTATTGAAAAAATATTCAAAGTTAAAGTAGAAAGTATTTCTACTATTAACGCAAAAACAAAGAAAAGAAGAGTAGGACGTTACACTGGTTTAACAAATCGTTATAAAAAAGCAATTGTTAAATTAGCTGAAGGTCAAACTATCGATCTTAATTAGAGGAGGGTAACATTATGGCAATTAGAAATTTTAAACCAACTACTAATGCTAGACGTAAAATGTCTACTTTAATAAATGATGAGATCACTTCAAGCACTCCTGAAAAAAGTTTGGTAGTTACTTTAAAGAAAAATGGTGGTCGTAATAATCAAGGAAGAATCACTGTAAGACATCAAGGCGGAGGAGCTAAGAGAAAATACAGACTTATCGATTTCAAAAGAGATAAAAGAGATATTCCTGGATTAGTAGCAACAATTGAGTATGATCCAAATAGAAGTGCTAACATTGCATTAATTAATTATAAAGATGGAGAAAAAAGATATATAATCGCTCCAAAAGGATTAACAGTAGGTATGGAAATAGTTGCTGGTGAAAATGCTGATATCAAAACTGGTAACAGCTTACCAATTAAAAATATTCCAGTTGGTACTGTAATTCATAATATAGAATTAAAACCTGGTAAAGGTGGAGAATTAGCTAGAAGTGCAGGAGCAAGTGCACAAATCCTAGGTAGAGAAGGAACATATGTAATGGTTCGTTTATCAAGCGGAGAACAAAGATTAGTTCTAGGAACTTGCTATGCAACTATCGGTGAAGTAGGAAATGAAGATTACGAACTTGTAAAATTAGGAAAAGCCGGACGTAGTCGTCATATGGGTATTAGACCAACAGTTCGTGGTTCTGTTATGAACCCTAATGATCACCCACATGGTGGTGGTGAAGGTCGTGCACCTATTGGACGTAAAGGACCAGTTACTCCTTGGGGTAAACCTGCTCTTGGATACAAGACTCGTAAGAGAAAAGCGTCTGATAAACTTATTGTGCGTCGTCGCAATAGTAATTAAGGAGGATAGAGTTAATTATGGCTAGAAGTTTAAAAAAAGGACCTTATGTATTTGATAGATTATTAAACAAGGTTCAAGAATTAAATAAAAATGGAAAAAAAGAAGTAATTAAAACATGGTCACGCCGTTCAACAATATTTCCTGATTTTATTGGACACACATTCGCAGTACATAACGGTAAAGAATTCATTCCAGTATATGTAACTGAAGATATGGTTGGACATAAACTTGGAGAATTTGCTTTAACTCGTAAATTTGGTGGTCATGGCGAAGACAAAAAGAAATAATGACTAGGAGGAAAGAAAATGGAAGCAAAGGCAATCGCAAAAACTCTTAGAGTATCACCTATTAAAACAAGATTAGTTGTTGATTTAATTCGTGGTAAAGATGTTAATGTTGCATTAAACATATTAAATAATATGAATAAAAAGCCAGCTAGGCTTACAAAAAAAGTTTTAGATTCAGCAATTGCTAACGCAGTTAATAATTTAAAACTAGATGCAAATACTCTATATGTTAAAGAAGCAAGAGTAGATGCAGGTCCTGTAATGAAAAGACACATGTTTGATTCACGTAGTCATATAGGACATAACGATAAGAGAACTAGTCACATTGTTATCACAGTGGCTAGCAAATAATCGAAGGAGGTTAGTATGGGACAAAAGGTTAGTCCAGTTGGACTTAGAATAGGTATCAACAAAGATTGGGAAGCTAATTGGTATGCATCTGGTAAAGATTTCTCAAATTACTTAGAAAAAGATTTAAAAATCCGTAAGTATATTGCTGAAAATTTAAAAGACGCATCAGTTTCAAAAGTTGAAGTTGAACGTAACGGAAAAAGAACAGAAGTTATTATTCACACTGCTAAACCTGGTGTTATCATCGGTCGTGGTGGTGAAGAAATAGAAAAGATTAAAAAGTCAATGTCTAAAATTGTAGGAGAAGATATTCAAATTTCAATAGCAGACATTAAAAAACCAGACGTTGATGCAGCTCTAGTTGCAGAAAGTATAGCTAATCAAATTGAAAACAGAGCATCATTCAGAATGGCTCAAAAAAGAGCAATTAGAAATGCTATGAAAGCAGGAGCTAAAGGAATTAAAACTTTAGTATCTGGACGTTTAGGTGGTGCTGATATAGCACGTAGTGAAGGATATTCTGAAGGAACTATTCCTCTACATACATTAAGAGCAGATATAGATTATGCACATGCTGAAGCTGATACTACTTTTGGTAAAATCGGTGTTAAAGTATGGATCTATAAAGGAGAAATTCTTGAAGATAAAAAGGCTAAAGGAGGTAATTAATTATGGCATTAATACCAGCAAGAACTAAATATCGTCGTGTTCATAGATTACCTTACGAAGGCAAAGCTAAAGGTAATACAGAATTACACAATGGTGATTTTGGATTAATGGCTATGGAAGGTGCTTGGATTACTACAAACCAAATCGAAGCAGCTCGTGTAGCTATGACTCGTTACATGAAACGTGGCGGAAAAGTTTGGATAAATATTTTCCCTCATATGCCATTGACTAAAAAACCATTAGGAACACGTCAAGGAAAAGGAAAAGGTAATGTAGAAGCGTGGGTAGCTGTAGTTAAAGAAGGAAAAATAATGTTTGAAATAGCTGGAGTTGATGAAGCAACAGCTAGAGAAGCTTTAAGATTAGCAGCTCACAAATTACCAATTAAAACAAAATTTGTAATTAAAGAAAATGGTGGTGATATAAATGAAGGTTAATGAAATTAGAAATCTAACCACTGAAGAAATAATCACAAAGATTAAAGAATCTAAAGAAGAATTATTTAATTTACGTTTCCAACAAGCAACAGGTAACTTAGAAAAACCTTCAAGAATCAGAGAATTAAGACATCAAGTAGCAAGACTTAAAACCGTTTTAAATGAACGTGAAATGAGTAAATAGGAGGGTTAGAATGGAAAAAGTTAAGAAAGAGTTAGTTGGAAAAGTAGTAAGTGCTAAAAACAATAAAACAATTACTGTTTTAGTAGAAACTTATAAAAAACATCCATTGTATGGTAAAAGAGTAAAATATTCTAAGAAATATGCTGTACATGATGAAACAAATAAAGCTAAAGAAGGAGATACTGTTAGAATAGTTGAAACTAAACCAATTTCAGCTACTAAGAGATTCTATTTAGCAGAAATAGTAAAAGAAGCAGTTATTTTATAACTTAGGTGAAGGAGGATTAATTATGCTTCAACAAGAAAGTCGTTTAAAAGTTGCTGACAACTCAGGAGCAAGAGAACTATTAGTAATCAGAGTTCTAGGTGGAAGCAAAGTAAAAACTGGTAATATCGGTGACATAGTTGTTGGTACAATTAAAAAAGCCACACCTAATGGAACTGTACCAAAAGGAAAAGTAGTTAAAGCTGTTATCGTAAGAAGTAAACAAGGTGTTAGAAGAGAAGATGGATCATATATTAAATTCGATGACAACGCATGTGTTATCATTAAAGATGATAAGAGTCCAGTAGGAACACGTATCTTTGGACCAGTGGCACGTGAACTTCGTGACAAAGATTTTATGAAAATAGTATCTTTAGCTAAAGAAGTGCTATAAGGGAGGATATTATGAATTTAAAAGTAGGAGATAAAGTAGTAGTTATTGCTGGATCTAGTAAGGGTAAAGAAGGAAAAATAATCAAAACCCTTAAAAACGAAAACAAAGTAATCGTTGAAGGATGTAATATCATAAAGAAACATAGAAAAGGTAATGGAAATGAAACAGGTGGCATTCTTGAAATAGAAGCACCTATCCACGCTTCAAATGTTATGATACTAGATCCTAAAACAAAAAAAGGTACTAGAATCGGGCATACAACTGATAAAAATAATAAAAAAATAAGAATAGCTAAAAGATCTAGCGAGAAGATTGATTAGTGGAAGGAGGGTATTATATGAACCGCCTAAAAGAAAAGTATTTAAATGAAATAGTTCCAAGTTTAACAAAAAAATATAATTATAAGACTATAATGGAAGTTCCTAAACTAGATAAGATTGTAATCAATATCGGTGTAGGAGATGCTACTACTAATTCTAAATTATTAGAGGCAGCAGTTAAAGAATTAGAGTTAATTTCAGGACAAAAACCTGTAATTACTAAAGCAAGAAAATCAATTGCAGGATTTAAGCTAAGAGAAGGACAATCAATCGGATGCAAAGTTACTTTAAGAGGAGAAAACATGTATAACTTTATGGATAAGTTATTATCTATTGGATTACCTCGTGTACGTGACTTTAGAGGAGTATCTCCAAGAGCATTTGACGGTAGAGGAAATTATACTTTAGGTATTAAAGAACAATTGATATTCTCAGAAATCGAATATGATGATGTAGTAAAAGTTAGAGGTATGGATATCGTATTTGTAACAACTGCTAAATCAAACGAAGAAGCTTATGATTTATTAAATGAACTTGGTGTTCCATTTAGAAAGTAATCGGAGGGTAAATAATGGCAAAGAAAAGTATGATTGTTAAAGCTAACAAAAAGCAAAAATTCAAAGTTCGTGAATATACACGTTGTAAAAGATGTGGAAGACCTCATGCTGTATTAAGTAAATTTGGGATCTGCCGTATTTGCTTTAGAGAATTAGCTTATAAAGGACAAATACCAGGTGTTAGAAAGTCAAGCTGGTAATTGGGAAGGAGGAATAAAATATGGCTGTAGTAACTGATACAATTGCAGATATGCTAACACGCATTAGAAATGCAAATGCAATGCACTATACTGAAGTTTCAGTACCTGCTTCTAAATTAAAAGAAGAACTTGCAAGAATTTTAAAAGAAGAAGGATTTATAGAAGATTATAAAATTGTTGAAAAAGATGTTCAAGGAACAATCGTTTTAACACTTAAATATGGAAAAAATAAAGAAAGAGTAATTACTGGATTAAAACGTATTTCTAAACCAGGATTAAGAGTATATGTTAAGAGTGAAGAAGTTCCTAAAGTTTTAAATGGATTAGGAATTGCAATAATTTCTACATCTCGTGGAATTATGACTGATAAACAAGCTCGTAAAGAAAATCTTGGTGGAGAAGTTCTTGCGTATATTTGGTAATCTAAAGTGTAAGGAGGACCTAAAATGAGTCGTATTGGAAATAGAAAACTTGTAATTCCAGAAGGAGTTACAGTAACAGAAGAAAATGGTATCGTTACAGTTAAAGGACCTAAGGGAGAACTTACTACTTCATTAGTAAAAGGAATTACTTTAAAAGTAGAAGATAACACTTTAGAAGTACTAAGAGCAAATGATGATATCAAAGCAATGCACGGAACAATCAATGCTAATATCAATAATATGATGATTGGTGTAAGCAAAGGATATGAAAAACAGTTAGAAATCCTTGGTGTTGGTTACCGTTTTGCATTAAAAGGAAACAAGATTGTAATTAATGCAGGATACTCTCATCCAGTTGAAATGGATATTCCAGAAGGAATTACTGTAGAGGTTCCTAGCAATACTGAACTTACTATTAAAGGAATTGACAAAGTTTTAGTAGGTGAGTATGCAGCTAACGTTCGTAAAGTAAGACAACCTGAACCATATAAAGGAAAAGGAATTCGTTACAAAGATGAACATATTCGTCGTAAAGAAGGAAAGAAAGCTGCTTAAAATATAAGATAAGGAGAAGTTACTTATGATAAGAAAAGTATCAAGAAATGTTATGCGTGAAGCTAGACACGAAAGAGTAAGAAAATCTGTTCATGGAACTAGCGCAGTTCCAAGACTTAATGTGTTTAGATCAAATTCTAATATTTTTGCACAAATTATTGATGACGAAGCAGGCATGACTTTAGTTTCTGCATCATCACTTGATAAAGATTTAAAATTAGAAAACGGAAGTAACATAGAGGCTGCTACTAAAGTTGGTGAAGCTATAGCTGCAAAAGCTAAAAAAGCTAAAATAACTAAAGTAGTATTTGATAGAGGTGGATATCTTTATCATGGACGTGTTAAAGCTTTAGCTGAAGCTGCACGTAATAAAGGTTTAGAATTCTAAGAGGAGGGTAATTTATGCAAAATAGAAATAATGACCCAAAAGCAAAGCTTTATGAAGAACAAGTAATTGAAGTAAAAAGCGTTGTAAAAGTTAACAAGGGTGGTAGACAAAGACGTTTTTCTGCTACTGTTGTAGTTGGGGATAGAAAAGGTAAAGTTGGATTAGGTACTGGTAAAGCTAATGAAGTACCTGATGCAATTAAAAAAGCAATTCAAGCTGCAAATAAAAATATGATTAAAATACACCTAACTGATAATAGAACAATTGCCCATGAAGTATATGGTACTAGAGGAGCTGCAAAAGTTATGCTTAAACCAGCTAACAAAGGTACTGGAGTTATTGCTGGTGGTGCTGTTCGTGCTGTACTAGAACTTGCTGGAATTCACGATATTTTATCTAAATCACTTGGAGCAAGAACAAAAAATAACATGGCACATGCTACAATGGATGCACTAAAACAATTAAAAACACCTGAACACACTGCTGAATTAAGAGGAAAAACAGTAGAGGAGATTTTAGGATAATGAAATTACATGAATTAGAAAAAAATATTGGTGCAACTCAAAAAAGAAAAATTGTAGGTCGTGGACCAGGTAGTGGATTAGGTAAAACAAGTGGAAAAGGACAAAAAGGTCAAAATTCTAGAAGTGGTGGAGGAGTTAGAGCTTCATTCGAAGGTGGACAATTACCATTATATAGACGTCTACCAAAAAGAGGTTTCTCAAACTTCAAATTCAAAACTACTTATGCTACAGTTAATGTAGAAGATTTAAATAGATTTGAAGATGGTACATTAGTAACTCCTGCATTATTAAAAGAAGTAGGATTAGCTAATAAAGAGTTAGATGGAATTAAAATATTAGGAAATGGAAATTTAAAAAAGAAATTAACTATTCAAGCAAATAAATTTTCAAAAAGCGCAGTAGAAAAAATTGAAGCATCTGGAAGTAAAATTGAGGTGATCTAATATGTTTCAGCCATTGAAACAATTAATGTCACCTATAAATAAAGACTTAAGAGTAAGAATTTTATTTACTTTAGGTGCATTATTGATATTTGTTGTAGGTACTGGAATCCAAATTCCAGGTACAGCAGATGTCGCTGGGAGTTTAGGTTTTTTAGAATTAATTAATGTTATGGGTGGAGGTGCCTTAAAGCAATTCTCAATATTTGCTTTAGGAGTTATGCCATACATCACAGCATCAATTATTGTTGAATTATTACAAATGGATATTATTCCTTACTTTAGTGAGTTAAAAAAACAAGGACCAGTAGGACGTCAAAAGTTAAATCAAATAACTAGATATATGGGTATTATATTTGCCTTTATTGAAGGTTTTGCATTTGCTTTTGCATTCTTAGGTAGCGGTAAGTCAACATTAGATTATATGTATGTTGCAACTGTTATGACTGCTGGAACTGCATTCCTATTATGGCTAGGAGATCAAATAACTCAAAAAGGAATTGGAAATGGTATTTCATTAATTATTATGGCAGGTATTATTTCAACATTACCAACAATGTTTGTAACAGCATTTAAAGAATTAATTATTGAAAGTGGATTAGCTTTACCACTTGGAATACTATCATTTGTTGGATTTGTAATTGTTTACTTCTTAATTATAATAGGAGTAATATTTGTTGAAAATTCTGAACGTAAGATTGCTATTCAATATGCAAATAAAACAACAAGTGCATTTGGAGCAAATCAATCTTACATGCCAATTAAAATAAACTCAGCTGGAGTGGTTCCAATAATCTTTGCATCAAGCTTACTTGCAATACCTGCAACAATAGCTCAATTTGTAAAGAATACAGGATTTACTAATTTTGTAAATAAATATTTAAACTACACAACTCCAGTGGGATTCTTAGTATTCGTAGTATTAATATATTTCTTTGCATATTTCTATACATTCTTGCAATTGAAACCAGATGAATTAGCAAAGAACTTACAAGAGAATGGTGGATTTATTCCTGGCGTTAGACCTGGAAAAGATACTGAAAAATATATCAGTAATATCTTATCTAAATTGACTATTGTCGGTGGTTTATTCTTAGTTATAATTTCAGGCTTACCAATAGTATTTAGTAACGTTACCAAGTTACCATCAAGTATTACAATTGGTGGAACAAGCTTATTAATCGTTGTTGGTGTTGCTCTTGAAACATATAAACAATTAGAGGGTAGTTTGGTTACAAGAACATATAAGAAAGGTTATAGTAGGAGATAAATGAAGAATTTAATACTAATTGCTGCACCAGGTGCAGGTAAAGGGACATTAGCAAAGGATTTAAAAGAAAAATATCATTATACACATATTTCAACTGGTGATTTATTAAGAGAAGCTGCTCAAAAAGGTGATGAACTTGGAAAACAAATTCATGAGATGCAAACTAAAGGTATGTTAGTTTCTGATGAAATAGTTGCAAGTGCATTAAAAAATAGATTAGAACAAGATGACTGCCAAAACGGATATATCCTAGATGGATATCCAAGAACAGTTAAGCAAGCTGAAATGTATGATCAGATTTTAAAAGATTTAAATAAAGATCTTGGAATAGTAATTGTTTTAGATATAGAAAAAGAATTACTTATTGAAAGAATTACTGGTAGAAGATTATGTCGTGGATGTGATGCAATATATAATATTTATAATCCTGAATTAAGTCCTAAAGTTGAAAATGTTTGTGATAAATGTGGTAGTGAATTATATCAAAGAAGTGATGATAATTTAGAGTCACTTGAAACAAGATATAATACTTACCTTGAAAAAACACAACCATTAATAGATTACTACAATAAGAAAAATTGCTTATATGTAGTAAATAGTAGTTCTGGCTCTAAAGAAACACTAAGACAAGTAGAAGAACTACTAACAAAACTAGGTGATAGTATTGATTAAAATTAAAAGTAATCGAGAAATCGAATTATTAAAAGAAGCAGGACATATTGTCTACTTAACTCATCAATATCTAAAACCTTATGTAAAAGCTGGCATAACAACCAAAGAACTTGATAGATTGGCAGAAGAATTCATAAGAAGTAAAGGAGCTACTCCTTCTTGCAAGGGATATGAGGGATTTCCTGCAACACTTTGCGTTAGTATTAACGAAGAAGTTGTTCATGGAATCCCTAGTAATCGCAAGCTAAGAAATGGAGATATAGTTTCGATAGATATATGTGCTTGTTATAAAGGATATCATGGTGATTCAGCTTGGACTTATCCAGTTGGAGAAATAAGTAAAGAAAAACAAGATTTACTTAAGTATACTGAACAAGCATTGTATGAAGGGCTAAGTCAAATAAAACCTGGTAATAGAATTGGTGATATCTCTAATGCAGTAGAGGTATATGCCAAAGCACATAACTTAGGAGTTGTAAAAGAACTAGTTGGTCATGGTGTAGGTAGCAACTTACATGAAGAACCAGATGTTCCTAATTATGGTAAAAAAGGTACAGGACCATTATTAAAAGAAGGTATGGTTATAGCAGTAGAACCGATGTTAAATTATGGAACTGCTGATATATATATGCTGGATGATGGCTGGACAATAGTTACTGATGATGATAGTCCATCTGCTCATTTTGAACATACTGTAGTAGTAACTAAGGATGGATACGAAATATTAACAGGAGAGTGATAAGATGGCAAAAGACGATACAATTGAGATCGAAGGACATGTTCTAGAAATTTTACCAGGCGGTAAATTTAAAGTAGAACTTGAGAATGGACACATTGTGGAAGCTCACGTTTCTGGTAAAATCCGAATGAATTACATTCGCATCTTACCGGGGGATACCGTAATGCTAGAACTATCGCCTTATGATTTAACACGTGGGCGTATAACCTATAGGAAATAATAGGAGGGATATTATGAAAGTAAAAGCATCAGCAAAGAAGATTTGCGAAAAATGCAAAATTATTAAACGTAAAGGTAAAGTAATGGTTATTTGTGAAAATCCAAAACACAAACAAAGACAAGGTTAATGAAAGGAAGTGTATTCTATGGCACGTATTAAAGGTGTAGATATACCAAATGATAAACAAATTGAAATTTCACTAACATACATTTATGGTATAGGTAGAAATTTATCTAAAAAGATTTTATCTGATGCAGGAGTAGATCCAATGAAAAAGGTAAAAGATTTAGATAATGATGAATTAAACAAAATTCGTGATGAAGTTAACAAATATGTAGTTGAAGGTGATTTAAGACGTGATGTTAACATGAACATCAAAACTAAAATGGAAATCAACTCATACGAAGGAAGTCGTCACAAAAAAGGATTACCTGTAAGAGGACAATCAACTAGAAGTAACGCTCGTACTCGCAAAGGCAAAGGTAAGACAATAGCTAATAAAAAGAAATAATAAAAAATAGTTAAAAAGGAGGTCAAACTTATGGCTTATAAAACTAGAAAAAGAAAAGTTAAAAAGAATGTTCCTGAAGGTGTAGCACACATTCATTCAACATTTAATAATACAATTACTACAATAACTGATAAAGACGGAAATGCGATTTCTTGGGCTTCAAGTGGAGCATTAGGTTTTAAAGGTAGTAAAAAATCAACTCCATTCGCAGCAGGAATTGCAGCAGAAGCAGCAGGAAAAGCAGCATTTGATGCAGGAATGAGAAAAGTTGAGGTTTATGTTAAAGGTTTAGGACCAGGACGTGAAACAGCTATTAGATCACTTCAAACAGCAGGATTAGAAGTAACTGCTATTAACGATGTGACACCAATACCACATAACGGATGTCGTCCACCAAAACGTCCACGTGGCTAATTAAAATAAAGGAGGTAGTTTCATGATAGAATTTGAAAAACCAAACTATAAAATAACTGACTATGTAGAAAGCAATTTTTACGGAAAATTTGAACTTGAACCATTAGAAAGAGGATTTGGTACAACTTTAGGTAATGCCTTAAGACGTGTTATGTTATCATCTCTTCCAGGTTCAGCAATCAGTAGTGTTAAAATTGAAGGAGCACTACATGAATTCCAAACACTTGAAGGTGTTGTTGAAGATGTTACAACTATTATCTTAAACTTAAAGAAAGTTGTAATTAAAAATCATTCTAATGATAGTAAAATTGTTAGATTAAACATAACAAAGGAAGGTCCAGTTACTGCTGGTGACATCGAACGTGATGCTGATATCGAAATAATTAATCCAGATTTAGTAATTGCAAATGTTGCTAAAGGTGGAAAATTAGTTGCTGAAATGACAGTATCTAACGGTAGAGGATATGTTAAGAGTGAAGAAAATAAGAAATTACTTGATATCAAAAAAGTTGGAGTTATTCCAATAGATTCAATTTTCTCACCAATCGAACGTATTTCATATGATGTTGAAAGTGCTCGTGTAGGACAAGATGAAAGTTATGATAAATTAATAATGAACGTATGGACTAACGGTTCTATCAAACCAGAAGAAGCAATTGCTTTAGCAGCTAGAATATTAATTGAACATTTCAATATATTAACTAACTTAAGTAATATTGCTGATATGACAGGTATGATGATTGAAAAAACTGAGGATCCAAAAGTAAAAGCATTAGAAACAACTATCGAAGATTTAGATTTCTCAGTTCGTGCTTACAACTGCTTAAAAAGAGCAGGAATTCATACATTACAAGATTTAGTTAATAGATCAGAAAATGATATGATGAAAATACGTAACTTAGGTAAAAAATCATTAAAAGAAGTATTAGACAAAGTAAAAGAATTAGGTTTACTTTTACGCGACGATGATTAGTAAGGAGGAGTTAAAGTGGCATATAGAAAATTAGGTGTTGATAACAAACATAGAAGAAGCATGCTTGCTAATCTTACTAAAGACGTTATCATGCATGGATTTGTAGTAACAACAGATACAAGAGCTAAAGAAGCTAGTAAATTTGTTGATAAGATGATAACTTATGGTAAAGATGGTGGATTAGTTGCAAGAAGAAAAGCACTAGCTTTCCTTCATAATGATACTACTGCTGTTAAAAAAGTATTTGATGAACTTGCACCAAAGTATGCAAATAGAAATGGTGGATATACAAGAATTCTAAAAATGGATGAACGTAGAGGAGACGATGCGTTACTTGTTAGATTAGAATTAGTAGATTAATTATAATTAGAATGACAAAAGTCATTCTTTTTTTATAGACAATTTTCTCAATTATTAGTATAATTTACTTAGAATAAAGAGGTGTGTAGTGTAATGACTAAGAAAATTGTTAGTATTTGCCTTTTAATTGCGTCGATCGCAATGATTGGTACTGGAGTCTATTTAATGAATTCCAATAAATATATGTTTGAAACATCACTAGGACGTGTATTATCTTATGTTAATAAAGTTAACGAGGGTGATAAAACATTTATAGAAGGGTTAGATGGTAGTGATAAATACAAAATAACTACTAATAGCGCTTTAACTTATATAGATAATAAGATGGGTGTATCTGGTGATTTATATTTTAATAATAGTAATCAATTATATGTAGATTTAGATGGAAAAGTTGAAGGCGAAATTAATGAAAATCTAGGACTCATTGGCCTATTAGATGAGAAAAAAGTATTTTTCAAGATCAAAGATGTAATGGATGAGTTTTATTATACTGATATTGAAGACAGTATATCTAATCAAGAAGTAGTTGATAGTGTTAACTATGAAGAAATATCTAAACTATCAAAAAAAGATCTAAAAATATTAACTGATCACTTAAAAAAGAGTATCTCTAAAAATATTACTAACAAAGATTTAACTAAAACTAAAGAGGCTTTAACATTAGATGGTAAGAAAGTAAGCATGTATAAACTATCACTAAAAATGACTGATAAGATGATTACTTCAATATCTAAAGATTATCTAAAAGCATTAAGTAATGATACTAAAGCAATAAAGGTATTACAAAAAATTGATAAAAATATTACTAAGAGTGATTTAGAAGATGCAGTTAAATCAATGGGTGAATCAACATCTAATGATGAATATCTAGTATTGTCGTTCTATTGCAAAGTATTTGGTGATGTAACAAGAATAGAGTTATCAACTTCAGATGGTCTAGCAGTTGATATGTCTTTATCGGTAGATTTTTATCAAAATAAGAACAAACATAATACTACTGCAGTAACTGCAGAAATGAACGGTTCAAGTATCAAATTTGAAAAAGCATATACTTCAAAAGATAAGGCAAACATAAACATCACTGTAGTAAATGATGAAGGTAATGCATCCATAAGTGGTACATTAGTTAAAAATAATTCTACGTTTGACTTAGCATTATCTTGTACTTATAATGGTGAAGCTCTAGGCGATATAACATTTAAGATTAGCACAGTTACTAAAAATAAAGAATATAAACTAGAAACTAAAATATCTATAGGAAATACTGAGGACAATAAGATAGTATTAAGTTCCGTTAATAATATTTATCTAAATGAGGATGTTCCATCTATAGATACTGATAATGCTAAAGATATAAATGAAATATCAGATGAAGAAAGGGAAAAACTTCAAGAGTTTTTACAAAAATTTAGTAAAAATTATGACTCTAGTGATATAGAAGAAAGTGAAGAGGTCTAGTAAAGGCCTTTTTTCTATGGTATAATGAGGCTGGAGATGGTTTTATGAAAGCATTGATAACAGGAGCTTCATCTGGTATTGGATACCAAATGGCTAAGTATTTAAGTGATTTAGGTCATGATTTAATTTTAGTATCTAGAGATAAAGAAAAATTACAAAAAATGCAAGAAAATTTAAAGACTGATGTCAAAATTATTGTTGCTGATTTATCTCTTGAAAATAAAGTAAAAGAAGTATATGTATTGTGTAAAAGCGAAAATATAGACATATTAATTAATAATGCAGGTTTTGGTGATTTTGGAAAATTTGATGAGACAGATTTATCTAAAGAATTAAATATGATTGATTTAAATATTAAAGCTGTTCACATTCTAACTAAGTTATTCTTAAAAGACATGAAGAAGAGAAATAGTGGTTATATTCTTAATGTTGCATCATCAGCGGCTTTTGTTCCGGGACCATTAATGGCAACATATTATAGTACCAAAGCTTATGTATTAAGATTAACTACTTCAATATCAGAAGAATTACGTAGAGACAAATCTAATGTAGTAATATCATGTTTATGCCCAGGACCTGTTGATACTAATTTCAATAAAGTAGCAAATGTGAAATTCTCTGTAAAACCATTAACTAGTGAATTCGTGGCAAAATATGCCATAGATGAAATGTTTAATAAAAAACTTGTTATTGTACCAGGATTTAAAATGAAGTGCGCTTATTTCTTTGAGAGATTTTTATCCACAAAGTCTTTAGCAAAAATAACATATAATATTCAGAAAAAGAAAACAAAATAAAAGTATCCACAATTACTGTGAATACTTTTTTAATTTACCTTGATAACTATTTCTTTTAACCATTTCTTTATCTATTTCGTTTAACACACCAAATTTTTTAATCAGCCACTTAGGTTCAATTAAATCATCTGGGTTAGGATCTCCTGTAATACGATGTATAACAATATCTTCCCGTAATAATTCTAACTGTGAACAAACAATATCTACATATTCTTCTCTAGTTAAAACATGAAAATGTTCTTTTTCATATAGATTAGCTAAGGCTGTATCGGATAAAATATGTAACATGTGTATTTTAATACCCTGAATATCCAAACTGGATAAATATCTAGCAGTTTCTAACATCATTTCTTTTGTTTCATAAGGTAGTCCATTAATTATATGTACAACGACATTTATATTTCTATTTCTTAATTTTTTAACCATATCATTAAAACAGTTTAAGTCATGTCCACGATTTATCAATTTAGATGTTCCTTCATGTATGGTTTGTAATCCCAATTCAATAGTTAAATAAGTCTTTTTATTAAGTTTTTCTAAATAATCTAGACATTCATCACTAATAGCATCAGGTCTAGTAGCAATATTTAGCCCAACTACATTGTCTAAATACATAACACTTTCGTATTTTTCTTTTAATACTTCAACAGGAGCATAAGTATTAGTATTAGCTTGAAAATAAGCGATGTATTTACTGTTTGGCCACTTATGACTCATAAATTCTTTAACTTTATTGAACTGTTCTATTAATGATTCATTTTTATCTCCTGCATAGTCACCACTACCTAGTTTAGAACAATAAATGCATCCCCCATATCCTTTTGTACCGTCTTTATTAGGACAAGAGAACCCAGCATTAAGACTAACTTTAAATACTTTAGAATTAAATTTATGTTTATAGAAATAATCCAAAGTATAATATCTTTTATTTGAATCGCTGTATTTAAATTGCATGATACTTACCTCTAGTTATAGTATATAAATAAATAGCAGCAATAAACTCGTTTGAATATATAAGTGATATTTTTTTTATTTTGTTAGTCTCGTTATTAAGCATACAGCTATATAAAAATGTTATTACATCTTTTTTTGAAGGATTAATTCCTAGTTTTTTTATTGGTTCTTGTTTATTAATTTTATTAGTAACTAGTTTATTAAACTTACGTATAGAATAGATATTGTAGTCAGGAAGATTATAACTATAACCAATATTTTCTAATATTTTTATATATGCTTTAGTATCTAATGTATCGCTTATAAAATGTTTTAGTTTTTTATTAAGTAATATATTTTTTTCTATATTTTTTAAGTTATAAAAACATAGAATATTATTTTTTACTAACTGGTGATTAATATGTTTAGTGAAGTTCTTTTTGAATGTGAACTTGTTACCTTCTAATCTACCAAAATCTTTTAAAGTGTCATTGTAACCATATTTCATGTTAAGTTTATTAACATTTCTATTAAACAATAGACTGTATCCAATATTGTTTCTAGGAACGATATATGTAACGGGAATATTTTTATCCTTAACTTTCTTTTTTATTCCGAAACTTTTTAAATCAACAGCAACTATTTTTGTGGCTCCCATTTTAACAGCAAGGTTGATTGGTAAGACATCATAATAACCACCATCGATATATTTGTTACCATCAATATCTTTCATCTTAAAAGCCGGATAGCAAGTAGCAGAAGCCATCAAATAATCTTTTAATCTTTCTTTAGGAATTTCTTTTTTGGTTAAGACAACTGGTTTTAAGTCGCTTAAATTTACAGTAACCAATCCAAAATCCACTTTAGATTTATAGAATCTTCTATAATTAACAACCTTGTCTAATTTTTTTTGCAAGTTATCAGTACTCATGCCTTTGTTTTTCAAAATATTTTTACCATACATTTCGATTATTTCCATGGTTGTTTGTTCTTTTTTTACATCATCTTGAAATATTTCACTAAAATCAATTCTACTCCAAATAAAAGGAGCTAAAAATTTATAATTTTGAGTGATTAACAATGCATTTAAGCAACCAACCGAAGTACCAGTAACAATATCAATTTTATAATGAATTTTGCGTAAAGCTTTCCAGACACCAATTTGATAAGCGCCTTTGCCGCCTCCACCTGATAATACTAATCCATTCATAACATCACCAACAATATTATATCAAAGATAATGGTTTTCTTAAAGAAATCTATAGATAAATAAAAGTATTTTATTGTAGAAGATATTGAAAAAAAATCTTATTAATGAGATAATATACACATAATACTAGGGGAGCTGATACGATGTATAGAAAGAAGACAACAGTAATAATAGTAATGTGCGTAATGATGCTGTTTATGGGGATAGGATATGCATTATTGTCAACGAAGTTGGATATAAATGGAGGAACCTCAGTAACATCAACATGGAAAGTAGAATTCAGTGCAATAAGAGTAAAGACGGGAAGTACCAAAGGGGGAGCAACTTCAAAGAGTAGTAGTTATACATCAACAACAGCAAACTTTGAAGTAGATTTAGTACAACCAGGAGATGAATTAACATATGAAATAGATATAACAAACTATGGAGATATAAAAGCAGAAGTAAAAGGAGCAACATATACATCAACAGATAATGATGCTATATACGTAAGAATAGAAAATATAAGAAAAGGAACAACAATAGAAAGCTGCGAAGGATTAACTACATGTCCAACTCATACAATGACAGTAACAGTAGGATATAATCCAGCAGTAGAAAAAGACCCAAGTAAAAAGACAAAAGAGGTAGGATTAACATTAAATATAGGACAATATGTAGCAAGTGCACCAACAGCAGATGGCGAATTAATACCAGATGCATACGAAAAATTAGTAACTAAAATATTAAGTAATAATACAACAATAGCAGATACAAACATAGATTTTTCTAAGATAAGTAGTAATACAAATGGAACAGGGCTTTATTACACATCAACAAATACAGAAGATAATAAAACTACTTATTACTTTAGAGGAGCAGTAGAAAATAACTATGTATCCTTTGCAGGATTTACATGGAGAATAGTAAGAATAAATGAAGACGGCAGTGTAAGATTGATTAAACAGGATTCGATTGGGGTTAGTGTCTTTAATAATTTCTCTAACGATAATGCATATGTAGGATACATGTATGGAACAGCTGGTGCAACCACTTATGAGGCAACGCATATCAATACTAATTCAAGTGCTATAAAATCATATTTAGATATATGGTATCAAAATAATTTGGTTGATTACTCATCATATTTAGCAGATTCTGGCTTTTGTGGAGATAGAAGTATAGATTCAGAAGCACTCGGCTATGGTACAACGTCAACTTCTTATGGTTCACATAATCGACTAATGTCAAAATATATACCACAATTCAAGTGCCCACAAGAAAACGATTTATATACAACATCATCAGCAACAAAAGGTAATAAAGCCTTGACTTATCCAATTGGATTAATAACGGCTGATGAAGTGGCATATGCTGGAGCTCTTTATTCTCGAAATAACGATGAATTTTACCTAAAAAATAATGAAGGCTTTTGGACAATGACACCAGATAATTATAGTGGAGCTGCTTTTGTATGGGCAGTAGGTATTTCTGGTATAACTGGCCAAAGTGGTGCCAACAGTGGCAGTTTTAACGCTCGCCCTGTAATCAATTTGAAATCAACGGTAACAGTATTAAGTGGAGATGGAACAAAAACTAATCCATATCTTGTTAAATAAAAAAGAAAAGAATAGAAAGGTGATATTATGTATGATTTAGGTAATCAATTTCATATTGATTTAAATAATTTAAAAACTAGAAATACTAATGTAATACAAGGTCAAAAATATCGTATTTCTATTCTTACAGAAAGACTAATCCGTCTTGAATATAGTGAAGAAGGTAAATTTAATGATTTAGGTACTGAACTTGTTATATATAGAAACTTTGAGAAAACTCCTTTTCAAATAAGACAAGATAATGCCTTTTTAGAAGTTACTACTAATTACTTTAAACTTGAATATTCAAAAGAGATGCCATTTAAAGGTACTGGTGTGAATCCAATAAAGAATTTGAAAATATCCCTTAATGGTACAGATAGGTTTTGGTATTATGATCATCCAGAAGTAAGAAATTACTTTGGCTCTAATAATGTTCTAAAACCCAATGCAGAAAGTTCTATAAATAGAGGACTTTATTCTTTAGAAGGTTTTGTAAGTATTGATGATAGTAATACTTTAAGGTTGGATCAAAATGGTACTATAGTAAGCCCTAATTCTAGAAGTATAGATATGTATGTTTTTATATATGGTAAAGATTTTGGACTTGCTATGCAAGATTATTTTACTTTAACAGGAATGCCATCATTTGTACCTAGATATGCTTTAGGAAACTGGTGGAGTAGAGATAAAGCATATTCATCAGATGAAATTAATAATTTATTGAATAAGTTCGATTCAAATGAAATACCAATATCAGTATTATTACTAGACAAAGATTGGCATAAAAGAAATGTATATAATAAAAAAGTAACTAACAGCGGATTTAGCTTTAATGAAGATTTAATTCATAACCCTGTTCAATTCATTAAAGAAATTCATGATAGAAATATAAAAATAGGAGTATCAGTAGATCCAAGTGAAGGATTTTATCCTTTTGAAAATTATTATAATAGTGCATGTCAATATTTAGGAGGAACAGCAGGTAACATTTTAAAATTTGATCCTCTTAATCCTAGATTTTTAGATGTATATTTTAAAGTATTTATTCATCCGTTGGAAAAAATGGGTATTGATTTTTTCTGGAATGACTTTAATAACCTAAAAGATTTAACAACTCTATGGACATTAACTAATTATCATTATTTTGATTCTAAAAAACTTGGAAATAGAGGAATGATTTTATCAAGAAATGCTTTAAAAGCAGCACACAGATATCCAGTATTATATTCAGGAGAGACTAAAGTGAGTTGGGATAATCTTAAATTAATCCCTTTCTTCAATTTATCAGCCTCAAATATTGGAGTTTGTTGGTGGAGTCATGATATAGGCGGATATAACGGTGGAATAGAAGAATCGGAATTATATATAAGATCAGTCCAATTAGGAGTGTTTAGTCCAATTCTGAGATTTCATTCAGCAGGTGGAAAGTACTATAAACGCGAACCATGGTTGTGGGATAAAAAGACATATGAAATAACAAGTGAATACTTGGTATTACGTCATAAGTTAATTCCTTATTTATACACAGAAGCTCATAAGTATTCTACAGCAGGAACAATGGTATTCCAACCACTTTATTATGTAATACCTAAAGTATATGATGACTTAATATATCGTAATGAGTACTTTTATGGTAGTAGTCTTTTAGTAGCACCAATAACAAATAAAAAAGATTCAATAATGAATAGAACTATTCATAGATTCTATTTACCAGATGGTATTTGGTATGATTTTTTCACTGGTAAAAAATTCTTGGGTAATAAAAAGTATGTAGCATTCTATAAAGACGAAGATTATCCAGTATTTGCAAGAAAAGGTGCTATTATACCATTATCAATAAAAAGTAATAGCAATAATACTTCTAATCCTAGTGATATGGAAATTCAAGTATTCCCAGGTGAAAGCAATAGTTATGAATTATATGAAGATGATGGAATTTCAGAAGCTTATAAAAAGGGAGCTTATTTTAAAACAATCATTGAATATAATTATCTTCCAAATAACTATACTTTAATTATCAGAAACGCTCTTGATAGTAAAAGAGGTATTGTACCAGATACTAGAAACTTTAAAATAAGATTTAGAAATACTAAAAAAGCAGATGAAGTTATCTGTAGAGTAGATGGAGATGTAATAGAAAGTAATACTTACATAGACGATACAGATTTTATAGTTGAAGTTAATAATGTTGACGTATTTAGACAATTAACAATTAACTGCAAAGGTACAGATATTGAAATAGATGCTGTTAGATTGGTCAATGATGACATAGATATGATTTTGTCAGACCTACAAATTGAAACATCTTTAAAAGAAAAGATATCTGATGCAATGTTCAGTGATGAACCTATAAAAAAGAAAAGAATAGCTATTAGAAAGCTTAGAAGAGCAGGATTAGATTCATCTTTTGTAAAATTATTCTTAAATTTACTTGAATATATTAATCAAATTTAATATACTATATGATATATTTAATTACTTTGGAAAGTAGTAATAAACCAAGTTATTTAAAGAGAGATAGTGGTTGGTGTTAACTATTGTAACTTGTTTATGAACTTGTTCCTATTTAAGTAATTCGCATAATTGCGTTAACAATATTAAGCGCATAGTTTTATACTATGAATTAAGGTGGTACCACGTAAATAAAGCGTCCTTATGTAAGGATGCTTTTTATTTTGAAAGGAGAAGTTATGATTTGGTTTATAATTACTACAGCATTAACATATTTGATTTATTACATATTTATAATTAGAAAATATGATGCTAAAGGGAATAGAATAGTAAAAGAAAGCAAAAAGAAGAAAGATGTGAAAAAGAAAGATAAAGTAGATCAAGCAAAATATCCAGCTGAGGTTGAGTTGTTTATATATAAGTACAAAGTAGATTTAAAAAAGATAAATTTTAGAGGTATGTTAAAACTCTTGGGTTTTGTTTGTAGTTTAGATGTTGCATTTATTGTAACAGTTATAACTTTATTAAAAACAGATAATATATATATACAACTAGGAGTAGGAGTACTACTTGTAGTACCAGTAATACTAACAAGTTTTTCTCTATTAGGAAGATATTTTAAAAAGAAAGGATTGACTAAAAATGTATAATTTTAAAGAAGTTGAAAAGAAATGGCAAAATTATTGGGAAGAAAATGATACCTTTAAAACAGATGTGTATGATTTTTCTAAACCTAAGTTTTATGCATTAGATATGTTCCCATATCCATCTGGAGTAGGATTACATGCTGGACACCCAGAAGGATATACTGCAACAGATATAGTATCAAGAATGAAAAGAATGCAGGGATATAATGTATTACATCCAATGGGATGGGATGCTTTCGGATTACCTGCTGAACAGTATGCAATTAATACAGGTAATCATCCAGACGGCTTTACTCAAGCAAATATTAAAACATTTAAAACGCAATTAAAGAGTTTGGGATTCTCTTATGATTGGAGTAAAGAAATATCAACAAGCGATCCTGAATTCTATAAATGGACACAATGGATATTTAAACAATTATATTTAGATG
Organism: uncultured Bacilli bacterium; assembly: GCA_934122395.1. Lineage (GTDB taxonomy): Bacteria > Bacillota_I > Bacilli_A > RF39 > UBA660 > RGIG3091. Next base: position 44,299 of record CAKOWQ010000002.1, on the reverse strand, counting down.
GATTAGCAAAATGTGTTGATATGCCAGTTAACTGGTGTGAAGAATTAGGTACAGTTTTATCAAATGATGAAGTAATAGATGGTAAAAGTGAAAGAGGAGGATTTCCTGTTGTAAGACGTAATATGAAGCAATGGGTAATGGACATTCCTAAATACGCTGAAAAATTAATTAATGGTCTTGATAATATTAACTGGCCTGAATCAACAAAAGAAATGCAAAGAAATTGGATAGGAAAATCAACTGGAGCATTAGTAACTTTTAAAGTAGATGGCACGGATAAATCATTTGAAGTATTTACAACTAGATGTGATACTTTGTTTGGTGCTACTTACTGTGTATTATCACCTGAACATAAATTAGTGGATGTAATTACTAGTGATGAACAAAAAGAAGAAGTAGAAGCTTATAAAAAAGTATGTGCTACTAAGTCAGATTTAGAAAGAACAGAATTAAATAAAGAAAAGACAGGAGCATTTACTGGTAGCTATGCTATTAATCCAGTAAATGGTGAAAAAATTCCTATATGGATTGCTGACTATGTTTTAGCAACTTATGGAACTGGAGCTATTATGGCAGTTCCAGCCCATGATACAAGAGATTATGAATTTGCTAAAAAGTTTGGATTAAAAATAATTCCAGTATTAGAAGGTGGCGATGTAGATAAAGAAGCCTTTACAGAAGATGGGGTTCATATTAATTCTGGATTCTTAAATGGTTTGGGTAAACAAGAAGCGATTGACAAGATGATTGCATGGCTAGAAGAAAATAAATTAGGCACTAAAAAAGTAAATTATCGTTTACGTGAATGGATTTTTGCTCGTCAAAGATATTGGGGAGAACCAGTTCCTATCGTCCATATGGAAGATGGTTCTATGGAAGTATTAGATGATAGTGAATTACCTTTAGTTTTACCTAAATTAAAGGATTATAAGGGACATGGCGGAAAAGCACCATTGGATTTTGCTGAAGAATGGAAAAATGTTATAAGACATGGTATGAAAGGAGTAAGAGAAACTTCTACAATGCCAGGTTCTGCTGGTTCTTCATGGTACTTCTTAAGATATATAGATCCACATAACGATGAAGAATTTGCTAATCAAGAATTATTGAAACATTGGTTACCAGTAGATTTATATATAGGTGGACCCGAACACACAACTGGACACTTATTGTATTCAAGATTCTGGAATAATTACTTATATGACAAGGGATTAGTTCCTGTTGCTGAGCCATTTCAAAAGTTAGTACATCAAGGAATGATTTTAGGAGCTAATGGTATAAAAATGGGTAAAAGATATCCAGAGTTCGTTGTAAATCCTACTGATATAGTTGAAAGCCATGGTGCTGATGCTTTAAGATTGTATGAAATGTTTATGGGACCACTTGATGCTGATAAACCTTGGAGTAATACAGGAATAGATGGTGCTAAGAAATTCATCGATCGTATTTATAGAATATTCGAAGAAGGAAAAGTAGCTGATAAAGAAAATAAAAATCTTGAAAAAATTTATCATCAAACAGTCAAAAAAGTAACTGAAGACTACGAAAACTTAAACTTCAACACAGCTATTTCTCAAATGATGATATTTGTAAATGCAATATATAAAGAAGAATATTTACCAAAAGAATATGCTATAGGTTTAGCTAAATTAATTAGTCCAATTTGCCCACATTTAGGTGAAGAATTATGGAATATGTTAGGACATAATAATACTATTGCGTATGAAAAATGGCCTACGTATAATGAGGATTTAATCAAGGAAAGTTCTAAAACTTTAGCAGTTCAAGTAAATGGTAAAGTAAGAGCAACAATTAATGTTACTGTTGATGATAATGAAGATATAATAAGAGAAAAAGCATTAAAAGAAGAAAATATCATTAGACATATTGACGGTAAAGAGATAGTTAAATTCATTATAATTAAAGATAAAATTATAAATATTGTTGTAAAATAACATTTTTCGACACTAAACAGTTATATATTGTCATTGGTGACTGATATGAAAGTAAAAGTTTTTGATGAGATGCATGAAAAGGATTTAGAAGCTAGTGTTAATACTTTTCTTGAAGAAATAGGTGATAAAGTTATTGACATTAAATATCAAGTATCCATTTCAATGTTTAGTGAAGAACAAATATATTGTTTCTCAGCAATGATTTTATATGAAAAATAAAAAAGTACTCTTTTTAAAAATTTAAAAGGGGTACTTTTTAAATTTTAAAATTTCACTTGGTTAAAATTAAGAGTAATTGGTAAATTGTTTTATAAAATACATATTTAATAAGTTGATAACAAATAATCAATAACATATAATTATCATGTTCACATATAAGGAGGTAAAGTATGCTTAAATTGATAAATATAAATAAAAGTTATGTAACTGGTAAATTTAGTCAACAGGCATTAAATAATGTTAATATAGAATTTAGAAAAAATGAATTTGTTGCCATTCTAGGACCATCTGGAAGCGGTAAAACAACACTTTTAAATATTATTGGTGGATTAGACAAATATGATAGTGGAGATTTAATCATAAATAATAAATCAACTAGAAAGTTTCATAAAACAGAATGGGATGCTTATAGAAATAATTGTATAGGTTTTATCTTTCAAAACTATAATTTAATTAACCACATTTCTATATTAGATAATGTTGAAATGGGAATGACACTTAGTGGAGTTTCGTCTTCTAAAAGAAAAAAGAAAGCATTAGAAGTATTAGAAAAAGTCGGATTAAAAGAACATGCTCATAAAAAGCCAAATCAATTATCTGGTGGTCAAATGCAACGTGTTGCAATTGCAAGAGCACTAGCAAATAATCCTAGTATTATTCTAGCTGATGAACCAACTGGAGCATTAGATTCAGCGACTAGTATTCAAATAATGGAATTAATTAAAGAAATAGCTAAAGATAAGTTGGTTATTATGGTAACGCATAATGCTGAATTAGCAAATTCTTATGCCAATCGTATTATTGAATTCAAAGACGGAATGTTAGTAAGTGATACTAATCCTATAGAAAAAGAAAGTAATAAAGATGAAAAATACAAAATAAAGAAAACTGCAATGAACTTTTTAACTGCTTTAAAATTATCTTTTAATAATATTAAAACTAAAAAGGGGAGAACTTTATTAACCTCTTTTGCATCAAGTATAGGTATCATAGGAATAACTATAATATTGGCTCTTTCTAATGGATTTAATATTGAAATAGATAAATTTGAAAAGGACACGTTATCATCTATGCCTATCGTTATATCGAAACAAGCAATGGAACTTGATAAGGTAGAAAAAAGTGATAATAAAGAAGAATATATTACTAAAAAGATCGTTTATCCTGTATCTCCAGTAGACAAACAACTAGTACATATTAACAATATAGATAATAACTATATAGATTATGTTAAAAGTATAGACAAAGAATTATTAAGTGGTATTTCATATACTCGAACAGTGTCATTAAATATTATTGCAAAGCATGATAATAATTATAAACAATTATTATTGGATTCAGCATATTTTACTATGATCCCTGAGAAGACATCAAAGGTAGGCGTTTTTGAAGATAATTATGATTTATTAGAAGGAAAATTTCCAACTTCTAAGGATGAACTATTATTAACTGTTGATAGTAAAAATAATGTAAATAAAGAAATATTAAATAGTATAGGAATAGACATCAATAAAAAAGAAATTACATTTGATGAAATAATTAGTACTCAATTAAAACTTATCTTTAATGATGAATACTATAATGAGATGAATTCATTTTTCACAATAAATAATAATTTAGAGGGACTATATAATTCCAATAATGCTTTAACTCTAAAAATAGTTGGTATAGCAAGAGGAAAGAAAGATAAAAAAGTATTAACTTCTGACGATTCGTTATTATCATACACTAGTGAGTTGGTTGATTATGTAATTGAAAAGAATAATGATTCGAAGATTGTTCAATTGCAAAGGAATGTAGATTATAATGTGCTTACTGGTGAAAAAATAGATTATACTAAGACTACAAAGGAAGAATTAATTTCATATCTTGGTGGTAATGATATACCTATAGCAATCCAATTATATCCAAAAGACTTTAAAGCTAAAGCGTCTGTTATAGAATATTTAGATAAGTACAATGTAGATAAAGATTTAAACAATCAAATATTATATACCGATTTAGGAAAAATCTTTTCTAGCTTATCAAGTTCAATTATGGATGCTATTACTATTGTACTAATTGCTTTTTCAGGAATATCTTTACTAGTTTCTAGTATTATGATAGGTATAATAACATATATATCAGTTTTAGAAAGAACAAAAGAAATAGGAATACTACGTGCACTTGGTGCAAGAGCTAAGGACATAAGCCGTGTATTTAATGCCGAGACTGTTATTATCGGTCTAATATCAGGTTTAATTGGTATATTTATAGGATGGATTATAACTTTCCCTGTTAATTTAATAATAAAAAAGCTAACTGAACTTTCCAATGTTGCTAAATTAAATCCGATACATGCAATAATATTAGTCTTAATAAGCGTTATACTAACTATGATTGGTGGAGCAATACCATCTAAAATAGCTTCTAGAAAAGATCCGGTTGAAGCGCTAAGAACAGAATAAGTATCTTGATAGTGTAAAAAGAACATGAAATTTTGTGTTCTTTTGTTTATTAATAAACAATTTGTGTTATTATATTTATAGACATAGAAAGATGTGATTAAATGAAATTAAAAAAGAATACATTCATGCAAGGAGCTTTTATAGCTTCGATGGGAATAGTTATTAGTAAAATTTTAGGCATTATATATGTAATACCTTTCTACGCTATAATTGGTGAACAAGGTGGAGCATTGTATGGATATGCCTATAATATATATTCAATATTTTTAAGCTTATCAACAGCAGGTGTTCCTCTTGCTGTTAGTAAAATAATTAGTGAATATAATGCACTAGGATATTATAAAGAAAAAGAACAAGCGTTTAAAATATCAAAAAGATTATTAAGCATGATAGGAATTGCGTGCTTTTTAATATTATTTATATTTGCTCCTGGAGTTGCAAAATTAATTATAGGTGATATTACAGGTGGTAACACTTTAGAAGACATTGTATTTGTAATTAGAGTTATTTCTTTTTCGGTGTTAGTTGTTCCTATTTTAAGTGTTTATAGGGGATACTTACAAGGACATAAATATATGACTCCTACTTCAGTTAGTCAAGTTTTAGAGCAAATAGTAAGAGTAGTAATAATAATCGTTGGTAGCTATTTAACATTACGAGTTTTTAATTTAAGCTTATCAACAGCAGTAGGAGTAGCACTATTTGGTGCAACTGCAGGTTCTATTTGTGCATATTTGTATCTTGTTAATCAAGTTTTAAAACACAAAAAGCAACTTAGAGCAGACTTAGATAAAGAAAAAGAGTGCACTATAACAACTAAAGAAATAGTAATTAAAATATTATGTTATTCTGTACCTTTTGTATTTGGTGATGTGTTTAAATCATTATATAACTCTGTTGATACATTTCTATTAATACGTACTTTAGTAAATGGATTAGGTTATGCAGTTACAGATGCAGAATCTATTATGAGTGTTATATCAACATGGGGTAACAAATTAAATATGATAGTTATAGCAGTAGGAACAGGCTTTGCAGTAAGCATAATTCCTAACATTACATATAGTTTAGTAAAAAAAGATTATCAGGATATCAAAAAGAAAATAAATAAAACATATAAAATAACTTGTTTTATAACATTACCTATGGTAGTTGGATTAAGCTTCTTATCAAAACCAGTATGGCAAGTGTTCTATGGTGCTAGTAAATATGGCCCTCAAGTTTTCAAATTTTCAATATTTATAGCATTTGTAACAGTTGGTGTTTCACTTGGAATGACAATATTATTAACACTAAAAGAATATAAAATGTTATTTGCTAATCTACTTACAGGCTTGCTAATAAATGCCACTATGGATGTTCCATTTATATACTTGTTTAATAGTTTAGGGTGGCCTCCTTATTATGGAGCAATAGCAGCAACTATTCTAGGAAACTCCGTTTCAATAATAATGGTAATTACTTTCCTTTATAAAAAATATGATATAGATTTCTTCAAACAATATAAAGTTTTTGGTAAAATTTTATTAGCCATAATCTTAATGCTTTTAGGCTTAAAATGTTTGACTTTTATTGTTCCATTAACAGCTGGCCGAATAGCTTCGATTTTTGTAATTGCTTTGTATGCAATAATAGGAGCTACAATATATATTATGTTTACTTATAAGACTAATACTATTAACGAAGTATTTGATCAGGACATGCTAGGTCTTATTAAAAAGAAATTACACAAAAAAGTAAAACCTTAATAATAGGTTTTACTTTTTTATATTATGTAGTTATTGTCATTATAAGATGATGAAAAGTCATTAGGGTTCATTGAATTAGCTGAAGCATATGGTGTGATGTTAGATAATTCTAATTTTCTAACACGACGTTCTAATCTATTAACTTGTCTTTCTAGATTGTTTAATTTATTGTTGATATTTCTTATTTCATTTGAGCAGTTGCATTGTTGATTCGGCTGATTAGGGAAAAAATTCCCAGGATTGTTTGGAAAAAATCCAAATGGTGGTTGTTCATTCATAATTAACTCTCCTTTACTTTCGTATTATTATATGCATATTTTTATAATAATGTTATAATTAAATAGGTGAAAGATATGCGACTTAGAAATGTAAAAAATAAAGAAGAAATAATTAGTAAATGCAAAATTCTTATTAGTAATCCTAACAAACTTAAAGGTAATTGGGATAAAGAGTTTTGTAATAATAATCCACTGTACATAGAAATAGGTATGGGGAAAGGCGACTTTATAATTGAAAATGCTAAAAGATATCCTAATATCAACTTTATAGGTATTGAAAAATATGACAGCGTCATAGTAAGAGCTATTGAAAAACTACCAGAAGATATTAAAAATTTACGATTTGTTAGAATGGATGCTAGAAATATTCAAGATATTTTTTCAAAAGAAGTAGATAGAATTTACTTAAATTTTTCTGATCCTTGGCCAAAAGATAGACATGCAAGGCGTAGATTAACAAGTCCAGAATTTTTAAGTAGATATGAAGCATTATTTAAAAACAATAGAGTAATATATCAAAAAACTGATAATAGGCAATTATTTGAATTTTCAATAAAAAGTTTAGTGGATAATGGTTACAAAATAGAAGATATATCTCTTGACTTACATAACAGTAATTACGAAAATATTATCATGAGTGAATACGAGAAAAAATTTGTCAAAAATAATAATACGATCTATTATTTGGTCGCAAAAAAATAGTGTCCAATTTACAAAAAACGTGATAAAATTATATTAAACAAAGTAAATGTTTGTTATAATTAATATAGAGTAGGTGAATTATGAAAAAGATTGTTCTTTTACTCTGCTTCATGGTGCTAGTAACAGGATGTAGCGTAAAATCAATTCAAGATGATAATATAGATAGTATTGTTGAAAGTGTTTTAACAAAAAAAATAACTTTATCTAATTCTTATTTTGATGGATATAAATATTATTTACCTAGGGGCTTAAGACTAGTAGGTAAAAAAGGTTATAATGCCAAAATCGTTAGTGGCAAAGATGTGTATTATTTGTTCGTTGATGTTATAGGTTATTATAATAAAGTAGAAACAAAATTTACAGCTAGCGATAGCTATTATTCTAAAGAACTTAATTTTAACAATAAAAAGGGATATTTAGAAATAACTGAAAAAGATGATACTTATTTCATCGAAATAATGTATAACTATGCTAAGATTGAAACATTAGTAGAAAAAAAAGATTTAAATAAAGCGATTATCAATAGTGGTTATATTTTATCTTCAGTTCAATTTAATGATAAAGTAATAGAAACATTAATTGGTGAGAATGCTTTGGACTATAAAGAAACAATTTTCGATATTTTTGGTCCACATAGAGATTCAGATGAATTTTTGCAGTATGAAAAAGATTACTATGATTATAAAGGTAACATTGAAGATGATTCTAAAAAGAAAGATTCAGATATTTTAGTAACTGATAAGAACGAATAAGTGAGGTGTCAATATGGGAGTATTTGATAAGATAAAAAACATATTTTTTGAAGAAGAATATGTTGAGGTTGAAGAAGAAGAAAAAAAACCAAAAAAAGAAAAAGTAACAGTAGCAAAAAAGATTGACTTACCAGAGATAAAAAAAGAACCTAAAAGAGAAAAAGTCGTTGAACAATTTGAAGAAGAAAAGCCTGAAGAAGAAGTAGTAGAACCAAAAGTTGAGAACAAATTCAAATTCCCTATGACTTTTGAGGAAGATGATTTTAAGGAAGAAAAAGTAATTCAGGAACCACCTAAAGAAGTTAAACATGTGAAAGAGGAACCTAAAAAAGAAGAGCCTCCAAAATATATTTATGAAAATGAAAGAGTTCCTTTATACGAAGGTAGGGAGGATAAAAAAGAGAAAACGGTATTTAAACCAACGCCTATTATTTCACCTATTTATGGTATCTTAGATAAGAATTATAAAAAAGAAGAAATAGTTACTAAAAAGCCAATAATATTATCTACTGGTTCTTCTAAGAAAATGGATGTTGATTTAGTAAGAGAAAAAGCATATGGGGATTTAGCTAGTGATATATCTGCATCAATGCAAGAAGAAAAAGTTGAAGATGTTAAAGAAGAGATTGATGAAAAAGAAAATACTTTCTATGATTTAAATATTGGGTCTCCAGCAGTAGAAAAAGTTACTGTTGGTGATGCTGAAGAATATTTCAACGATTTAGGGTTAGAATATAATGTAGATTATAAAGATAATAGTGTTACTAAAGCTACAGGAAGAAGAAGTACAAAACTAGAGACGAAAGACAAAGAAGATAAAGAAACCAAAGAAGAAAATGATGATTCAGCTTCATTAGAAAATAATTTATTTGACTTAATTGAATCAATGTATGAAGATAAGGAGGAATAGTTATGACATTAAATGAAGTATTACCAATATTACTATATATTTTAGGTTCTATTTTACTTGTAATATTAATAATATTAGGTATAAAATTAATTCAAACAATAGATAGAGCAAACGTTGTATTAGATGATATAGAACAAAAATCTAAATCATTAAATGGATTCTTTAACATTGTTGATGGCCTATCAAATACTATTGCTGTAGTAGGAGATAGAGTTATTGATGGTGTATCAGGAATGATTTCACACTTTTTCCACAAAAGGAAAAAGAAAAAAGAAGAAAATGAGGAGATGGATGAATATGAGTAAAGACAAAAAGAAAAGTGGTTTTGGAAAGTTTCTAGCAGGAGCAGCTATCGGAGCAGGATTAGGAATTTTATTCGCACCTAAAAAAGGTAGTGAAACTCGACGTGAACTTAAAGAAAAATTAGATGAATTAGCTAATAAAGTAAAAGGAATTGATGTTGACGAAGTAAGAGAATCAATCGAATTAAAAATTGAAGAGATAAAAGCTGAATTAGCTGATCTTGATAAGGAAAAGGCTTTAAAAATTGCTAAAGAAAAAGGAGCAGCTTTAAAGAAAAAAAGTGAAGAATTAGTAGAATTAGCTGTTGCTAAAGGTACTCCTGTTTTACAAAAGGCAACTGAAGAAGTAAGACAAAAAACAATCGAAGTAGTAAAAGAAGTATTAAATAAATTAGAAAAAGCTGGAAAATAAGAGTTGTATATACTCTTTTTCTATGTTAGAATATGAAATATAAATGGCGAAGAAAGAATCAAGTAGTTATTACAAATTAACTAGAGAATTAGTGGGTGGTGAAAACTAATATTTGTAATAAATGAATATACAATTCTGGAGTCATATAGGTTACGCTTTATAGTATTAAGTGCATAGCAATGCTATGAATTAAGGTGGTACCGCGAAATTTCGTCCTTATACAGATGTGTAAGGGCTTTTTTATTGGGAAGGAGATAAAATGAAATTATATGATGATTTAATGTGGAGAGGATTGATTAAAGATATTTCTAGTCCTGAATTAGAAAAAAAATTGAACGAAGAACAATTAACATTCTATTGGGGTACAGATCCAACAGCAGATAGCTTACACTTGGGACATTATTCTTCATTAGTAACAGCGAAACGTCTAGCAAAGTATGGACATCATCCAATTCTTCTAGTAGGTGGAGCTACGGGTTTGATTGGTGATCCTAGGCCTACTGCTGAACGTGAAATAATTAGTAAAGAGACAGTATTAAAGAATTTAGAAGGAATATCTAAACAAGTAGATCACATATTTGATGGTAAAGCAGAAGTTGTTAATAATTATGATTGGACTAAAGATTTTAGTTTCTTAGATTTCTTAAGAGATGTTGGTAAATATATAAATGTTAATTACATTTTAGATAAGGATATCATTAGAAGAAGACTAGATACAGGAATAACTTTTGCAGAGTTTGCATACACACTTATTCAAGGAAACGATTTTCTACACTTATTTAAAGAAAAAAACTGCGTTCTTCAAGTTGAAGGATCAGATCAATGGGGAAATATCACTACCGGTATTGATTTAATAAGAAAAAAAATAGATAAGACAGCATATGGATTTACTATGCCACTTATCTTAGACAAATTTGGGAATAAATTTGGTAAAAGTGAAGGGAATGCTTTATGGTTAGATAAAAATAAAACATCATCTTATGAATTATATCAATATCTAATTAATACTGATGATGAAATGGTTATCCATTACTTAAAAGTGTTTACATTCTTATCAAAAGAAGAAATAGAAGAACTAGAGTTAAAACATAAGACTAATCCGGAACTAAGAGAAGCACAAAAAGCTTTAGCAAAAGAAATAATCACAGATTTACATGGAAAAGAAGAATATGAGAAAGCTGAGAAAATCAGTAAATCTTTATTTAGCGATGATATTAAAAAACTTACTGCCGAAGAAATAGAAATAGGCTTTAAAGGTGTTCCTAGTTTTGAATTAAATGAAGAACTACCTATAATAGATGTTCTAGTAAATGAGAAAGTTGCATCTAGTAGAAGAGAAGCCCGCGAATTTTTAAATAATGGTGCTATAAGTGTTAACAATGAAATAATTAAAGATGAGACTAATATTTTAACAAGAGATATGGCAATAGATGGTAAATTTATTATTATAAGAAGAGGTAAGAAAAAATATTATTTAGCTAAGATAGCATAAAAAAGGAACTTATTTTTAAGTTCCTTTTTTCTATCTGTTATAGAATTCAACGATTAATGATTCATCAATATCAGCATTTAATTCACGTCTTTCAGGATATCTTACATAAGTACCAGAAAGTTTACCTTCATCAAATGTTACAAATTCAACTCTATTAGTTACTTTTTCAAGAGATTCTTTAATTACTTTCATATCTTTAGAATTTTCTTTAACAGCAATTACTGATCCTGGTTTTACTCTATATGATGGAATATCAACTTTTTGTCCATCAACAGTTATATGACCATGGTTTACTAATTGTCTAGCTCCACGTCTTGTAGAAGCAAATCCTAAACGATATACTAAGTTATCAAGTCTTGATTCTAGTAATCTTAAGAAATCTTCACCGTGAACACCTTTCATTTTAGCAGCTTCATTAAAAGTTTTTCTGAATTGTTTTTCATTTAAACCATACATGAATCTTACTTTTTGTTTTTCTTTTAATTGCACACCGTAGTTAGAAAGTTTTCCTTTTCTATCAGCACCGTGTTGTCCTGGTCCATATGGACGTCTAGCAACATCTTTACCGTTTTCAAGAATAGAGAAACCTACACGACGAGCTTGTTTGTAACTTGGCCCTGTATATCTTGCCATTTTTATACCCTCCTTTATTTATTTACATAAACGTAGGACTTTATCTTTTCTATAACTAGGGAGTTTATTTTAATACTTTCACCTAACAGCAAGGATACTTATAAACTTAATAAACACATTAGTTATATAAAGACGCGCTGTTCCTTGAATATGCATTAATAATTATATATAAATATATGCAAATAGTCAATCTTTTTTTTATTTAGAAAATATTATTTTAGACTACTCTAAATAGATTTTTTTTGCTATAATCATTATAGAAGGGTAGTGTGATAACTTTATGAGTATAATTTTATGGATTTTTGGTGGTATCTCATTACTATTAGGAATAATTAAAACAGTTATATATATAAATAAGAATAAAGAATTTAAAGGATATAAAACAGCGGTAGGTTGTGTTGTAGAGCATATTTCTAAAGACGGCCATGTAAAGTTTGATGATGAAGAATTTGGTATGGATGCTATTAATTATGATGAAGATGATCATTTGTTTTTAGCTGAGGAAGGAATTAACACGACTGCTGGTATAGTAGAATTTACTGTTAAAGGCAAAAAGGTACGTATAATAGATTCTATAAACGATACTAATTTAATGCCTATTGGTAAAGAAGTAATTGTAAAATATAATCCTAGAAAAACAAAGGAAGCATTTGTAGTAGATGAATTTGATGGATTAGTTTTCTATGTTGTAGGAACTTTCTTAGTTGTATTAGGAACAGTAGTATATCTAATAAAATAAATTATCTTAAAATAGAGGTGAAATTATGAATGGCACAATTCTTATAATTGCAACATATGTAGTAGTTGCTATTCTTCTTGTAGTGGTAGTTTTATTTGCAACAAAAAAAAGACGTAGCAAAAACTTCCAAAACACTATTGAAGAATTAGAAAAAGAAAAAAATATTATAGAGTCAACACCAATATTACTTGAACTTGCCAAAGTCGAAACAATTATAAAAAATGATAAGATGGAAGAAAAATATAAACAGTGGCAGGAGAGATTTGAAAGTATTAAAGCAAATCAACTAGCGCATATTACTGATATGATCATAGATTTAGATATTTTTTGGGATAATAAAAACTATAAAGCATATCAAGCCAAATTAGCAGATGTAGAAATAGAGGTTTATAAAGCTAGAACAATGATGAATACTTTACTTGATGAAATAAAGGAAATTAATTCTAGTGAAGAAAAGTATCGTAGTATCATAACAAAATTAAAAAGTAAATATCGTGAACTTAGCAGTACTTTTGAAAACAATAAAGATGACTATGAGGACATCGCTGAAATCATTGAATTACAATTCGAGAATATTGAAAAAAGATTTCAAGACTTTGAAGAATACATGGAAAAAAATGAATATGGTGAAGTTGTTCATATTGTAAAAGCTATAGATAATATGGTTGATCATATGTCAATAGTAGTATCAGAAGTCCCAGATTTAGTTTTGCTAGCAGAAAAATTAATACCAAAGCGCATTGAACAAATTACAGAAACATATCAAGATATGGTTGCTAAAGACTATCCAATCGGATATATGAATATAGAATATAATGTTGAAGAATCATTGAAAAATGTCAATTCTATAGTTGATAGAATAAAAGTATTAAATTTAGAAGATTGTATGTTTGAACTACGTACAATGTTGGAATATTTAGATTCATTATTTAATGAATTTGAAAAAGAAAAAACAGCAAAAAAAGAATACGAAGAAGAATCAAATTTATTTAACAAAAAACTAGAAAAAGTAAATAAAATAGTAACAGATATTTATGGTCAGTTAGATGAAATTAAAAGTATGTATGATTTAACTGATGAAGATATTAAGGTTATCGATGAAGTTAATAAGCGTTTAGAAGATATTAACGAAGAATATAAAAAGGCATTGATCGATTTAAACAAAAAAGAAATATCTTATTCTAAGATCTTGAAGATCCTTGAAAATCTTACTTTAAATTTATCAAAAGTTGACGATGATTTAGATATGTCATTAAAATCACTTGGCAATATGTATGAAGATGAAGTAAGAGCTCGTGAACAACTAGATGAAATTCAAGAATTATTAAATCAATCTAAGATTAGAATAAGAGGGTATAAATTACCTATTATTGGTAATGAGTATTTTGTACAACTATCAGAGGCCAATGAAGCAATACTAGAAATAATAAAAGAATTAGAAAAAAAACCTATTTCTATTAAAACACTTAATACTAGGGTAGATACAGCAAGAGATTTAGTTTTAAAATTATACAATACTACTAATGAAATGATTAAAACAGCAAGATTAGTTGAAGACGCAATTATATATGGTAATCGCTTTAGAAAAGATAATAATGAAATAGATAAGGGACTATCAAGAGCAGAAATGTTGTTCTATAAAGGTAATTATAAAAAGGCTTTAGAAGTGTCTTTCAATACATTAGACACATATGATCCTGGAATTAAGGTAAGGTTGATGCATTCTTATGAAAATGAAAGATAATCGTGGATTAGTATTAATTGAATTATTGACTATTATAGCTTTTATTGCTGTTATCGTGGCTTTTATTGCATATATTGCATTTAAGGATAGTGGAAAACGTAAGTATGAAGTTTTTGCTCAAAATGCAAGAGACTTTGCTACTAACGTTGCTACTTATCGTAATGAAAAAGTAAAATATGAAAAAGTAATCTATTTAGAGGACATAGTTAATGATAATTATATAAAAGCATTTAGAAACCCATTTAGAGGTGGTGGAGAGTGTAATTTATATGAGTCAAAAGTTGTTACTGTAACTGACGCAGAAAGATATGTAACACTTAGATGTGGTGATTACTTAATTGATTCACAACTAGCTTCAAGTAGTTTTTATAAAGTATATAAAGTATCATCTTGGCAAGAGAAAATAGGAAATTCTTTAGAAGCTGAAACGGCTAAGTTATATAACTATCAAAAGAATGGGAAAAATGTACTAGATCAATATGTAGTAATGAAAGAATTTATTTCACTTTATAATAAAAATGAAAATAAAAATATTAAATCAATAGAAGAAATTGATTTAAATAATGTAAGTATTAGTACCAAAACCTTCTACCGTACAAAGGAATTGGTTAAAGAAAATCTTTAAAAAGGGTATATTGTACTCTTTTTTTTTGATATAATGAGAATGGTGATTATACATGGGAATATTTAACAAAATTAAGAATATGTTCAAACAAGAAGAAAAAAAAGAACAAATCAAAGAAAATGCAGTATCAAATCAAAAAAAAGAAGTAGAAAAAGAAAAGAAATCTGAAAAAAAAGTCGAAAGTGTAAAGATTTATGAAAAAGGATTAACTAAAAGTAGAGAAAGCTTTGTATCAAAGCTAATTAACTTAACAAATAAATATCACAAAGTTACAGAAGAGTACTTTGATGAATTAGAAGAAATTCTAATAATGGCTGATATTGGTGTTAATACAGTGATGGATTTCATGGAAAGGCTTCGTAAAAGAGTAAGACAAGAACATATAGAAGATGTTTCGTATTTGAACGAAATAATTGTGGATGAATTATTTATTATTTATGTCAATGATGAAGTAATTGTTAATAAAATTAATTATGCCAAGGAAGGACCAACAGTAGTACTGTTTGTAGGTGTTAATGGTGTAGGTAAAACAACTACTATTGCTAAAATGGCAGATAAATTGAAACATGAAGGCAAAACAGTTATGCTAGTAGCTGGTGATACGTTTAGAGCAGGTGCTACTAAACAATTAGAAGAGTGGGCAAATAAGGTTGGAGTAGAATTTACAGGTGCTCATGAAGGAGCGGATCCTGCAAGTGTTATTTTTGATGGCCTTACAAAAGCTAAAGAGGAAAATATTGATGTCGTATTAATTGATACAGCAGGACGTCTACAAAACAAAGTTAATCTAATGGGAGAGCTAGAAAAAATAAACAGAGTAATAGGAAAATTAATACCTGATGCTCCACACGAAACTTTATTAGTAATAGATGCTACAACAGGTCAAAATGGTATTGTACAAGCAAAAAGTTTTAAAGAAATAACTAATATAACAGGAATAGTTTTAACTAAATTAGATGGTACAGCAAAAGGTGGTATAGTTCTAGCGATAAAAGAAAGTGTTGGTATACCAGTTAAATATATTGGATTTGGTGAGACTAAAGATGATTTACAAGTATTTGATATTGAAAAATATATATATGGATTATTTAAAGATATGATGTAGGAGAAAGTTATGGACAAAAGAATAAAATTAAATATTTTATATGACTACTATAAAGATTTCTTAACACAAAAACAGCAAGAATATTTTGAGGATTATTATTGCAGTAATTATTCATTAGGTGAAATAGCCGAAGCAAATAATATAAGCCGTAATGCCGTTCATAATCAATTAAAAATAGTTGAGGAACGATTACTAGAAATGGAATCTATTCTTAACTTAGTAACAAAAAAAGACAAGATAACTGAACTTTTAAAAGGTAAAATAGAAGACGATTTGTTAGAAAAAATAAAAGAATTATTGTAAGAGGTATAAATATGTTTAATAAGATTGAATTTATGAATGATACTAACATATATGTTAGTCTTAAAGAAGATGTTGAAGTTAAAAACAATTTACTTAATGCTCATGTTGTAATTGGAGATGTCGAAAAACAATTATTAGGTGAAATAGAAGAAATTAAAGATAGAAAAGTTAAAATAAAATTATTAGGTGAATTTAAAAATGGTGAATTATATGGTGGAGTTATCAGAAAGCCATTATTAGATGCTGAAATAAGACCATTAACAGAAAACGAAATTCCTTTAATTTTAGGAAAGACTGAGAGTAATGCTCTTTTATTAGGAACAAGCCCCTTTTATAATGATCATCCAATATACTTAGATGTAAATAAGTTTTTTAGCAATCATTTCGCAATATTTGGTAATAGTGGTAGTGGTAAATCATGTGGACTTGCACGAATAATTCAAAACGTTTTCAAAAACCCGAATGTAGTTCCATATCGTTCTAATTTTATAATGTTTGATGTATCAGGAGAATATATTAATGCGTTTTCTAACTTAAATACTATTAATCCTAATTTTAATTATCGTGTTTTTACAACTAGTACAACCGATAATACTATGGAGAAGTTAAGAATACCAGTATGGTTATTAAATGTTACTGATATATCATCTCTTTTAATGGCTAATTCACATTCTCAAATTCCTATGATCGAAAAAACATTGAAACTTGCTAGATCTTTTGCAGAAGTTGGTGAAAATGCAATTAATTATAAGAATCATATTATAGCTAAAGCTATTATGGGAGTGTTATTCAGTGATTCAACACCAGCAAATAAGAAAAATGATATATTTAAAATAGTTGAATCATGTACTACCGATCAATTTAGCCTTAATACTGAAATACAAGGAATTGGTTATACGAGATTATTTAGAGATTGTTTTAATATTGATAAGACGGGTACATTTACTGAAGGTATTTTAATTACTGAATATGTATCAAAATTTATTGATAGTAAATTTGACAGTTATGAACCAAGTAGTAATTCATATTTTACACTTAATGACTTTGAAAAAGCATTAGAATTTACACTTATCTCTGATGGATGGTTTAAAAATAAACAAACTTATGCAGATGCAATGACAATAAGAGTAAGATTACATTCATTGTTAACTGGACCTCATAGTGATATCTTCACTTTTCCAGAATACATTGACATAAATCAATACATGAATTATCTCTTTGCACCAAATGGTAGAAAATGTCAAATAGTAAATATTAATTTAGAGGATATGGACGATTCTATGGGAGCAGTAATTACAAAGATATTCACAAGGATAATATTTGATTATGCTAAAAGAATTCCAAATAGAGGCTCAGTACCATTTAATATTTTAGTAGAAGAAGCGCATAGATATATAAGAAACAATGATAATGATGACTTCCTATATGGCTATAATATATTTAATAGAGTAGCTAAAGAAGGAAGAAAATATGGTGTAATGTTAGGAGTCATATCTCAAAGACCAGTTGAATTATCTGATACTGTTATATCTCAATGTTCAAACTTTATAATTTTCAAAACTAATCATCCTTTAGATGTAGAATATATTAAAAATATGATACCTAATATTAATACTGAAATAGTAGAAAAACAAAAAGGATTACAATCTGGTACATGTTTAGGTTTTGGTACAGCATTTAAAATTCCTGTAATTGCAAAATTAGAAATGCCTGATCCTATGCCTTTAAGTACTAATAGTGATGTTGTAAAATACTGGACTCAACAATAAAGAAAGCATGGTGATAAAATGTTTGAAAGTTTAGGGGAAAGACTACAAAATGTAGTTTCAAAAATAAAAGGTTATGGAAAGATAACTGAAGAAAACATAAGTGAAATGACTAGAGAAATACGTCTAGCATTATTAGAAGCAGACGTTAACTATAAAGTAGTTAAAGAATTTATTAATGATGTAAAAGAAAAAGCTCTTGGTGAAGAAGTTCAAAAAAGTTTAAAACCAGGAGACGTATTCGTCAAAATAGTTAAAGATGAATTAACAGAGTTATTAGGTGGCGAAAAAGAAGAATTAAATGTAATTGGTAATCCTGCAATTTTAATGTTGGTAGGGTTACAAGGAAGTGGTAAGACTACTACTATTGGTAAGCTTGCAAATTTATTAAGAAAAAAGAACAAGAAAAAACCTCTTTTAGTAGCGTGTGATGTTTATAGACCAGCAGCTATTGATCAATTAAAACAAATAGGAGCAAGTCTAAATATAGAGGTATATGAAGAAGGTAAAAAAGACCCAATAGAAATTGCTAATAATGCTGTTAAATATGCTAAGGATAATGGTTATGATTATGTATTAATTGATACAGCAGGGCGCTTACATATTGATGAAGCTTTAATGGAAGAATTAGAAAACATTAAAAATAGTGTAAATCCTCAAGAAATATTATTAGTAATAGATTCTATGATGGGACAAGATGCAATTAATGTAATAGAAGGATTCAATAATGCATTACCATTAACTGGTGTTATTTTAACAAAATTAGATGGTGATACTAAAGGCGGTGTTGCATTATCTGTAAGACATTTAACTAATGTTCCAATTAAATTTATTGGTGTTAGTGAAAAGATGGATGGACTAGATTACTTTGATCCTGAACGAATGGCAGGAAGAATTCTAGGAATGGGAGATATAATTTCTTTAGTTGAAAAAGCTCAGGAAGCAATTGACGAAAAAGAAGCTGAAAAAGCAGCTAAGAAAATGCAGAGTGGTAAATTTGATTTAGAAGATTTTTTATCTCAAATGAAACAAATTAAAAAATTAGGTCCTCTAGAGAACTTATTAAAATTAATTCCAGGTGCATCAAAACTTGGACTTAATAACATAAAAATTGATCCAAAACAGATGGCTCACATTGAAGCAATAATACTTTCAATGACTCCAAAAGAAAGAAAAAATCCAGATATTATAAAAGCCAGTAGAAAAACAAGAATTGCTAAAGGGTGCGGATTATCTGTTCAAGAAGTTAACAAACTTTTAACACAATTTGATCGAATGAAAAAAATGATGAAACAATTCTCAAATGGAAATATGAAAATGCCTTTTTAGGTATTTTTTTATTGATGTTTTTGTTGTATAATAAAAAGTAAAAAATGAGGTGGGTTTATGGAAGATTTGTTACAAGTTAATGACTTAAATTTTTCTTACGAAAATAAACAAATTTTTAATAATCTACATTTTTCGATAAAAAAAGGAACAATAAACTTAATTCTTGGAACCAATTCTAGTGGTAAGACAACATTGATTTACCTACTTACTGGAATACTTCCAAGTAATAATTGTATACAAGTAAATGATATTTATTTAAATAAGGAAAACTTAAAAGAATATATGCTGTCAATAGGTGTTGTATTTTTTGATGATCAAAATAAATTCTTGTTTGAGAAAGTAATAGATGAATTAGCATTTCCTCTAGAAAACCTTAATTATAAGAAAAAAGATATAACTAATAGGTTGTATGAAATAAGGAATTTATTTAGATTAGAAAACTGTATAAATAAAAAGATAGATGAATTAACAGAATATGAAAAGGTAAAAGTATTAATTGCAACTTCATTAATTCATAGACCTAAAATAGTATTTTTAGATAATATTTTATCTAGATTAAACGAAAGTGAATGTAAAGAATTATTCAAAATATTGCAAGAAGTAAAAAAAGACACAACTTTTTGCATCACCAGTAGTAGTCTTGATAATATATTGCTGTTTGATAAAGTTATAGTTTTAGGCGATAAGAATGTTAAGATTGAAGGAAATCCCGATGAAGTATTACACCAAGATAATGAGCTATCAAAATTAGGATTTATTATTCCCTCAATGATTGATTTATCATTAAAACTTAATTTCTATGGTGTGCTAGACGAGATAATTACTGATGTTGATGGGATGGTGGATAAGCTATGGAAGTAAGTTTTGAAAAGATTTCATACAAAGATAAATTGAGTAATATATCTTTCAAATTAGATAACAATTATGTGAATGGAATATATAATGCTAATAATTTACTAAAAATAATTAAAGAACCATCTTTAATTTCAAGTGGTCATATCTTTATCGATGAGCGTATTTATAGGAAATATAATTCAAAATTAATTGCAATTATAGATAGTGATAAAAGTTTTTATACGTCTAAAGTTTTAGAAGAAATACTCTTTAATGCTAAAATAAGAGAGTATAAAAGTCACACGATAAAACAAGGAATCGAAGAATTACTACTAATGGTTGGATTAGATGAAAGTATTTTAAGAAGAATCGTACCAACACTTTCAACAACTGAAAAGTATTTTGTTCAAATAGTTGCTAACTTAATTTATAAACCTAAAATTGTAATTTTTAAAGACATAATGAATGGGTTGGATTTAAATAATAAAAAAATAATTAAGAAATTAATAAATAAGTTAAAAAATGATGGAGTATTAGTAATCGTTACTAGTAATGATAGTAATATTTTATATGAATTAACTGAAAGAGTAGCAATTATTAACCAAAATGAAGTGATATTAGGAAATACTAATGATATATATCAACAAGTAGAAATGCTCATTAATAAAAAAATAGATACACCATATTTTTCTCTTTTGACATATAAAGCTAAAAAAGAAAAGAATATAAATTTATTTTATAGAAAAGATGTTAGGGATGTGATGAAAGATGTATACAAAAGTATATAATAACCTTAAAGATCTGAATTTATATGCTAAATTTATAAGTTTACTATTAATAATGTTATCTATTATTATGGTTGAAAACGTTTACATTGTTTTTATAATAATAGGTCTTAGTATTTTAATATCTGCTATTCTTAAAAACTTTGAAGCACTTCAATTATCATTAATTCTCGTGGTAGCATCTATGTTTTACTATCTTCATCCGTTTTTATTAATCATTGTGAAATTAATATTGTTATATGTACTTTATCTAATAGCCAAAGAAATGACAAATAATAAAGAGAAAATGTATATTGTAGATAAGCTTTTTTATAAAAGCAGAAATAAAAAATCAATGCAATTGTATCTTGACTCTTGTTATAAAAGTAAAAAATTTGATAACAACATGCATGTTTATGATGATATTGATAAATATGCAAGAAGAAAGTACAGTAATTATATAGTTAAACAAGCTTTAATCAAAACTAACTATGATTTACAAGATGTATCATATAGAAATAAGTTAAGTTTTTATAAATTTCATGATAAGAAAACAAGTATTTTGAATATGAAATGGGGAAACGTTGATAATACATTCATGATTGCTTCAATTTTAATATTTATACTAACAATACTATATAAATAGAAGGTGAAATATGCGTTATTTAATTAAATTTTCATATGATGGAACCAATTTTTATGGTTATCAAAAACAACCTAATAAAAGAACAGTTGAGGGCTGCTTAGAAGATGCTTTATTTAATATTAATAATCACACTAAAACTAGAATATTTTCTTCTGGTAGAACTGATAGGGGAGTACATGCTCTAGGACAAACTGCTCATTTTAATTTAGAGGTTAATATTACTTTGTATAAACTTAAATGTGCACTAAATAGTTTATTACCAGAAGATATTCATGTTATAGATGCTTTAAGTGTTGATGATTATTTCCATGCAAGATTTATGGTAAAAGAAAAAACATATAAATATTATTTGAATACTGGAGAATATGATCCAATAAAGAGAAATTACATTTATCAATACAATAAAGAACTTGATATTTCAAAGATGCAAGAATCAATCAAGAGTTTTATAGGAACTTTTGATTTTAAAGTGTTTACCTCTAATGAAGCGATCAAAGAAAACTATGTTAGAACTATCTATTCAGCTTCACTTTCTAAAGAAGAAGATACATTGGTTTTTAGTTTTACAGGAAATGGCTTTATGAAATATCAAGTAAGAAATATGGTTGGGACCTTACTCAAAATAGGTAAAGGTAAATTACCAAGTAATATTATTAAAGAATTATTAGATGGAACTAAAGATAATAAGTATGTTTATACAGCTAAACCAGAAGGATTATATTTAGTAGAAGTTTCTTATAAATAATATAGAAATTCGTTGACAAATAAGCACGATTTTAGTATAATTCTAATCGGTACATTGAAATCCCCACATAAGTTTGGCCGTGGGAAGCTGGACTTAAGTAAAGGAGAAAAATTATGAAAAGCTATATGCAAAAGAAAGAAACAATTGAACGTAAATGGTATGTAATCGATGCAGAAGGAGTATCATTAGGTAGAGTAGCTGCTAAAGCTGCACATATTCTTCGTGGTAAACATAAACCAACTTATACTCCACATATCGATTGCGGTGATAATGTTATAATTATCAATGCAGAAAAAGCTAATTTAACTGGTAACAAATTAGAAGACAAGATGTATTATAATCACTCAATGTATACTGGTGGATTAAGAGAAAGAACTGCTAAAGTAATGAAAGAACAATATCCTGAAGAAATGGTTGAAAGAGCTGTTAAAGGAATGCTTCCTCATAACAGATTAGGAAGACAAATGTATAAGAAATTATTCGTATACAAAGGTGCAAATCATCCACATGCTGCTCAAAAACCAGAAATTATGGAAGTTAAATAAGGAGGAATAACTGATGGCAAAAGATAAGAAAAACGTATATTACGGTACTGGTAGAAGAAAAGCTAGTATTGCTAAAGTTAAATTAATTCCAGGTAAAGGAAAAGTTACTGTTAATGGTAAAGATGTACACGAATACCTACCTTATGAAACTTTAGTTATGGATTTAATGCAACCACTTGAATTAACTAAAACTAACGAAATCTTTGATGTAGAAGTTGAAGTTAAAGGTGGAGGATTCTCAGGACAAACTGGAGCAATTCGTTTAGGTATTACTAGAGCATTATTAGAATATGATAGTACTACATCAAGCGATAGCGAAAATAGTTTCAGAAAAGCATTAAAACCAGCAGGATTTATTACTAGAGATTCAAGAATTAAAGAACGTAAGAAACCAGGATTGAAAAAAGCAAGACGTGCACCACAATTCTCAAAACGTTAAGATTGTTTTATGGAAGATATTATTATCTTCCTTTTCTTTGGCTTTTTTGTTTCAACAAATATATGCAATACTTTAAATATATTATTATTTACTTTTATATTTTTAATGAATAAAAAACATATTATTTATTAGGTGATATAATTGAAACTAAAAACTTTCATGTTGATTATTATTTTAGTAGGTATATTTATTTTTACTCTTATAAAAGTAAGGGCGGATACATCATTACCATTATTAGGTAAAGTCATAGTAATAGATCCTGGACATGGCGGTAGGGATCCTGGAACTATGTATGGAACAATCTACGAAAAAGACATCAATTTAGATTTATCTAAAGTATTACAAGATGAACTAATATCTAAAGGAGCTATTGTATACATGACAAGAGAAGATGATAATGATTTATCTAGTAAATATGATAAGAAGAAAAAACGTGGTGATTTATATCGAAGAATACTTTTTATAGAAGATAAAAAGAAAAAGACTGATATGTATTTATCAATCCATATGAATTGGTACAAGAACTCATCATGGAGTGGTGCTGAAGTTTTGTATCACAATATCAATCCTAACAACAAAGTGTTAGGTGAAATATTAATGAAAAACTTTAAGAAAGATTTCAAAACTAAACGATCATTAAAAAAGACTGATCTTTATTTATATCGTAACACTAGAAAATTAGGTGTTTTAATTGAGTGCGGTTTTCTATCCAATTCTAACGAGAGATATTTGTTAAGGCAAAAAACATATCAGCAAAAAATAGCCAAATCTATTTCAAATTCTGTTATAGAATATTTTTATACAGTTTCCAATGTTGCGTCGGGGTAATAATGCCCTAAAATATCAATATATGTATAACCATTTTTAGCAAGTATATTTGCACCATAACTGGTAAACGGTATTTGATATTTTTCTCTATCATTAAATTTAAAATAATAATTATTTTTTAATAAATATTCATTATCTGTTTCCTGAACAGCATCTTTAAGTTTATTATAATAAAAGTTAAAATCTTTTTTCCACAATTTCTGTAGATTACTTGTGTTTACGTAATCATCTTGACTTAAATAATTGTTTTCATATAAGTCTTGCAACATTTTAGTTCTACATATAATAACAGCGCTTTTTAATGCTTCATCTTCATAAGTAGGTGGGATAATTTTACTTGTAGTGTTAATTATATAATTATTAATATCTACATAAGTAATCATCCCATCTTTATTTTTCATTTTAACAAAATTGGAAACAATAGGATCATTTTGGTCCAACTTATCTTTGATAAAATTATTCATTTTACTATTAATATCAATTACATCCATATGATCATTAATATTAATATCGGTTATTTCTTTATACGAAATGTATCCGTTGTTTTTACTAGTGTCACTAAAATTATTAGATAGTAACATTAAACTACCAATTATAATTCCATTTACTACAAGCATTACTTTTTTTCCATTAAAATTAATATCCATATCCTTAATGTACTCACTTATTTTGCCATATAAGGACTTAATTTTGTTAGGTTTATCAAACTCTATAGAAAATTCATACATATTGCTAACATATAAATATAAGACTTCTTCATCGTTAACATTTAAAATATTATAATTATAAAACATAGTATCACCTATAACTATTATGAAAAAATAAGCAATATTTAATTCATGAAAAATCAAAAAAATAACACAAATTAATTACAATATTTTCATAAATTTTTCATGTAATTTCATACGTTATGTGCTATAATTTACAATAGGTGAGAATATGAAGACAAAGCAGTTCAAAACTTTAGATGAACAAATAGAAATCTTAAAGCATAAGGGCTTGGTAATTAATGACGAAGTCTATGCAAAAGAAGTACTATTAAGAGAGAATTACTTTTTCTTAAGTGGATATAGACATTTATTTATGAGTAGTAATGATCCTAAAAAATTTATAGAAGGAACTACTTTCGAGGAGTTGTATAGTTTATTTTTGTTTGACCGCCAATTCCGTAATATTATTTTTAAAAATTTATTAATTGTGGAAAACAATCTAAAGTCTATTATATCTTATCGTTTATCTAAAAAATATGGTTACAAAGAACATGATTATTTAAAGCCTAAAAACTTTGATACTAGTCCTGAAAAATCAAGACAAGTAAATGATTTAATAAAGAAGATGAAAAGACAAATTCATGTTAATGGTAGACAACATTCTGCTACTGTTCACTATCTAAGTAATTATGGATATATTCCGTTATGGGTATTAGTTAAAGTATTATCTTTTGGAATAGTTAGTGAATTATACTCTATACTAAGGATAGATGATAGAATTGCAATTGCTGAAATATATGGTATGGATATTAATGCTTTAGGTATATATTTACCAATCTTATCTAACTATCGTAATTTATGTGCACACGAAGATATATTGTTTGAAAACAAAACACAAAAAATTATAGGTAATACCATATATCATAATCTATTAAATATTGAAAAAGTAGATGGTGAATACAAATATGGTAAAAACGATTTATTTGCTTTAATAATTATAATGAAACACTTATTAACAGATACTGAAATAAAAAATATGGTTATTGAAATAGATCATGCATTAGATAATTTAAATTATAATTTATATTCTATACCAATATCTAAAGTATTAGATAGAATGGGATTTCCAGAAAATTGGGAAAATATTGCTAACATTGAAAAGGAGTGATAACAAATGCGTGGAAGAATAATTAATTTTCTACTTGTCTTGTGTGCATTTTTATTAGGTGGAGGAGTAATGTATGTAGTAATTACTAATCCATTTGGCAAAGGTAGTAGTAATCAAGCTGGAGCACTAGGATGCCAATATACTAGTTGTGAAAATAAAGTTATAGTAGATAATACAGGAATAAGTGCTGCTGTTGAAAAAGTTTATGATGCAGTAGTTATGATAAAAAACTATCAAGGAAGTAAATTAGCAAGTACTGGTAGTGGATTTGTATATAAAACTGATGAAAAATATGGATATATTATGACTAATGAACATGTAGTTGAAAACGCAACAAAATTAACAGTACTTATGACAAATGGAAAAGAAATAGAAACTACTAAATTAGGTGGAGATGAATATTTAGATATTGCGGTATTACGTATTCCAGTATCAGAAGTGTTGAAAGTTGCCACTATTGGTAGTACTGAAAAATTAAAGTTGGGTGATACTATCTTTACTATAGGTTCTCCAGTGGGTGAAGAATATTATAATACTGTTACAAGCGGTATTATTTCTGGTATTGACCGTTTAGTAACTGTTAGCGTTAATTCACAATCAGATTGGATTATGAAAGTATCTCAGGTTGACGCAGCTATAAATCCTGGAAATAGTGGGGGGCCACTAATGAATTCGAATGGCGAAGTAATTGGAGTTAATTCAATGAAATTAGTAGATAGTAGTATTGAAGGAATGGGGTTCTCTATTAAGATTGAAGATGCCATGGCTCATGTAGAAGAACTAGAAAAATCTCAGACAATTGAAAGGCCAATGTTAGGAATAAAACTATTAAATACAAGCGATACTAGAACTTTAGCAAGTTATGGTATTACTATTCCAAATAATGCTACAAGTGGTATTGTTGTAGTCGAAGTAGTAAATGGTTCTGGAGCATCAAAATCAGGATTACAAAAAGGTGATGTAATTACTAAAATTGATAAAGAAGAAGTAATGAATGCTGCTTATTTAAAATATGTTTTATATAAATATAATGTTGGAGATAAGATAACTATTACTTATAATAGGGGTGGAAAAGAACATACAACTACTGTAACGTTATCAAAATCAACTGATTAAAGAACAAGAAATTGTTCTTTTTATATTTATAGAGTATAATACTAATATAATAAAGGAGGAGAGCATGGGTATTATATTATCGTTTTTGTCAGGATTATTAGATGACTCCGAAAATCAAAAGGATAAACTGGATGGGAATAATGATTTAGACTTCTTGCAAACAGATGAATTGAATAAGGGAAATTATGATAGTTGGAATTTTGAGGAAGAAGATTTGGAAGATGACGATTATTATAATGAGGATGATGATTAACAATCTTTTGGAACAATGATATTGAATTGTTCTTTTTTTATACAACAATATAGATAAATATCATAAAATATTTCGAGGAGGAATATAGAATGGATTATAAAATTGTAGTAGATGCAGGGCATGGACGATAATTATAAAACTGGTACATACAAGAATAATCGTTGAAGTCATATAATACGGGCATTTTAAAAATATTAGAGCTAAATATTTTGAGAAAATATGCTCTTTTTTTATTTGATTTTGCGAAACTAAAATATTAAGAAAGGAGAGAAAAAAGTGGATAATTGTAAGATATATGCTATTGCAAATCAAAAAGGTGGAGTTGGTAAAACAACTACCACTTTTAATTTGGGTGTAGCATTAGCAAAACGAGGAAAAAAAGTATTACTAGTAGATGCTGATCCACAAGGAGATTTAACTACTTGCATGGGTTGGACTGATTTAGATAAAATACAGACTACATTAGCAGATGTAATGAGTGCCACTATTAGAGATGACAATATAAACATAGATGATGTAATATTGCATCATAATGAAGAAGTGGATTTAATACCATCTAATTTAGATTTATCACAATTAGAGGTAGGACTTGTTAATGTAATGAGTAGAGAAAGTGTTATGAGAAATACATTATCTAAATATAAAGATAAGTATGATTATATACTGATAGATTGTATGCCTAGTTTAGGTATGATAACAATAAATGCTCTTGCTTGTGCCGATAAAGTAATTATTCCAGTACAAACACAGTTTTTAGCTGCGAAAGGTATGGGACAATTTTTACAAACAATTTCAAGAGTGAGAAAACAAATAAACCCAAACTTGATGGTAGATGGTGTTTTGCTTACACTAGTAGATAAGAGAACAACTTTACCTAATCAAGTAAGATATGAACTTCAAGAAAGTTATGGAAGTAAAGTAAAGATATATAATACTCAAATACCTATGGCAGTAAATGTAGCAAAATCAACATCTCATGGAGAAAGTATTTTCTCTTATGATAAAAATAGTAAGGTAGCAGATTCATATACCTTATTTGCAAAGGAGGTAATGGAGAATGGTAAAGAAAGAAACAAAAATGCCTCTACCAAAGATTTTACTAGATGATGACCTGTTTTCAACACAAGAAGAGAGAGATGATAAATTAAAAGAAAAAGTAGTAAATATAAGTTTAAATGATATAGATGACTTCCCTAAACACCCATTTAAAGTAATAGATAATGAAGATATGAAACAAATGGCAGAAAGTATTAGTGAAAATGGCGTATTAGTGCCGACATTAGTTAGACCAAAAGAAAATGGCAAATATGAAATGATTTCTGGTCATAGAAGAAAGTTTGCTAGTGAGTTAGCAGGATTAGAAACAATACCTTGTATAGTAAGAGATTTATCTGATGATGAGGCAACTATTATAATGGTTGATAGTAATTTGCAAAGAGAAAAGATACTACCAAGCGAGAAAGCATTTGCTTATAAATTAAAAATGGAAGCATTAAGTCATCAAGGTAAAGTTGCAACTTCTCGCCAAGTTGGCGACAAGTTAAAAACTGTTGATATAATAGGTATGGAAAACAACGAAAGTGCTAGACAAGTTCATAGATATATTAGACTAACTGAACTAATACCACAAATACTTCAAATGGTAGATAATGATGCTTTGAAATTATCTCCAAGTATGGCAATAAGTCCAGCAGTTGAAATATCTTATTTAAAAGAAGAAGAACAAAAAGAACTTTTAGATATAATGGAATGTTTTGCTTGTACTCCATCATTATCACAAGCCCAAGATTTTAAAAGATTAAGTAAAGATAATAAACTTACAAGAGAGTATATGGAAACTATTTTAGAGCAAGAAAAACCTAATCAAATACAAACTCTAAAAGTTAATATGGACAAATTAAATAATATACTCCCAACTAATCTTACAACAAATGAAGAAAAGGAAGATTATGTTGTTAAAGCAGTTAGTTTTTATGGGAGGTGGTTGCAAAAAAAGAGAGAAAAAGAAAGCAATGAAAGATAGTGGGAGTATATTTGCCAAAAAGCCCCCTCTTACAATCTCCCCTAAAAATAATACTAACTATTATTACTAACTGAAAAAAAATAATTAGTAGATATGACAAAATAGTTAAAATATGCTATGTTAAGACAAAGAAGAGGAGTGATGTGAGATGAAACTAATACGAATTTTTATAGCTTTTGTAGTTGTAAGTCTGGTTGTTGGACTAGGGAGTGCATTTAATGGAAAATCAGTACCGGAATCAGATACAACAAAATCAAATCAAGCTGAGCATGAATCACAAGATAAAGTTGAAATTAATACTCAAAAAGAAGAAAAAATAGAAGAACCAATTTCAAAAGCAGAGGATTTATCAACAAATACTGTGGAAAAAGAAAAAAATATACCAGATCAAAAAACAAGTACTGTGCAAAAAGAAGAAAAAGTTACTCAACCAGAACAAAAACAGGTTGAAAAAAATGTAATTGAAGAACCAAAACAAGAAGAAAAGAAAGAAATGACAGCTTGGGAAGAACTTGGAATGAGTGAAGATGATTATTACAATAAACCTGCATGGAGTTGGGCTAAAGTAGATTTTTCTATTGAAAAGTATGGAAGTCAGGAAAACTGTTTTAATGCTTGTATTAAGTATGGTGAAGAAAGTGGAATGGGATTTTCTTGTTCTACAATAAACAGTGCATCTGGTAGATATTTAGGAGAAATGATTAAATTATTTTAGGCACATAAAGTGTCTTTTTATTTTGGAAAAAGAAAGGAAAGATAAATATGAATAAAACAAAGACTTTGTATGCTTTAATCGGCATACTTTTTTTTACGATATTTTTTGGCATTACAAAAGTAAATGCTGAAGAATATAAAGGTCAAGCTATTTGGCCATCTGAAAAGATAGCAAATATTTTTATTAAAAAATACAGAGAAGATGGATACATTAAGTATCAACAAGCAGGATTTATAAGAAGAAGTGAGGATAATAAATTCGTCTATTGCCTACAACCTTATGTAGATATAGATAATAATTTGCCTTATTATAAAATAGCTAGAAGTGATTTTGCTGTATATCTTAATATGACAGAAGAACAATGGCAAAGAATATCACTTTTAGCATATTATGGTTATCAATATAAAGAAAATGGATATGACCATTCAAATAATAAATGGTATGTGATTACTCAGGTTATGATATGGAGAACAGCAGTACCTACATCAAGAATTGTATTTACAGATACACTAAATGGAAATGACTTACCAAATAAATTTGCTAGTGAAATAGCAGAGATGGAAGATTTATTAAATAAACATTATACTAAACCAAGTTTTAATATTGACGGAGTTAAATTACCAATAGGTAAAAGTCTGGATTTTACAGATACAAATGGAGTATTAAGTCAATTTAGTATTTCATCAGTAGAAAATGGTGTAGCAAGTATAAATGGAAACACTTTAACAATCACATCTAATTCAATAGAAAATGTTAAAGTTAATTTAGTTAAAAAACCATCTTATTATGATGTAACTCCAATAGTTTATTATTCTAACCATTCTCAAAATGTTATGAGAGTTGGAAATGCTGACCCAGTCGTTAAGAGTATAGAGTTAGAGTCAGTTGGTGGCAGAGTAGAGATAAATAAAGTGGATAGTGAAACTAAAAATAATATTCCACAAGGAAACGCCACGCTAGGTGGTGCAAAGTATGGTATATATAACTTGAATAACGAAAAGGTTGGAGAAATTACTACAGATGAAAATGGATATGGTATAAGTGATTATTTACCAGCATTAGGGGAGTTTTATTTAAAAGAACTATCACCTAGTAAAGGATATACTTTAGATACAAACAATAAATATTCATTTGTAGTAGATAAAGACAATTTACTTGCTAATGTGAAAGTATATGAAAAAGTTATAGAAGCAGATGTTACATTATTTAAAACATTTGCAAGTGGAGCAACTGGAATATTAAAAGGCGAGCTTAATATAACATTTGAGATTTACTTAAATAATTGTAATTCTAATTCATTATTGAAAGACAGTAATACTTGTTTAGCAGATACTATCACAACTGATGATAAAGGATATGCAAAAATAACTTTACCTTATGGTAAATATACTTTTAAACAAATTAATTCAACACCAGATTATGAAAAGGTAAAAGATTTTGAAGTTGAAGTAAATGAAAATACTGGTAGTGATATTTATAAATTAGTTAGCAATGCTCCTATTGAGGCAAAATTAAAAGTTATTAAAACTGATAAAGAAACAGGCGAAGTAATAACTAAAGCAGGTATTAAGTTTAAAATAAAAGATGCTAAAACTAATGAATATGTTTGTCAAACAATAACATATCCAACTGCTAAAAAAGTATGTGAATATGAAACAGATGAAAATGGAGTGATTATAACACCATCAAATCTAGTTGGAGATTTTCTTTTAGAAGAAGTAGAAAATCATGTCTTAGATGGTTATGTTTGGAATAGTGAAGCAATGCCAATCCATATTGGAGAAGGTAGCGAGATACTAGTTGATAAAGATTACGGTGCCTTATTAGTAGTTAAGTTTGCGAATGAAAGAGTTAAAGGAAAATTAAATATCACTAAATATGGAGAAAAGCTAATTATAGATAATAATACTTTTGGATACAAAAAGATATTATTAAGCGAAGTTGAATTAGAACTTTATGCTAACGAGGATATTTATGTTAGTGGTAAGAAAAAATATTCAAAAGATGAATTGATAACAACTGTTATTACTGCTGATGGTAAGGCAACTATTGATGGGCTTGAGCTTGGAAAATACTATATAAAAGAGAAATCAACAGATAATAATCATGTGTTAGATGAAAAAATATATACTTTTGAGTTAAAGTATAAAGATCAATATACTAAAGAAATAGTTAAAGATGTAGAATTACAAAACTATTATAAAAAAGGAACTTTAGAATTTACTAAAACAGATTTAGTTAGTGGTAAACCAATTCCTAATACTTTAATAGAAATCTATTCAGATAAAGAACTAGAAGATGGAACAATAGAATCTACTTTAATATTCTCTGGACTTACTGATGAAAATGGTCAAATTATCATTAAAGATTTATTTATAGGAAAAGGACATATTATTGAAAAAGAAAGTGCAACTGGTTACCAAATAACAGATGAAGTTATAGAGTTTGAAATCAAAGAAAATGGAGAAATAGTTAAAGCTAATTTAACTAATGAACAAATAGTTGAAGTACCAAACACTATGGCTAATAACAGTAAACTATATACAGTAATTAGTGTTACTTGTATGGTAGTAGGAATGGGGGTATTTCTTTATGTTTCTAAAAAGAACAAAAGAAAATAAAAATGTAAATAAAAGGGAGCAACTAATTAAACTAGTTGCTTCTTTCATATTCTTAACTGGTGCTTTTATGTATATAGGTAGAATTGGTTATAACTATTACATAGAACTAAGAGATTATAAAAAAGCCCAAGAGTTTTTAAATATTGGTAAAGAAGAAGTTGAAGTAATAAAAGTTGATATTGATGATGAAGATACTCAAGAACAACCAAAACAAGAAGAAAAGAAAACACCAAATTATAGTTATATTGGAGTTCTTGAAATACCTAAAATAAATGTAAAAAGAGGATTTTTAAATATCAATGATAAAGGTAATAATGTTAATAAAAACTTACAAGTAATAAAGGGTAGTGATATGCCAGATGTTAAAAATGGAAATCTTATAATTGCTGCTCATTCTGGAAATAGTTATATATCATATTTTAAAAATCTATATAAATTAAGCAATGATGATGTTGCCTATGTTTATTTTAATAATATTAAATATACATATAAAGTAGCAGGAAAATATGATGTTGATAAGACAGGAAAAGTTGTAATTCATAGAGATAATAAAAAGAATACTTTAACTTTAATTACTTGTAGTCAAACTGATAAAACAAAGCAAATAGTTTATATTTTAGAACTAGAAAGTGAGGAAAACTATGAATAAGTATAATTTAAGTCAAATAACAAAAGTATTAGAGAAAATATTTAAAGCAGGATTTAAAACTGAAAAAGATATTTTAAATATAAAATTAGATGATTTAACAAAAATACAAGATGTAAATGGTAATGAAATAATTATTTTATTAGATTTAAAGAAAGCAATTAAGAATAGACAAATAATTGCTTTTTTAAGTAATAGCGAAGAAATAAAAGGAGGAAAAGAAAATGAATAATTATGAGTTTAATGTTAATTTATACGAAAGAATGAAAATAACTGTAGTAGCAGAAAATGAAGAAGAAGCTAGAAGAATATTAAAAGATACATTAGATAGTATTACAGTTAAAGATATAAAAGATAAACTATCTAAAAATATAGATGTAGAAATAAAAGAAAGTAAAGTAGTAGAACAAGTGTCGTTAAATAAAGATAAAGATAGGAGTGATGAAAGATGAATGAAATAAAAATATCAGGTAAAGTTATAAAGAAAGATGTATTTGATAATGAATTATTTACAAGATTTATTTTAGAAATACCTACAAAGATGAAAGTTATAAATGATAATAAGATTGAAAGAGTTAATAACTATATATCATTTATATTATTTACACCTTGTATAAATGATTTCCCAGAAATAAATAAAAATACATACATTGAAATTAGAGGAGAATTATTAGGGAATAGTAACAAAAGTGAAGAAATAGATGATTGTTTAGTAATATTCCCAAAAACAATTAGGAGAGGAGTGAAGATATAATGCCACATCAAACAAGAACACCATCTACACAATTATCATTATGTAAAGATTTATTTAATCAATTAGTTGGTATTTTAGATTTTAATATAAAGATGAATATTGAAGATGAAAAGTTTTCAACAACTGCAGAAAAATTAAAGAATAAATTACTTACATATTCAGTACCAAGAGTTAATAATGATGATATAGAATTTGTAGATGTAAGATTTTTTCCTAACGAAGCAAGTGATATGATTTGGCAATTATTATTACGAGCTGAAAAAAATGATAATGTAGAAGATTATTATAGTAAGTTAATTGAAAATAGAGAACAAAAAAAATAAAGAAAGAGAGGTAAATTAAATGGCTACAACATTAGTAGATATTAAAGAAGTCTATAATGAAACGATTGCTGATATAACCTCTGATTCAAGAAAATGGCAATCGTTTTTAAGTTGTGCCTCAAAGAACTATAAGTATGATTTTGATGAGCAATTACTTATATATGCTCAAAGACCAACTGCTATAGCTTGTGCTAGTTATGATACTTGGAATAGTAAATTAAATAGAATAATTAAAAAAGGTCATAGTGGTATAGCACTAATAACTGAAAAGTATGGCAAACCATCTATAAGATATGTATGGGATGTATCAGATACTCAAAGTATGTATGGTAGAAAAGGTAAAAAGGTTAGAGTTTGGAATGTAGGAATAGCTTATCAAGATCAAGTTGTAGAGGCACTAGAAAATAGATATGGAGAATTAGAAAATAAAGATACTTTTATTGATAGTTTAAAATCAGTTGCAACTAATTTAGTGGAAGATAACATAACAGATTATATTGATTATTTACTAGATAATAAAGAAAATACGAGACTCATAAATATAGATAATGATTTAATTATTCAAAAATATAAAAACTTACTTCAAAAAAGTATTGCTTATATGCTTATAAATAAATGTGTGGGTAATGCTGATAAAGAGTTTTTATATACTGATTTTCAAGATATTATAATGTTTCAAGATATAGAGAGTGTTGTAAGTTTAGGAACTGCTACAAGTGATATAAGTAAAATGACACTGCTTAATATTTATGAAACATTAAAAAATATAAGAATAAGCGAAATAGAAAAAATTCGTACATTTGATAATGATAAAAATATAGTTTATGCTAAAGATGAATTAAAGGAGAGGAGTGAAGTAAATGATAACTTACAAAACAGTAGGAGATTACAAGATACCGAACTTGAAAGTGAAAGAGAGAAACTTCAACATAGGGAAATATGGTTTTATGAGGTTGGATTACCTAAAGAGCAAGAAGAAACCTTTATACGAGCAAATGAAAATCAAGGATACACTAACAGAACACCTATTGGAGATAGATACAACAGCCGAGATGAGAGTGAACTTGATAATGAAAGAATTGATAGCACAAGAGAATATAACAGAGAACTTGAAGATGGAAGATCCAATGAAGTGGACAGGACTAATGAACAACTTGAAGAATCAAGCAGAGGAAATAGTGATGAGGGAGTTAATCTTCAACTAAATCAAGAGAATACTAACAACAGTATTCTTTTTTCAGATAGTAGAAAAGATATTGTTGAAAGTGAGTTAATAACTAATTTAGAAGATTTAGATGATACTAACTCATTTACAGTAGCAAGAGTTAAAACTAATTTATACTGTGTAGAACTTCATTATATAAATGGAATAGCAACAGTAGAATTAGGAACTAGAACAAATGAGGATACCTGGGAAAACGAAATAGTAGAGGCAGATTGGTTTAATAAAGGATTATCAACAGATGCTTTATTTGATAAGTTAGAACAAATATTTAATGATGAATTTTCTTCAGTTATTTATATGTATGATAAAACTGATGGAGAAATAGGATTACTTTATGATGTATTAAATAAATACAAGATAAATGATATTGAATTGATGTATGATGATAAAGATAATCTGATAGCAATGGATGATGATAATATTTGGTATGGTAAAGAGTTTTATAAGTTTATATTTGATGAATTATTTAATTATAATGATAATAATATTCCCACATTATTAAATGAGGAAGATTATAATAAATTAAAAAACTATGCTAATAAATATGAAAAGGAAGAAACTAAATTACCAACTGAAAAAGAAAAAATAGTAATGCCAAGAAGTGAGAAAGCACAGTTATCTTTGTTTGCCACTAAAGAGCAAGAGTTTGCTGATGTTATAGTTGATATGTTTAATAAGTGTTCTAAAGATACAATATGGGAAAATAGTTTTGAAATAAAAAAAGTAGAATTAGAAAAATGGGAACATATTAAATCTAAAAAAAGAAATCTAACAATATCATTAGAAAGTAGTAATAATACTAATCACGATACTAGTTTTACATATTTTAATACTGATAAAACAAGTGAATTAAGGTTAAAAGAGCAAATAGAAAGTAATAAACTATTTAAAATGCTTGAAAAAGATAAAGACTTTGCTATAAGGGTTACTCCAGATAGTATATATGTTTATTATCATAACTTTGATGATAAAGTATTAGATTTAAGTGTTGATAAAGAAGAAGTATTAGAGGATATAAATAATAAAGATAATACTTTAATAATTGATGATTTAAAAGAAGATAAAATAGAAGTTCCTATTAAAACAAAACCAAGAGAAGTTAGTTATGTTCTTCATCCAGAAGTACCATTAGAAGATAGAATAAATTACAAGATACATACTGATTATTTAGGAGTGGGAACACCAAAAGAAAGGTATAGAAATAATATTAAAGCAATAAATGTTTTAAGAAAGTGTGAGAAAGAAAATAGATATGCTACAAGTGAAGAACAAGAAATACTTTCTAATTATGTTGGTTGGGGTGGATTATCAGATGCTTTTGATCCAGATAGATGGACTGATGAGTATTATGAATTAAAAGAACTTCTAACTGAAGAAGAATATATTCAAGCAAAAGAATCAACTTTAACAGCTTTTTATACACCACCAGTGGTAATTAAAGCAATGTATAAAGCTTTATCCAATATGGGACTTGATAAAGGGAATATATTAGAACCCGGTTGTGGTATAGGAAACTTTATTGGACTTTTACCGAATAATGATAAGTTAAAAATATATGGAGTAGAAAAAGATATAATTAGTGGAAATATAGCAAGACAGTTATATCAAAAGTCATCTATCGCAGTTAAAGGATTTGAAGAAGTAAACTATTCAAATTCTTTTTTTGATGTTGCAATAGGAAATGTTCCATTTGGAAATATTCCTGTAAGCGATAAGAAATATGATATGAGAAACTTCTTAATACATGATTACTTTTTTGCAAAAGCCATAGATAAAGTAAGACCAGGAGGAATAATAGCATTTATTACATCTCAAGGATTTATGGATAAAAAGAATGATGATGTAAGAAAGTATGTAGCAAGCAGAGCAGATTTAATTGGTGCTATAAGACTACCTAATAATGTATTTAAAGATAGTGCTGGAACAACAGTTACATCAGATATAATATTTCTTCAAAAAAGAGATTCAATTACAGATATAATGCCAGACTGGATAAATATTGATACTGATGAAAATAATTTAAGAATAAATAAATATTTCGTTGATAATCCACAAATGATACTAGGAAAAATGGAATTAATATCAACACCATTTGGAGAAGAACCTGCTTGTATTCCTGTAGATGGTATGAATTTAGAAGAAATGCTTAATAATGCAATACCAAATGTTAAAGCAGAAATAAAAGATTATAAGATTGATGATATAGCAGATAATGAAGATTTATCTATTGAAGCTGATATAAATGTAAAAAACTTTTCTTATGCTTTAATTGATAATGTAATTTATTATAGAGAAAATAGTAGAATGTATCCTCAAAACTTATCAGAAACTGCTGAAAATAGAGTTAAGAATTTAGTTAAATTAAGAGATATAACAAGAGAAATTATTAACTTGCAGCTAGATAATGCTAGTGATGAAGAAATACAAGATAAACAAAAAGAGTTAAACGAATTATATGATAAGTTTGTTAAAAAGTATGGACTTATCAACAGTCGTGGTAATGCTAGTGTATTTTCAAATGATGGAAGTTATTTTCTTTTATGTTCACTTGAAGTTTTAGATGAAAATGGAAATCTAAAAAGAAAAGCTGATTTATTTAACAAAAGAACAATTAAACCGAAATCAAAAGAAAGAATTATTGAAAATGCAAGAGATGCTTTAATAGTATCAATACAAGAAAAAGCAAAAGTTGATATATCATATATGCAAAAGTTATGTGGACTGGATACAGACAAAATGCTTGAAGAACTAGAAGGAGAAATATTTAGAGTACCTGAATATGGTAATTCTAATCATTGGGTTACTGCTGATGAGTATTTATCTGGTAATGTTCGTGAAAAACTAAAAGTGGCAAGACAGTTTGCATTTGAAGATAATAGTTATCAAATCAATGTAGAATACTTAAAGAAAGTTATTCCAAAAGATATTCCACCTACTGAAATAAGTATAAGAATAGGTGCAACATGGATACCAGAAGATATAATTACTAGTTTTATTTTAGAGTTAATAGATGCTAGTATCTATGCTAGAAGAGATGTAAAAGCACATTATTCTGATATGACTGGTGAATGGAACATTGAAAATAAAAGTTGTGATAGGAATACTATTGCTGTAACATCTACTTATGGAACAAATAGAGCTAATGCTTATAGACTAATAGAAGATGCACTTAATTTAAGAGATACTAAAATCTTTGATTATAACTATGATGAAAATGGGAAAAAAGTTGCAGTATTAAATAAAAAAGAAACAGCAATAGCTCAAGCTAAACAAGATAAAATTAAACAGGCATTTCAAGATTGGGTATGGAATGACCAAGAAAGAAGAGAAAGATTAACATATCTTTACAATGAAAAGTTTAATGCAATAATTCCAAGAGAATATGATGGCAGTCATATAACATTTGATGGAATAAATCCAGAAATAACATTAAGACCACATCAAGTAAATGCAATAGCAAGAGTTTTATATGGTGGAAATACTTTACTAGCTCATGAAGTTGGTGCTGGTAAAACTTTTGAAATGGTAGCAAGTGCTATGGAAAGTAAAAGATTAGGACTTTGCAATAAAAGTTTATTTGTAGTACCTAATCATATAATAGAGCAATTTGCTAGTGAGTTCTTGCAATTATATCCTAGTGCTAATATACTTGTTTCAACTAAAAAAGATTTTGAAACAGCAAATAGAAAAAAGTTTTGTTCAAGAATTGCTACTGGAGAGTGGGATGCAGTAATTATAGGACACTCTCAATTTGAAAAAATACCAATGTCCATTAAAAGGCAAGTTGCCATATTAGAGCAGCAACTTCAAGATACATTAAAAGGAATTGAGGATTTAAAAAATCATAACGGAGAAAGATTTAGTATTAAAGCATTGATGAAAACACAGAAGTCTATTGAGAAAAAGTTAGCAAATCTAAATAGTACATCAAGAAAAGATGATGTAATTACTTTTGAAGAGTTAGGTGTAGATAGATTATTTGTTGATGAAGCACATTATTATAAGAACTTATATCTTTATACTAAAATGAGAAATGTAGGTGGTATTGCTCAAACGGAAGCACAAAAGTCTAGTGACTTGTTTATGAAATGTAGATATTTAGATGAAATAACTGGTGGAAAAGGAATAGTATTTGCGACTGGAACACCAATTTCTAACTCTATGGTGGAACTATACACTATGCAAAGATACTTACAATACGATAAACTAATAGAAAGTAGGTTACAACATTTTGATGCTTGGGCATCTACTTTTGGAGAAACAGTAACTGCAATAGAATTAGCACCAGAGGGAACTGGTTATAGAACTAAAACAAGATTTGCCAAGTTTTATAACTTACCAGAGTTAATGAATATGTTTATAGAAGTCGCTGATATTAAAACATCTGATACATTAAATTTGCCATTACCAAAAGCAAATTATGAAAATGTAGTAATAAAACCAAGTCAAACACAACTGGATTTAGTAAATTCATTAGGAGAACGAGCTGAAAAAGTAAGAAATAGAGAAGTAGATTCAAAAGAAGATAATATGCTTAAAATCACTAATGAGGGTAGAAAAATAGCACTAGATCAAAGACTAATAAATGAATTATTACCAGATTATGAGAATAGTAAAATAGATACTTGTTCTCAAAATATTTATAGAATATGGGAAGAAACAAAAGATAAAAAATCTGCTCAATTAGTATTTTGCGATTTATCAACACCAAAAGGTGATGGCTCATTTGATGCTTACACTGATTTAAAAAACAAATTAGTAGCAAAAGGAATACCAGAAAATGAAATAGAATTTATCCATAATGCTAATACAGAATTACAAAAACAAGCATTATTTGCAAAAGTTAGAGCAGGACAAGTAAGAGTTTTAATGGGAAGCACTGTTAAAATGGGTGCTGGAACAAACTGTCAAGATAGATTAATTGCACTTCATGATTTAGATTGTCCATGGCGACCTAGTGATTTAATACAAAGAAGTGGAAGAATTATAAGACAAGGAAATCAAAATAAAGAAGTATATATTTATAGATATGTAACAGAAAAAACATTTGATGCTTACCTTTATCAGTTAGTAGAGAATAAACAGAAGTTCATATCTCAAATAATGACATCTAAAACACCTGTTAGAAGTGCTGAAGATATAGATGAAGTAGCACTTTCTTATGCAGAAATAAAAGCACTTGCAGCTGGTAATCCACTAATAATAGAAAAAACCGAGTTAGATACTCAAGTATCAAAATTAAAACTTTTAAAACAAAGCTATCTAAATGAACAATATGATTTAGAAGATAGAATAAAAAAGAAGTATCCTAATAGAATAAAAGAACTAGAAAAAGAAATAGAAAATTATAAAAATGATATTGAATATCTAAATAATAATTATAGTAATGAAGATAGTTTTACTGGTATGATTATTAATGGAATAACATATTCTGAAAAGCAAGATGCAGGAGCAAAGATAATTGATGAATGCAAAAGTATTATAAGTGATGAAACAAAAGAGATAGGAGAATATAAAGGATTTAAAATGGAGTTAAAGTTCT
This sequence comes from uncultured Bacilli bacterium, assembly GCA_934122395.1. GTDB lineage: Bacteria > Bacillota_I > Bacilli_A > RF39 > UBA660 > RGIG3091. Next base: position 2,941 of record CAKOWQ010000002.1, on the reverse strand, counting down.
TTGCTTTTATGAAAGAATATAACTTAATCTTAAAAAGAAACTCTACTGTTGTAGTTAATCTAGGAAATAGTGAACTTGGAAATATTACAAGAATTGATAATGCACTAGATAATATATCAAGTCATTTATTAGACTCTCAAACAGAACTTGAAACAATAAAAACTCAACTTGAAAAAGCAAAATTAGAGTTTGGCAAACCATTTAATCAAGAAGAAGAGTTAAAAGATAAACAAAAAAGATTAAATGAAGTTAATAGATTATTAAATATGAATGAGAAAACTAATGAAATATTAGATGATGAAGTAGAAGAAGTGGAACAAAATAGACAAATGTATAAAAACAATTATGAAAGATAATTTGCACATTTGTTAAATATTACTTATAGTTTTATAATGCTTTATGAAAGGTGGAAGTATTGTGGATGTAGAAAGAGTTAAAGAAAGAAACAAAAGAGTTGCTAAAGCAAATGAAAGATTAAAAAAAATAATTTCATATAATGTTAGATATTACAGAACTATAAGAGGAATGGATGAGGATGAATTAGCATCATATCTTGGTAAAAAAGGACAATATATTAAAAAGTTGGAAAATGGAGAGTTAAAAGCTAATCCTCCTATTGATACTATTGATAAGATGGCTTGGGCTTTAGGTGTTCCTTTTGTTGCATTAATAAATGATAGGAATATTAAAAATGAAAAAGATGAAAAGTTTTTTTAAGACAAGTTATGAAACTTTTGGATATTTTGTTTCTGATATGCAATTAGATTTACAAAAGAAAAATAAAGTATATTCTAAATTAGAAATGACTAATCAACAACTTTTAAAAAAATATCCTAATGTAAACAAGATTATTGAAAGTACAAATCCTAATAACTTAAATAGTAAAGAATGTTTAGCATTAATAGAAATACTAAAAAATCATTTAACTCAAAAGTATATAGAATTAGAAGAAATGTTTTTTAAAGGACAATATGAAATGTTATATACATTAAACAGAATGAATTATTTTGATAAAGATATTGACAATAAAAGTTAATATCTTTTTAGAATGGAGGAAGAAATGAAATCAAATAAAACATTATTAGAAGAATTAAATAATAAATTAGAAAAAGAATATAATGAATTTATTCAAGAAATAATAAAATTAGATCCTTTAAGTATTATAAATAAAACTTATGAAATAACTTTAAAACAGGAAATAAAAGATTTATATATTGATAGTGATATTCTTGATAGATATGAAATTAAAGCACTTCTTGAAAGAAATAACACTTTAAAATACCTATATGAGTCTTGGCTTGAATATGATTTTGATATTCATAAGGAAGTAGAAGAATTAGTACAAGAAGATATAAATGAATTATGTAGAGGATATGTTGATAAACATCTATTAAGTTGTAAAGATGATAATAAATATATTGTTATAAGTGATACATTAGAAGAACTAAACTATTATGATTTTTGTTATCGTTTAAAACAAAAATATGGACTAGGAGAGTATGAAACTTTTAGCCCATTATTAGTTAAAGAAATATTAGATAGTGGTGGTACAAGATACTTATATGACTTTTTTAATGAAATGAAAGACAATGAACAATTAAAATATTTAGTAGATATAAATAACTTTAATAGTAACTTTTATAATAATATTGAAGAAAAGATATTACCTATTTTAAAAGAAACTATAACAAGAGAGAAAAAGCAAAAAGATAAAGAGGAAAGATAATGGCATACTTTACTCAAGAGCAGATAGATAAAGCTAAAGAAATAGATGTATTATCTTACTTACAAAATAAAAATCCAGATGAATTAGTATATGAATCAAGAGGTACTTATCATACAAGAACACATGATAGTTTAAAGATAAGTAATGGTAAATGGTATTGGTTTTCTAGGGGAATAGGTGGTATTACTGCACTGGAATATTTAATACAAGTTGAAGAATATTCTTTTACAGAGGCAGTAGAACACTTAATTAATCAAAAAGGAATAGAGAAAAAATATATATCAAAAATAGAACTAACTGAAAAAGAAAAGATAAAAAAGTTAGTTCTACCAAACAAATCTAAATATAATGACAGGGTAATTACTTATTTAACTGATAGAGGAATAAGTAAAACTATAGTAGAAGAATGTATAAATAAAGGTTATATTTATCAAACTTATCCACATAACAATGTGGTTTTTGTAGGATTTGATGAAGAAAATAATCCTAGATATGCAGGTGTTAGAGGAACGAATGCAAGTAGATATATGTGTGATGCTTATGGTAGTGATAAAGCATTTTCTTTTAAATTAAAGTCAATTATTTCAAATAATGAAGTTCATATATTTGAAAGTGCTATTGATTTGTTATCTTATGCCACCATAAAAGAAATGAAAAATGAAAAATGGGATGAAGAAAACTTGTTATCTCTTGCAGGAGTTTATCAAACTTCAAAAGATGTAATAGGGAGTAAAGTTCCTAAAACAATAACAACATATTTAAAGAATAACCAAAATATAGATACAATTATAGTGCATTTTGATAATGATAATACAGGAAGATTAGCAACTAAAGCATTAGAATATTCTTTATCAGATAGTTATAAAATAATTGATGCTCCAGCACAAAGTGGAAAAGATTATAATGATTACTTATGTAATTTAAAAAATATAAACTGGAAAAGTAAGTATCAAGTTAAAGAAAGATGAAAAGGAAGTCTTGGTGCAGACTAAGACTTATGTCTTAGCCAGCACTGCAAATGTACTCCTAACATTTGCTGATAGTTAAGGAAACCCTAAAACCCTTTTTGTTAGCATATATACACTTTGTTAAAAAAAATAAAGAAAAATATGATATAATTATACATAGAAGTGACAGATAAATAGTAATTTGTAGAGGAGATATTTATGGAAGATAAACAAGTATTATTTAATAATATAGATAAAGTTCACACTA